>JBMTOT010000026.1:0-21575 GCA_049442935.1 Ilumatobacteraceae bacterium | reverse complement strand
TGGATGCACTTCCAGGGGCAGATGTCGACGCAGCCCTCGCACATGATGCACTCGGACTGATCGATGTGGATGAACTGCTTCGGCTTGACCGCGCGACCCAGGTAGTCGGCGTCGACCTCGACCAGCTGGTACTCGGTCGACCACTCCGGCATGGGCGGATTGGCGTCTGTGCGTGCCATGTCGCTCCTCCTATGCCTTCTTCACCAACGGACGTCCGTACGTCGACTTCTCGATTTCCTTGCCCGCGACGGCGTCGCCCCGCTTCTGCCACCAGGCGAAGAGCCAGATCATGAGACCGACGTAGACCACGTGGATCCCGATCACGAGAATGTCGCGAATTGCCTCGTAGGTGATCGTGAACGGGAAACTCCCGCCGTTCGCCTTTGCAACGAAGATGTCGAAGGGCCCGTTCACCAATTTGTCCTTGCGCCAGCCGAGGTCGTTGTCGGCGTGCACGATGAACTGGTGCGGCACGACCCCGAATGCGAGGAACATCACGAAAAACACGTACACCGAGCCGAGCATCGCCTCGCCCCACGTCACGGGCCGCCCGACCGGGCGCCGCTTTCCGTAGGGCACTGCCACGAGTGCCATTGCGGTCGTCAGGAAGAACGAAAACAGGAACGCTTGGTTCATCCCTGGCCACCTGAGGATGTCGATCGCGAGCATGGGCGGTTCTTCTTCTCCGGTTGTGAGACTGAGGGCTTCGGGGAGCCCGTTGTTCCCTGAACACTAGCCACGCAACCCCTGCCAGCGACCATTCCCCGACCCGGGAAAAATTCATGGCGTCTGACACATCGGGGTTGTGCCTTTGTGACCGAGGCCGTCGCGATTGGTTGCCGTCGGCGACCGCGAACTGTCTATCGTTGTCGGTAGGAAACGGCCCGTCAGTTGCGGACCAACCGACTCACAATGGCCCCGAGAGGTACGACACAGTGACCGAAATCCCCGAGCACCTGCTGAACCGGTCCAAGGCTCGACGTGCAGAGACGTCGGGCGAGGCCGCACCGGCCTCGTCTGTGCCTGCGACGACGTCCTCGACACCGGCAACTGCTGCGTCTGCCGCGCCCGCGAAGTCGGCTACACCCGCCGAGAAGAAGGTCGTGCCCGATCCGCCGTATGTCAAGGCCGCGAAGGAGCGCCGAAAGATTCCTTTCTGGGCAATGTCTGCCCTTGCACTGCTCCCGGTGTGGGCGTTCGTCTATCTCATCGCTCTCAAGCCCGCCGAGAAGGTGGCCGCGGGTCCGATCGCCACAGGTCTTGAGGTCTACGGAACATGCGCCGGTTGCCACGGAGGCAACGGCTCGGGTGGTGCAGGGCAGGTTTTGTACCAGGGTGAAGCGTTGAAGACGTTCCCGCACATCGAGGACATGCTCAACTTCGTCTACACCGGAAGCCAGCAATACGTCGCGGCGGGATTGAAGGAGTACGGAAACCCCGAGCGCGAGGGCGGTGCGCGCGTGCCCCTCGGCTACAACGGCAATCCGATGCCGCAGCAGGGTCCGTCAGCCGGAGGAGCACTGAGCGAGGCCGAAATCCTCGGAGTCGTCTGCCACATCCGTTATGACTTGTCCGGAGCAGACCCTGCGAGCGAGGAATGGGCGGCTGAGTGGGAGAACTGGTGCTCGCCCGAGTCGCCGATCTACCCGGCCCTTCGCGCAGGCACCACGTCGTTCGAGACGATCGACAGCGACTTCGCGAGTCTCATGCCGGCTCCCATCAAGGTCGGCACCGAGCCGCGCCCCGGCACAAAGTGACCAGCGCGCGCCGAGCGGCGCGCTGACGACAACCTTCTACGCGCACTCGACGCGAACGACGCTGTCGGTGGTCAGGTCGAGCACCGTGCGCGATGCCGTGTGCGGAAAGCGCGTGATGAAGTCGCGCAAGTGAGCCGTGTCAATGTCTCCGCATTCCCGGCGGACCGGTGACGCGAGCGGCACCACCCACCCGTTTCGCAGCACGCCTTCGTTTCCGTTGTCGCGCATATCGACCAGCCCGGGCAGCGTGAGTCGCTCTGCGCCGCGCATGCGATCGGCGGGAACCAGCACGAACCACACAACGGCTTCGCCCAGCATGTCGGCCAGGAGCACGCACGAGCGCGCCGCGTCGAAGCTGGTGCACCGCACCGGATCGTCGCGATTCTCGGTGAGAGTTCCGGCAGGAATCGTCAGTGTGCGCAGATCATCGAGAGACAGGCGCATCGCCGCCGTCGTGCGCCCGCCCGACTCTTCCCAGCCGGTGTCGACGTTGACCGACTCGACAAGTGCGACGAGGTCGATACGTCGGAGAATTTCCGCGGGCGGGGCAGGAACACCGTCGTTTCCTCCCCTCGTCACCACGACCACGATCGCGACAAGAAGTGTTGCCGCGATCGCGAGACGGAATTTCACCCGCCCAGTTTGCCGAGTGCCGCGGCGGTGCGCTCGGCAACCTCGTCGAGCACCGCATCGTCGTGGGCAAGCCCCACGAACAGTGCTTCGTACGCACCCGGGGGCATTGCAACTCCTGCCGCCAGCATCGAGTGGAAGACTCGTGCGAAGAGCGCCTCGTCGGTGAGACGTGCATCGTCGAAGTTGCGTGCATTCTCGTTGCCGAGTGCTCCGCCGAAATGCATGCCGACGAGCGTTCCGACCACGGGGAACTGCGCCGCAACGCCGGCGACCGCGCACGCGTCGCGAAGCGTCGCCGCCAGTCGACGCGCGCGAGCCGAGAGTTCCATGTAGACGTCGTCGCTCAGTTCGTCGAGAGCCGCGAGACCGGCCGCGGTGGCGAGCGGGTTTCCGGCGAGCGTGCCGGCGTGGAACACCGAACCGAGCGGCGTCAGGTTCTCCATCACGCCGCGACGGCCGCCGACTGCACCGATCGGCAGACCGCCACCGATCACCTTGCCGAAGCACGTGAGATCGGGGCGCACGTCGTACTTCGCCTGTGCACCGCCCTTGCCGAGTCGGAAACCGGTGATGACTTCGTCGAACACGAGCAACGCACCGACCCTGTCACATTCAGCACGCAGTCCTTCGAGAAAACCGGGAGCCGGTGCGACGACGCCCATGTTGGCCGCCACCGGTTCCACGAACACCGCGGCGACGTCGTCGTCGAGTGTCGGCACCTCGTTGTAGGGCATCACCCAGGTGTTCGCGACTGCTTCGTCGGGAACACCGGCCGTGCCGGGCAAACCAAGAGTGGCGATTCCGCTTCCGCCGGCCGCGAGCAGCGCGTCGGTCGCGCCGTGGAAGTTGCCGTGAAACGTGACGATGCGTTTGCGGCCCGTGACACCACGCGCGAGTCGAACCGCGGTGCTCGTCGCCTCGGTGCCTGAGTTCATGAACCGCACGCGCTCGCACGACGGCACCCGTTCTCCGATCGCCTCTGCGAGCTTCATTTCGCGCGGCGTCGGCGCGCCGTACGAGGTGCCGTCGCCGGCGGCCGCGCGGATCGCCGCCGTGACGCGCGGATGCGCATGACCGAGGATGACCGCGCCGTAGCTCTGCACCAGATCGACCATGCGGCGCCCGTCGACATCCCACACGTGAGCACCCTGGGCGCGCGCAACGACATAGGGCGTGCCACCCACCGACTTGAACGCGCGAATCGACGAATTCACGCCGCCTGGTATCGCGCGCGCCGACCGTTCGAAGACCTCGGCACTGGAGGGCGTGGCTGCTCCGGTGCAGACCACCGGATCGCAGCCCGAAGTGGGACACGCGACGGGATCACAGAAAGGAACGAGTCCGGTCATGGCTCGCTCACCGTGCCGACTCGGCGAACCAGCGCGCGAAGTAGGTGAGAATGATGTCCGCGCCGGCGCGCTTGATCGAAGTCAGATGTTCGAGCGCGGTCGCGTCGTGATCGATCCACCCGCGTTCGGCGGCCGCCTTGATCATGGAGTATTCGCCGCTCACGTGATACGCGGCAACCGGCACGTCGAACGACGCCCGCACGTCGGCAATGACGTCGAGATACGACAGCGCCGGCTTCACCATCACGATGTCGGCGCCCTGTTCGATGTCCTCTGCGACTTCGCGCATCGACTCGCGGCGGTTGCGCATGTCCTGCTGGTAGCCGCGCCTGTGTCCCCCGCCGGCGATCTGCACGTCGACCGCCTCGCGGAACGGGCCGTAGAGAGCCGATGCGTACTTCGCCGCGTACGCCATGATCGCGACGTTCTGGTGACCGTCCGCGTCGAGCGCGGCACGAATGGCACCGACCTGGCCGTCCATCATTCCGCTGGGTGCGACCACGTGCGCACCGGCACGCGCCTGTGCGACGGCGGCACGCGCGTAGATCTCGATGGTGGCGTCGTTGTCGACGTCACCGTTCGCATCGAGCACTCCGCAGTGACCGTGCGAGGTGTACTCGTCGACGCACAGGTCGGCCATGATCACCATGTCGTCGCCAACGCTTGCGCGCAACGCGCCGAGCGCACGCTGTGCAATGCCGTCCGGGTCGTGGGCGCACGATCCGGTCTCGTCTTTCTCGTCGGGGACGCCGAACAGGATCACGCCCCGCACTCCGAGGTCGCGCAGAACCGAGACCTCATCGACGAGCGATGCGACCGTGTGCTGCACCACGCCCGGCAGCGACGAGATCGGCTGGGGAGTATCGATGCCCTCCCGCACGAAGAGCGGCGCCACGAAGTCGGAGACATGGAGCCTCGTCTCGGCGACCAGGTCGCGCATTGCCTCTGTGGTGCGCAGGCGCCGTGGACGCGAGGTCGGAAAAGTCACCTGCCAGATGTTATTGGCGTCTGTGCGCCGACGGTCAGAGATGCTCCGCGGCGCGCTCGGCGGCGTCCACCAGACCCCCGAGAGAATGCTCTTCGGCCACGACGGCAACCGAGTAGCCGATCTCGCGTGCCGCCGCCGCCGTCGACGGCCCAATCGCCACCGAGCATCGCGGTTCAGATCCGACCACGTCTCTCCACGCACGAACGGCACTGCCCGATGCGAACAGAACGATGTTGGCCGTTCGCGCGCGCTCGATGCTCTCGCGGTCGGCCGTGCGATGCACGGTTCGGTACGCCTCAACCTTCGTCACCGTCCACCCTTTGTCGACGAGCGCCCGCCGCAATGTGTCGTCTGCCAGGTTTCCCTGCACCAGCAGCACAGACCCTGTGCCCGCGGGAAACTGCTCGGCAAGTGCGTCGGCAATGGCCGGCTCGGCAGTGAGCGACACCTCGCACCCGAGGGCGCGGCCCGTTGCTTCTCCGACGACGGCAACACTCGTGCGGGCACTGACATCGCGGAGATACGGGGCCGCGCGTTCGGCACCATTCGGCGACGTGACGACGATCCAGTCGTGTTCGCCTGCTCGTTCGAGCGCGGCGTCTCGTGCCACCCCGTCGTCGTCGGGCTCGACGATCTCGATCAACGGCAACTCGATGACTTCTGCCCCTCGCTCAGACAGCATGTCGCGCAACGGCGCGTTCTGCCGTGCCGATCGCGTGATCACCACGCTGCGTCCCCCGAGCGGCGACGTCACCGTCACCGTCCGCCGGCCGACACCTGTGCGCGGCACTGCGCCGCTATCTCGGCACCGACCGCGACATGGTCATCGTTCGCCGCGACATGGCGCTCGAGCTGCACCGGATGCGACCCGTCGTCGCGCGCCATGAAGGCCCGCAGCACTCCGTCCGCGTCGTGGTGAGCCGCGACGGGCATCGAACACCCTGCGCCAAGTTCGGCGAGGAAGGCCCGCTCGCATTCGACCGCGCGACGAGTCGCCCCGTCGTCGACGGCCGCCAATAGGCCCGCCGTGACGACGTCGTCTGCGCGGCACTCGGCGGCCACGCATCCCTGACCCACCATCGGCACCGCAGACCCGATCGCGAGCATCTCGGCGATGCGCTCGGTGAGACCGAGAATCTCTAGAGCGGCAACTGCCATCACGATCGCGCCGCCGTCGGGCACCCGCTCCAGGCGCGTCGGTATGTTCCCGCGCAAGTCGATGAACTCGAGATCGGGGCGCAACCGTGCGAGTTGGGCGCGGCGGCGAACCGACCCCGTCGCAATCGTCGCCCCGGGAGCGAGGTCGTCCAGCCTCGAGCCGACGAGTGCATCGTTTGCAGTCCGTCGGCGCGTGAACGCCCCGATCACGAGTTCATCCGGCGTCGACGAAGGAAGATCTTTCGCCGAATGCGCCGCCACGTCGGCGCGACCCTCCATCACGGCTCGCTGCACCTCCTTCACGAAGACGCCCTGTCCGCCCATCTGGTGCAGCGGCGTCGTCGCATCGCGGTCACCCGTGGTGTCGACCCACACCCATTCGATCTCGACGCCCGGGTGTGCCGCAACGACCGCCTCGGCCAGTGCCGCCGCCTGGGTGCGGGCTTGGGCGCTCGAGCGGGTGGCGATGCGGAGAACGGTCATGACCCGAACGACACTAAACGCAGACGGGCCGACACCGGCAGGTCACGACGCGTCAGTCGAGATGGAACAGGTCGTGCACCGCCGCCGAGAGGCGCTCGCCCTGGGGCGTGCCCGCGGCGTCGCGAAGACTCACCGACGGCTGGTGCAGCAGTTTTGCCACGATCGCCTTCGTCAGCGCCTCGACAACGTCGCGCTGGGCGGTGTCGAGCCCGTCGAGCTTCGCCGAAAAGCGCTCGATCTCGGACACGCGGACGCGCTCGGCCGCCTCGTGCATCTGAGCGACGAGCGGCGCCGCCTGGCGCTTCGCCTGCTCGAACACGAACCGCTCGACTTCGTCGGTGATGATCGAGCGCACCTGGTCGACCTCGGCCGACCGCTGCTCGATGCCACGCGACGCCCACCGCGAGAGATCGTCGAGGTCGCGCAGGGTGACCCCGTCGATCTCTCCGACGACCGGCTCGACGTCGCGCGGAAGCGCAATGTCGACCACCAGCAGCGGTGCGGTGCTGCCCGTGCGCACCCGTTCGATCATCGCCGCCGTCACCACCTGCTCGCCGGACCCGGTGCACGCCACGACCACATCGGCCGATGCGAGCGCCGACTCGAGCTGCGAGAAGTCGACGAGCGATGCCCCCACCTTGTCGGCAAGTGCAGTGCCGCGCTCGTGGCTGCGGTTCACGACAGTCACGCCTGCGCCTGCTCGCGACAGGGCAACAGCCACTCCCTCGCCCATTGCCCCGGCGCCGACCACCACGACGCGCGACCCGTCGAGCGTTCCCAGAATCTCGGTCGCCATCTCGACGGCCGCATGCGAGACCGACGCCGTCGACTTGCTGATTCCCGTTTCCGTGCGGGCGCGCTTTCCCACCTCGAGCGCGTGGCGGAAGAGAAGGTTCAGCGTCGACCGCGACACCCCTTCGCCCATTGCTCGTTCCCACGCACCGCGAACCTGCCCGACAATCTCCGTCTCACCGAGCACGGCCGAGTCGAGGCCGCTCGAGACGGCGAACAGGTGGGACACCGCCCACTCGTCGTGCTGTGTGTAGAGAAGCGGCGCAATCTCGTCCGACGAGAGACCGCTGACTTCGCAGAAGAAGTCGCGAATGTCGTCGAACGCGCCGTGGAACCGCTCGGCCGAGGCATAGACCTCGGTGCGGTTGCAGGTCGAGAGCAGCACAGCCTCGCGAATGTCGTCGCGAGAGGCGATGCCGTGGAGGGCCTTCTGCATCTCCGCCTCGGGGATCATCACCCGCTCGAGCACCTCGACAGGGCTCGTTCGGTGGTTCAGACCGATGACGACGATTGACACAACGAGACCCTAGGCGCTGACCGGACCGGTGTCGCCACGCATGTCGCCGAGGCGGCACTGCTCGTAGTAACTGAGTATCTGCAGCTCGAGCGCGAGGTCGACCTTGCGCACGTTGACGTCGTCGGGAACGTTCAGCACCGTCGGAGCAAAGTTCATCACCGAGCCGACCCCGGCGCGCACGAGCGAGTCGGCCGCATCCTGTGCGTGCTCGGCGGGTGTCGCGATGATCCCGATGGCGACGGCCTTGGCCGACGTCACCGACGGCAGGTCGTCGACGTGGCGCACCCGGACACCTCCGACGACCGAGCCGATCTTTGACTCGTCTTTGTCGAACACACCGACGACGTGGAAGCCGCGCTCGGTGATGCCGGCGTAGTTGGCGAGTGCCTGGCCGAGGTTTCCCGCCCCGATGATCACGAGCGGCCAGGAATGGTTGAGCCCCAGTTCGCGCTGAATCTGATAGGTGAGGTACTGCACCTCGTACCCGACGCCGCGCGTTCCGTAAGTTCCGAGGTACGAGAGGTCTTTGCGCACCTTGGCCGCGTTCACCCCGGCGTGATCCGCAAGTTGGTCGCTCGACACCTGGGCGACGTTGTCGGCGGCAAGGTCGCCAAGAATCCGGAGATAAACCGGCAGGCGTCCGAGGGCAGCCTCGGGAATGCGACGGCGGGGGGATTCCGACACGTGGGGAAGGCTATTGCCTTCTCCGGCACTTGGAGAACTCCGTGCCGGTTCCCGTTCTGTGGCCTGAGCCATAGCCTTTCCGGGCGTGACATTGAACACGGCGCTCGCAGCCGCGTCGGTGATCGTTTCGGTCGCATTCGGGCTCAGCACGCTCGACAGGTGGTTTCGCCGTAGAAGACCACATGAACTGGCCTGGACTGTCGCCATGGCCCTGTTCGCCGTCGCCGCGGCGTCGCTCTGGTGGGCCGGGGCGCGCGGGTGGAGCGAAGCGAGCTTTCGTGTCTTCTTCGCATTCGGTGCGGTCATCAACGTGCCCTGGCTCGCGCTCGGCACTGTGTACCTGCTCGGCGGACCGTCGGTCGGGCGCATCACCACGCGCGTGCTGCTCGTCTTTTCCGGTTTCGCGGCCGGTGTCGTGGCCGTCGCTCCGATGCGCGGGTCCGTGCCCAGCGACGCACTGCCGAAAGGTCGCGACCTGTTCGGCATCGTGCCCCGCGTTCTGGCGACCGTCGGATCGGCGCTCCCGGCTCTCGTCATTTTCGTCGGCGCGGCGTGGTCGGCGTGGCGCGTCGTGCGCGGATCGACACCGACGGTCACCGCCTCTGCCAAGCGTCAGGTGGGATCGGCGCGAATGCTGGCGGCGGGCAACGTGTTGATCGCACTCGGAGCCGCCACCCTCTCGGCGAGTGGCAGCCTCGCCGGACGACTCGGCGATGACACCGCTTTCGCCGTCACGTTGCTGACCGGCATCACGATTCTCTTTGCCGGCTTCCTCGTTGCGAGCAACTCGTCGAACGTGCGCCGCGGCTGACTGCCGGTTCACCGAAGGGCGTAGCGCTGCACCTTGCCGACCAGGTTGCGCGGCAACGAATCGACGTAGAGAACCTTTGACGGACACTTGTAGCGCGCGAGTCTCGCGCGGCAGTGGTCGATGAGTGCGTCCTCGTCGAGATGCACCCCCGGCCGCAGCACGACATACGCGCGCACCGACTCGCCTGTGTGGGGATGCGCCGTTCCGATCACGGTCGACTCGACGACGTCGGGGTGGGTGTTGATCGCCGACTCGACCTCTGCGGGGAACACGTTGAACCCCGACACGATGATGAGGTCCTTTGCACGATCGACGATGAACAACCGGCCCTCCTCGTCGATCACGCCGACATCGCCGGTGCGCAACCAGCCGTCCGCGGTGAGAACTCTCGATGTCGCCTCCGCGTCGCCCAGATAGCCGGCGAACACGTTCGGCCCGCGTACCCAGATCTCACCGGTGTCGCCGACGAGCACATCTTCCTCGTCTTCGTCGACAACGCGCACTTCGCAGCCGGGAACCGGCACGCCGACCGACCCGGGGAACCATTCGGTCCCGACGGAACTCGTCACCACCGGCGAGGCCTCGGTGAGGCCGTACCCCTCGCGCACCTTCAGACCGAATCGGTCGTTGAGCGAGTTCGCAGTGTGCTCGGGCAGCTTCGATGCTCCCGACAGCGCCAGACGAACGCCGGCGAACGACTCGCGAGACGGATGGTCGAGTTGTGCGAGCGCGATCCACATGCTCGGCGCCCCCGGTATGACCGTGACGCCCCGGTCGACGAGCGTCTCCATCGCCGACACCGGGTCGAACCGCTGCACCAACACAACCGACGCGCCGACTGCGAGCGTGAGACCGATCACGACGTTCAACCCGAAGATGTGGTGGACCGGCAGCACACCGAACACGACGTCGTTCGGGCCGAGTCTTTCGGCTGAATCCGTCTGGGCAATGTTCGACGAAAGATTTCCGTGCGTGATCACGGCGGCCTTCGGCGAACCTGCGGTTCCCGAAGTGAACATGTAGACCGCCGGGTGCGACTCGTCGACCTCGACGATCGCCACGGGGTCATGACGAAGCATCTCTTCGAACGTGGCGGCATCGGCGAGGCGGTGCCCCTCTGTGGCAATGACTGAGCGCACCGATCCGGCGACGGATGCGTGCATGCCCTTCCACGCGTCGAACGCGGCCGGCTCGATCACGACGGCAACGGGAGAGACCTCGGCGATCTCGCGCTCGAGCTCGGGTGCCGGGCTCGTCGGGTTCAACGGGCAGACCACGGCGCCGAGACCGAGGGCGGCGAGATACGCAACGACGAAGTACCGGCTGTTTCCGCACAGCAGCACCACCACGTCACCTTTGCTGACGCCGAGTTCGGCGAAGGCGCCGCGCGCGGCGGCGACCTGCTCGCGAAGACTTCCGTACGTGGTCGTGCGACCCCGACTGACGAGAGCAGTCGCATCGGCAGGATGAGAGTCGATGATGTGAGCCAGGTTCACCTGTGTTTCCCCCTCAGGTGCGTGGGCACCGCAACGGCGCGTGGTTCACCCGAGCGACAACAGGCTCAGAAGGCCGGCTCCGAGAATAAGAAGGAGCAACAGGCCGACGGTGAGCGTTGTGGCAGGGCGCACGCACAGCACCCTAGCGAGCCGGGCGGATCTCCACGGACGCCGTGCCGACGGGCATTTCACCGGCAAACAACAGCACCGCGTCGCCCTCGCCGGTGCCCAGCATCTCGGCCGCCGAGGCGCGGTCGAGGCAGACCGACAGCATGCCGTACGAGTCGACGACCAGCCCGAGCGATCCTTCGCCGATTCCGCCGTAGTGGTCGGTGACGCGTGCGACGCGCACCACGTCGTCGCTCGACCCGCCGCCGGGAAGAACGATCTTGATCACGTCGCCCAGGTGCCGCGTCTCGTCGCGTCCGACGTTCAGCTGGCAGTTGCCAAAGCGGTCGACCCACGTCACCTCGCATCGGAGACCTGCCCCGTGCGCCGCATGTGATTCATCGGAGGCGAGCGGCACCACTGCCGGCATCACGAGTGCCGGATCGATCTCGTCGCCGACCTCTTCAACTGCCACTCCGTTGCACAGATGCGCCGCGACCGGGGCGAAGATGTCGCGCCCGGCGAAGGTAGCTCCGGGAGCATCAAGATGCAGCGACGTGTTCGAGAGTTCGAATGCGCGCTCGGCGCCGCCTGCCATTGCGACAGCCGGAGCGAGGAGTCCGTTGTCGGGGCCGAGCAGAATGCCGCGGCCACCCACCACTTCCACTGCGACTGCACGCCGCGACGACCCGACGCCGGGGTCAACGATCGCGAGAACAATTCCCGCCGGCACGTACTGCACGGCACGTGCGAGAGCGAGCGACCCGGCGCGCACGTCGAAAGGTGCGATGCCGTGCGTGATGTCGGTGATGTTCACGTGCGGCGCGAGGTCGAGGATCACCGACTTCACCACGCCCACGAACTCGTCGTCGAGTCCGTAGTCGGTGAGCAGCGAGACGTGTTGGTGCACGCGAGAACCCTAGAGACGAGAACAAGTGCTGCGGGAACCTGTCGGAGTCGACCGGGAGAAAAAGCGAGGGGCCGGTGCCAACCCCCCGACGGCACCGGCCCCTCGGCGCTGCCCTTGAACCCGATGGATCTGGGCGCGACTCCCGTTCGCAGTTGCCTGCTCCCGGTGACCTGCGTCACAAACTACACCACCGGCTCGACAAGACAAAAGGAACCGCGGGGTTTTTTTCTGAAATGATCGGTCACGGTCCGGCCGTGCTTGTGCACCGACGAACGAACAGACGACTTGTCGATTTGTGCAGCGATGCACGAGGGCAAAAACGGCTCATCGTCCCATTTCTGCGCTGCGGGCGGCGGCCGCGCGCACCGCTTTGTTCACCGTTTCACGAAGTCGCGCATTCTCGAACTCGGCCAAGCCGGCAGCCGTCGTGCCGTTCGGTGACGTGACCCGCTCGCGCAATGTTGCGGGCGACTCGTCGGATGCGGCGAGCAGGGCACCGGCGCCGCGGAACAACTGGCGCACGAGTGCGTCGGCAGTCGGGCGCGGAAGACCTTCCGCAAGTGCCGCATCGAGCAGAGCCTCGGCAACAAGAAAGAGGTATCCGGGACCCGACCCTGCGACCGCGGTGACCGCGTCCATCTGGCTCTCGGGAACGCGCACCACCGTGCCGACAGCCGAGAGGACCTCGTCGGCCCACTTCATGTCGTCGTCGGTGCAGCGAGCGCCACCGGCGATCGCTGTCACGCCCTCGCGCACCAGTGCCGGGGTGTTCGGCATCGCACGCACGACCGCCGCGTTGCCGGCAGACGCCTCGAGCGTCGCGAGCAGCACTCCGGCGGCGATCGAAACGATGCGCGGGGTGCCCAGGGCGGCAAGGTCGGCAACGACGTCGGGCACGTCACCCGGCTTCACCGCCACGATCGCACCGTCTGAGGCGACAGCCGACTCCGAGGTGCGCACCCCGAGGTCGCGTTCGAGTGTTGCACGCTTGCCGGAGTCGATCTCGACAACCGTGATGCTTGCGGGCTCCCACCCTGATGCCACCAGCCCCGCAACGAGAGCCGTGCCCATGTTGCCGCCGCCCACAACGACGAGTCGGGCGCGCGATGTCATGCGAGGCAGGTTAGCGAGCCGCTCAGTCGGCGAAGCGCGAGGCGAAACCGATGCGAATGGCGATCGGAAACACGCGCTCGACGGTCGACCAGAGGGTTCCGATCGCACGGTCCAGCTCGTCGGCGGTGACCTGCGACAGCGCCATCTCGCCGCGCAGGAACACCGCATCCTCGATGCCGATCGAGAAGTGCGCCCCGACGAGTGAATCGTTTCGGCGCAACAGGTGTTCCCAGAGCTGCTCTGCATTTTCTTCCGGGTGGGGCATCACGTACGTCTCGTAGCGCAGCGTGCGCTGGCCGAGAGTGAGCCACACGGTGGTGAACTCCTTCTCTTCGCCGCGCATGCGCACGTACCAACGGTGCTCGTCTGCCTCGCCCCGGTCGATCGCGGCGATGTTGCCGTCGCGCCGAGACATCTCGGCGAGCCATTCCGAGATGTGTCGATCGAGAAGTTCGATGTGGTCGTTTCCCCAGAGGTCGCTCATCTGCGTCCCTCGGTCACCGGCACTCGATGCGGTCGCGCGACGTGAGATCGGCGTATGCGCGGCGCAGGCGCGCGGCCGCGAAGCTCCAGGTGTACCCCTTCGCCTTCTCCGCCGCCGCAACCGACATGGAAGCGGCGAGTGCCGGCTCGTCGAGAATGCGGGCGATGTCGCGTGCGAACACGTCGGGCAGACGGTCAGGAACCAGGAATCCGGTGCGGCCGTCGTCGATGATCGTGAGCAGGCCGCCGACGGCGCTCGCCACCACGGGCGTTCCGCACGCCGCCGCCTCGAGGGCGACGAGGCCGAAACTCTCGCTGCGACTCGGAACCACCACCACGTCGGCGGCGCGGTAATACGTGGAGAGAATGTGGTGGGCTTGCGGCTCGACGAACCTGATCTGACCCGCCACTCCGAGCCGGTCTGCGAGATCGCGCACGTGGCGCATCTCGGTCTCGCCTTCGGTGCCGCTCGCACCGCCGACGATGATGAGCACCGCGTCGCGGCGACCGAGAGCCGCGAGCGATTCGACTGCGACATCGGCGCCCTTCAACGGCTGGATGCGCCCGACGAACAGGAGCACCGGCACGTCGCCCAACTCGAGCGCCTTGCGCGCCCCGCGCTTGTCGCCCGGCGCGAAGAACGCATGCTCGACACCGGGGGCGACGACCTCAACCGACCCGGGCGGCTCGCCGTAGAGCGACGTGAACTGGCGTTCTTCCTCGGTGCACGAGACACAGATGGCATCTGAACACCCGATGACCTCGGTCTCGGCACGTTCGCGCTCGGCGCTCTCGGGGTCGCCGCCCAGTGCCTTCACTCTCGCAAAGGTGTGGAATGTACTCACGAGCGGCACGTCGAGTTCATGCTTCAACGAGTGGCCGGCGAGACCGCTCAACCAGTAGTTGGCGTGCACCACGTCGGTGCCCCCGCCGGCAGAAATGTGGTCGAGAACCTTGCCGGTGAACTCGGGAACGATCGAGACCAGGTCACCCTTCGGCATGTCGGTGTCGCCGGCAGGCACGTGCACGACGCGGTGGTTCGGTTCGACCTGCACCTCGGCCGGAAGGCCGTCGCGCCAGGCGCGGGTGTAGGTGGTGCAGTCGACGCCGGCATGTGCGAGAGCCGAGACCAGTTCGCGGACATAGACGTTCATCCCTCCGCCGTCACCGACGCCCGGTTGGGCCAATGGTGACGTGTGCAGCGAGATGACCGCGGCGCGACGCATGGATGAATCAACCTACCGACGGAGCAGATGCTTCCCGTCAGGGAGCGTCGTCGGCCGGTCCGTTGGCGGAAATGAACGAGCGATACACCGAAAGAAGACTCTGTTTCTGTTCGGGGGTCAGGCGTTCATCGTGGGAGATGGCCTCCGGCACGGGCGACACCTCGGGGGGCGTGCCGTCCAGAATTCCCGCCCTCACATACAGACTCTCGGCCGAAATCTCGAGTGCGCGGGCGATCTGCTGGAGAATTTCGGCAGACGGTCGCTTGATGCCGCGCTCGATCTGTGAGAGGTAGGGGTTCGACACTCCCGCGGCGCGCGCGAGGTCGCGAATGCTCTGCTGGGCGTTCTCGCGCTGCTGACGAATGAAGTCGCCGACCGAACTCACGACGGTCTCACTCCCCCGACACGACCGAACCGGTGCCGCCCTCGCGAACGCGGCGCACCAACTCGGCAGTGAGAGCATCGATTTCCTCGAACAACTGGTGGCGTTGTCGCGAGCACTCTTTTTCGAACATGCCGAGGGCCGCTTCGAGGTCGGACAGGGTGCGGTCATCGAGCGTCTCGAGCGACGCAAACTGGTACTCGTCGCAGAGTTGATCGAGCTGCACCAGGAGCGGATGGTCGGCCGGCACATCGGTCTCGCGCGGCGGACGGGCGCTGCCTCCACCGTGCTGCTGACCGAACACTTCCGCGAGGCGATCGGTGAGCGACTGGTCAGACGGCTCGGCTCCGCTTGCTCGGCGGCGCTGCTCGTCGTTCACGAGATCGAGCCGACCCTGCGCCATGCGGCGCACGAACGACACCGCATCCTCTGCCGCCTGCAGTTCGTGGCGACGGGCGCGAATGTCGGCGAGCGTCATGGGTTGCTCAGTCATCTCTCGACCACCCTTCCTGGCTTCCTCACTCACGCACCGCCCGAGACGGGCGGAAGCACCGCCACCTCATCTTCGTCGCTGACCGGGTGCGAGGCGGGCACCTCGTCGCCGTTCACCCACACCTTGCTCGTGGCCAGCACGGCCGCGAACCCGTCTCCGAAGCGCGCAACTGCCGCGTCGAGAACGTCGGCAACGGTGGCGCCGTGGAGTCGCTCCTCCGAACAGCCCGCGGCTTCACGGGCGGCGGCGAACAGTCGCAACACGGGCACGCGCGAAGCGTATCCGGCGGGATTCACGACTTTGGCGGCGACGGATTCTTGATGCATCCCTTGGTGCACTTGGTCGACGGCGACACCGCATCGAGCACGACGGCGGTCCCCTTCGACTTCTTGTTCTTCGATTTCGACACGACCACCGACACCTTCGACGATTTCGCAGACTTTGTCGGAGCCGTGACCGTCACCTTCAACCACTTTGTCTTCGACGAATACAGATCGACAGTTCGTCGGGTTCTGCCGTTGACCTTGATCGTGGCCTTTCCTCCGGTGCGGCTTGCGCGGAACCAGAGCGTCGCGGTTCGCGACTTCACGGTGTAGGTGGCGGTTGCCCCGGCCTTCGAGGCAGTGATGACCTTCCCGCCTATCGCCCCGCGCACCGACGACTGTCGCCAGAGCAACACCGATGCCGCCTTGACCGGCACTGAAGTGGTTGTCGACGGCGGAACCGTCGTCGGTGCAGGAGTGACTGCGGTCGGCGGTGCGGGAGCAGTCGTCGTAGTCGTGGTCGTCGCAACTGCGACCGCCTGCGAAGAGACGCCCGAACTAGCCCCTGACGGATTGTTGGCCACGATCGTAAAGATGTAGGAAACGCCTCGACTCAGTCCTGTCACCGCACATGTGAGTTGCGTGGTGACGCACCCGAAACCCGCAGGGCTCGATGTGACCTCGTATCCGGTGATCGACTGTCCACCGGTATTCGCCGGCGCAGTCCACGACACCGTTGCCGACGTGTCGACGACGACGACCGAGGCGAGGGTCGGCGCATCGGGAACTCCGAGAGGCACGACGGTGGCGAGCGCCGAGACCGCCCCGAAGACCGGTGCCACGTCGTCGGCGGAGACCGAGGCAGCGACACTCACCGAATACGTGAGCCCGCGCGCCGGGCTTGTGCCGTCGTCGAACTCGTCGACAACCACTCCCACCTTTGGCGACTGACATGCGATCGATGAGTCCACATCGTCGGTCGACACGGTCTTCGTTCGGGTCACGGCGCCTCGAACGGCTGTGATGCGGTACGAGTTGATCGACCGCCCACTGGGGATACGGGCGGGATCGGCCCAGCACGCAACAAAACTCCCCTCGTCGGCGACGAGGTCCACGCCGGTCGGCTCGTCGGGCTGACCGACCACGATCGAGGGCGCCTCGCTCGCGCCGGTGCCGGCACTGTTCGTCGCGGAGATCGACACGACGTACGTGCTTCCGTTCGAGAACAGCACGTTGACAGCGTTCTCGCTCTCGTCGAGCGACTCGATCTTCGAGATTGTGCATGTGCGTGACGCGAACGGACACGACGAGGTGGTCGCACCCGTCGCGTTGGCGTCGTTCGACAGCCTGACCGATCCGCTCGCCACCACGTACGTCGCGGCGGTGCTTCCGTCGGTGACGGACACGTTGTATGCGGTGATCGAGTCGCCTCCGTCGTCGGGAGCGTCCCACGCAAGATAGATGCCGGCCAGTTTCACTGTGCCGACCGCCGCAATTTCTGCAACGAGGTCCGGGGTCCGCGCGGTGTAGGTGATCGTGAACGGGGACGTCGTCGTCACCTCGCTGATCTCGATGTCCTCGCCGTCGAATTCGACCCCCAGACCGGCAACGTCCACGACATTTCCCGCCACGAGATTCGTCGCACTCGCGAATGTGAGGGTGGCCGTGTCGCCGTCGCTCGCTTTTTTGGTCGTGGCAAGCGTCGACGTCGCGGGGCCGATCGCCGTCACAGACGGAGCTGACGGCACGGTGTAGGCCTTCGTGGTTGTCGTCGCGGGTGTCGCAGAATCGCCGGCCACGTTCGTTGCCACGACCGACACGGTGTATGTGGTGCCGTTGGTCAGACCCGCAAGGCTTGCAGCCAGTGTCGAGGGTCCGACCGTGGACGTGACGGTGTCGGATCCGTCGGAAGCAGTCACCGTGTAGCCCGTCAGCGACGAACCGCCGTCGGAAGCAGGCGGCTCCCACGCGACGTCGATCTGTCGATCGCCCGACTCGGCAACCATGTTTGCCGGCGTACCCGGCACGGTACGCGGAGTCGCCGATGTCGATGCACCGAACAGACCAAAGTCTGAGTCGGTCGCGCCGACCGCGGCCGCAACGGAGATGTCATACGAGGTGCCGTTCGTCAGAGAGCCGAGCGTGTAGGAGCAGGTGTCTGCGCACTGGGCCTCAGCGAGCGTCAGGGCAGGTGATGTCACGGTCGACCCCGCATCGGCCTTGACCTTGTAGTGGGTGACGGTGACACCCGGAACATCTGCCACCGGAACCCATGTCACCACGAGCGCACCGTTCGACGGCGACACCACAGGGGCCGCGGGCGGGCTCGGTCTGCCTGCCACGACCGTCACCCGTGCCGACTCGGTTCCCATCGCTGCAACAGCGGCGGGAATGTCGGACGACGATCCGTCTTGCGACGCCGCGACCGTGACTTCGTAGGTGGTGCCGTCTGAGAGGGCAAGCGACGCGTCGCTGAATGTCGAGGAATCGACAACGACCCGGTCAATGAGAGAGTTTCCAGGAACCGAGTACGCGCTCACCACATACGACACGATCGGTGCACCGCCGTCTGCGATCGGCACCGACCAGGTCACGCGTGCAGTTGACGGCAGACCCGATGCCGTCACTGCACGCGGCGGCGACGGACGGCCCGGCACCACCGCCGTCACCGACGCACTGGTTGCCGACGACCCGTTCGCGTTCCGCGCGGACACATACACGTCGTAGGCGGTCCCATTCACCAGGCCGTCGGATGTCGAGAACGTCGCTATGTTGTCCGACACCGTGGCAGTCGCGATCGGAGCATCGACACCGGGGTCGTCTCCGTTCGCGAAAACGCGCGCGGTGTAGTCAAGAACAGCAGAGCCGCCGTCGGTCAGCGGAGGTGCCCACGACATAGTGATCGACCCCGCAGCCGGATTTGCCACCAGTCCGAACGGCTCTCCGGGGATGGTCGACGGTGTCGCAGAGACAGCCGACGTCGCATTGCTTCGACCGACCCGGTTGATCGACTGCAGAGTGAACGAGTATGTGGTGCCGTTGGTGAGACCCGCGATGGTCTTCGTCGTGACGCCGCCGCCGGCGGCGACGAGACTGTTCGACGATCCGTCCGACACCGTGATCTCGTATGCCGACACCTCGCGGAACGGCGACGGTGCCGTCCACGAAAGCGTCACCGATGCATCACCCGCAGTTGCCGACACTCCTGTCGGCGGCTCGGGTGCCACGAGCGGCTCGAACCTCCCATAGGCCGCACTCCAGGTGGATCCCGCCGCGACCGCGTCGACACCGGCCCCGGTGCTTCCCGACGCCTCGAGCACCGCGACCGGCGCGGTGGAATACGACGTCGAGCTTGCAGAGACTCCGCGACCGACCTGGCCGTAGTCGTTTGCTCCCCACGCGTACACGTCTCCGTCCTCGGTGACTGCGACCGCCGCGGGCGTTGCCGTGTTGCGAAGGTTTCCAGAGGTGTCGAAGTCGACGAACGTGCGCCCACCGAGCACAGCAACCGGTGAGATCTGGTTCGTCGCGTTGCCGTTCCCGAGAACACCTCTCCTGTTGAGACCGAACCCGACGATCGAACCGTCGTCGAGGCGCGCCATCGTGTAGCCGCCGGCGGCGATTGCCTGCACTGCGATTCGTCCAGGTGGAAGTGTCGGCGACGCAACGTAGCCGCCAGAGGTCGTGCCGTCACCCAATTGACCGTAGAGATCCGAGCCCCAGGTGAGAAGCGAGCCGTCGGCCCTGATCGCAACACTGTGCGACGCACCTGCAGACACCGCCACGACGTCTGTCACCGCCGTGCCGCCGACTCCGGTGACGGCTGTCGGTGTGATCATTCCGGTCGTCGCAGTGCCGGTCGAGGCTTGTCGTCCCGTGTTTCGGCCCCAGCCGTACGCGGTTCCGCCGGTGGAGTTCGCCCCGATGTCGACCACGAGCGAGAAATACGTGCCGGCTGCCACGCGCGGGTTGACGAGCGAGCCGACTCCCATCGCGGTTGTGAGGTTGCTCGTGATGTCGTAGTGGTAGGTGTATGCGGCCGACGTCGACGAGGGCACGATTGCCCCGGTGCTGTAGGAGCTGCTCGAGCCGTACCGCACATCGCCCCACCCGTATACGCGACCGTCTGTGGTGGTCGAGAGACAGTGCAGTTCTCCGCATGACATGGTCGCCAGCTTCCGCGACGTCGACGCGGTGTCGAACCCGTACGGAAGGTCGACCTTGGCCGGAAGCAGATAGCTCGCAGACGATCCGTCGCCTGCATAGTTCGTGTGGTTCGAAACCTGAGTGTTCGTGTTGCCGAAAGCCCACAGGCTCACGTCCTCGCGAGCGTCGCCGCTGGCGACCGCGACATATGTGTACCGATACGAACTGTCGATTGACATGATGCGCGCCGTCGACGGAACATCGATGCGATCGAACTTGAGGCCGTACACAGACGAGGCATTCAGCCGACCGGTCGTTCCTCGACCCGACAGATACTGCGATCCGCAGTCACCCCACGACCACATCACGTTCTCGTCGTCGATCACGAAGCCGCAGTAGCCGGTTGCAGCGATCGATGCGAGTGACGTCGCGGCACCGGTTGCATCGACCGGTGCAACGCGTGTCGCGAGTCTTGCCGCCTTCGAATACAGCTCTTTCGTTCCGGTCGCCCCGTCTGACGTCGCATAGTCGCGCACGGTGCCGAGGGCACGCCCGATGTTGTGTCCCCACGTGAACAGACGCCCTGCATCGGTGAGTGCGTAGCCGCCGCCGGCGCTCTGACGAACGGAGACGATGTTCTCGCCGCTCGCCAACGCACGTCCGAATGTCACGTACCCGTTCTGCGATACGCCCGTCGTCGCGGCGGTGCCGAGCGACGTGGTGTTTCCGTTGTTGGCACACGTGAGACACGCCTTCACTTCGGTCGGTGTTGCTTGGGTCAACGTCGAGGACGTGACGCTCGCGGTTCCCGCACCGGTGCGGCCGTAGTAGGCATGCCCCCACGACACGAGCGTGTCCTGGTCGCCGGTGTCGCACGCAACGAGACCGGTCGCTGGGCCCGCGGCTATCTCTCGAGGAGTACAGGTCTCGCCACCGTCAACATTCGGAAGGGACACTGCGCCGAACCGAGTTGACAACGTCGACGAAGGGTTGCTTCGTCCGAGTCGGCCGTAGTGATTGGTGTAGCCGGTGCCCCACGTGATCACGTCGGTCGAAGTACGGGCCATGGTGAATCCCTCGCCCGCGGCAACCTCAAAAACTCCAGACGGTGCAGTCGGGCAACCTTCGTCACCGAGGCACCCAAATACGGTGACGGTCCCCGATGCGGTCGCGGTTGCAATCGCCGCGTTGAGGTAGTAGGTGAAAGTCGTGGTCGATGCAGAGTAAATCGAAACTGACTCTTTGTCGTAGCGGTCGTCGTCGAGGTCGACGGCCACGGTGTTGCCGGCCTTCAATCCGTGGGGAGACGAGACGGTGACGGTCACGAGATTGTTCGAGATCGTGTACGACGCACCGGTTGCGTTTGACGTCGCGGCCGAGAACGCCACCGTTGCCCCGTCTGGCGTCGCCTCCTGCGCGATCACTGCCGGCTGGGCCGTGACCGTGTATTTCACCCAATAACTGCCCGCTGTGTTCGACACCGACGACACGGTGAACGTTCCGTCCCACGGTTGCGAGACGTCGCCCGGGTCGTTCACCCCGGTGACCGTGATCGAGTTGCCCGCAATGAAGTTGTGCGCGCCCGACAACCACACCTGGGCGACCGTTGTCGTCGACATTCCGCGCGCAACCGCAGAAATGGTCGCCGACGCCGGGATGACCGTGCCCGACACGGTTCCCGTCGAGGTCGCATCGCGGGCCTGGGTTCCATAGGCCGTGAACGACGACGGAATCGCATTCGATGCCGCGGTCTTGACGACAGTGTCGAGAATCCACCCGCTCG
>JBMTOT010000025.1:0-21858 GCA_049442935.1 Ilumatobacteraceae bacterium | reverse complement strand
CCGACACGACGTACGAGATGACAAATGTCCCTGCACCGAGCCGGTATTTCTCGAGTGTGTCGGGCCCACAACTCGCGGTACCGACGCCACGGTGCGCCGCATCAAGATGAACGACGAGCGAACTGCGTCGTCGCAGTTCGCCGTGCTCGCGAGCTGAAAACAAATCGGTCGCCCTGTAACGCGTGGCAGAAAAATGGAAACTGCCGCCGTCCCCGTCGATGCGCACTCGCTGCGACGTGCGCGAATCGGCGAACTCCACCCAACGACAGTCGGTCCTCAGACCGAACTCCTGCGGAACGAGATAGGGCAGTTCGTCGGGCGCTCCTTCCCACACCGACACCATCGCAGACGAATTGCGGTCGGGATAGTTCTCGTGAGGCCCCCTGCCGTACCACCTGAGCACATTGAACCGCGCCGGAATCTCGAACCAGACTCCAACGCGGGGAAGGTCCGCCAGATGGTCGGGCACGATGATTTCGTGCCGCCACGCCACCGAGCCGTCCGGCATTTCTGTTCGCGTGGTGGCGCTCGCAACGAGATCTGCGTCGTCGGTGGCGACACCCTGCGACAGCCATCGCTCGAGTGAGCGACCGAACCCGTGCCACAGGTGCGGCATCATCTTGAACCCGTCGTTGTCGGTTGCCGCGCGCCACAGCGTCACGCGCGGCTCGATCTCTACCGGTGGCACATGTCGGCGGCCGCGGCGCGTTGCAGGCGCGGCGCCAGCCGACGCAAGTGTCATCTGGTCCCATGAGGTGACGTGACCTGCGTCTGCCCACGATGTACCACGGCGAAGCGACCACGTGACGTTCAAAAATGCCTCGCGGGACTCCTCGGGGATATCAACCGGCAGCGGGACGTCGACCGACTCGTTCGCGCCGCACGAACGCACGCGCAACGTGCCCTTGCGCACCACCACCCCGTCTGCCACCAGCTGCCACGTTGCCGCATGGTTGCCGAGCCCGGTGAACCACTGGCGGTTGTGCACACGCAGGAATGCAGATGCACCCGCGCCGCACAACTCGGTGCGCACCGGTCGATGCACCCACGCAAGTTCCCGCATTGCCGGATGCGGATCCAGGTCGGCGCCCACCAGACCATCGGCAACGAAATTGCCGTCGTTCGGCTCGTCGCCGAACTGACCTCCGTAGGCGAGCCTCGTCGAACCGTCGGCGAGGCGCTGACGCAAACCATGGTCCTTCCATTCCCACACGAACCCACCCTGCAATCCGGGCGTCGTCTCGAAGGCATGCCAGTAATCGGCGAGAGATCCGTTCGAGTTGCCCATCGCATGGCTGTACTCGCACACGATCAACGGTCGTGTTCCGCGCCGGTCGTTCCCGTAGGCAACGATGTCGTCGATCGTCGCATACATCGGACACACAATGTCGGTGGCGGCCAGGCCGCCCTCGATCCAGCCCGAACCCGGGCCACCGGTGTGGAACACTGCGCCCTCGTAGTGGACTGGTCGCGACGGATCGGTGGCACGAATCCACGCGGCGGCCGCATCGTGCACCGAGCCGTAGCCCGCTTCATTGCCGAGCGACCACACGATGACGCTGGGATGGTTGCGGTCACGCTCGACCATGCGCGTGATGCGAGAGATCCACGTGTTGCGGTAGCGCGAGTCACGATGGAGGCTCTCGTTCCACGCATGCGCCTCGGCATTGGCCTCATCGACGACATAGAGGCCGATCTCGTCGCACAGATCGAGGAACCGCGGGTCGTTCGGGTAGTGCGCGCAACGCACGGCATTCACATTGTGGCGCTTCATGAGTTCCAGATCGGCGCGCATGTCGTCGATGGAGACCGCCTTGCCGCGGTCGGGGTGGTGGTCGTGGCGATTGACTCCGCGAATCATCACTCGCTCTCCGTTGACCAGGAGATCACGCCCCACGATCTCCACCGATCGGAAACCCGTGCGCACCGCCGCTGTTCCTCGTTCCCGACCGGTCGGGTCGAGCAACGTCACCATCACCCGGTACAGCGCCGGGTTCTCTGCCGACCACAGGGCGACTTTCTCCGCGTCCCACGAGACTCGTGCGACCCGTCCGCGCGACACATAGGCCATGTCACGCCATTCGACCGTTGCGACGTGTTCGCCTCCGATTCGTCGACCAGAGAGAGTCTCCAGGTGCGCGACCACCGACCACCCCTCGTCGAGACGCATGCCGGCCTCGACGTCGACGGTGACCGACACCCGACCGTCGGCAGGGTCGGTCGCCGAGGAGCCGCGTCGCACCACCGCCGCATCGACGACAACGTCGCGGATGTGCACCGTGTCGCGCGACTCGAGAAACACTTCGCGGTGGAGTCCCGCCATCCACCACTGGTCTTGGTCTTCCAGATGGCTCTGGGCCGACCATCGACACACCGCGATCGCGAGAGTGTTCTGTCCGTCGACGAGCGCATCGGTGATGTCGTATTCGCTCGCCAATCGACTGTCGGTTCCGTACCCGACGAACACCCCGTTCACCCATGCCATGTGAACGCTCTCGGCGCCCCCGACATGCAAGATGGTGCGACGACGGCGCCACGGCGGCGGAACCTTGAACGCGGTGCGATGAACCACGGTCGGAATCATCTCCGGCAGCGACGGCGGCGAACCGCGCCACGGCATCTGCACATTCGTGTAGTGAGGCAGGTCGCCGAGGCCCTGGAGCGTCCAGTTGCCGGGCACCTTCACTTTCGCCCAGTTCGTGTCTGCCAGACGCACGCCGACCGCGGCGGCAGGCACCTCGTCGGGGTGGCGCCAACGCTTCGCACGCCACCACCCGTCGAGTGAGCGGAACCATCGCGACTCTGACCGCACTCCGGCACGAGCAAGATCGCGCGAGTCGTAGACGTGAATCGGCGCCCGCATCGGCAGTCGGCG
Source organism: Ilumatobacteraceae bacterium (assembly GCA_049442935.1). GTDB lineage: Bacteria > Actinomycetota > Acidimicrobiia > Acidimicrobiales > Ilumatobacteraceae > UBA2093. Next base: position 18,983 of record JBMTOT010000025.1, on the reverse strand, counting down.
CAACTCGACGACACTCGGGTCGGCCCACGGTGCGATCGACGAGATGTCAGGGAGTGGCACGAGCGTCAGTCTCCCACGGAGTGTCGGTCAGGCCTGGAGGATCAACGACCGTTCGCCGCACCCGCCGACTCGATCCAACGCCTGATCCGCGGCACCAACACTGCGAACGCACAGAGTCCGGCGAAAACGCTGAACAACCCTGCCACCGCATAGTCGGAATAGACATAAGCCGCGAGACCACCGCCGACGACCAGTGATGCCGCGGTCAATCCGAACATCAGGCGCCCAAGCGTGTTCGACGTCAACTTCAATGTTGCGCCGGTCGCCCGCGCCTTCGTCTTGTCGAGTGTTCGTTCCGCCCATGCGAACTCGCGGGCAAGTATCGCGAGCCCGATCACCACGACCAAGATGCCTGGACCTGGCAGCACCAACATTGCAAACCCGGCGCCCATCACCGTCGTGCCGAGCAGCAGAACCGTCAGGCGCCGAATGTTCGTGGCAATGACCCGGATCCATGCCGCCGGCGAGTGAAGGCGCGATGCCACGACATCAGGATATTGCCGCGCCGCCGTTGCAGTGTGCATCGTGTGGTTAGTCTCGGCGCCGTGGCGTTCAACACCGACGGAGGAATCCACGAGATTCCCCTCCCGGCCGCGGTCGGGCGTCTGTGGCTGTGCGGAAAGCACCACGTCGCCCCAGACGTCGAACAGGTGCGCGCCAGGCATGCAATCGACACGGTCGTCTGTCTGGTCGAGGAGCACGAGCTCACCGGCCGCTACGACAACTACGTCTCGTGGCACCGAGAGAATTCGGGTGCCGCCGGGCTGTGGCGCCCGATCCACGACATCACCTACCCCGAGTTCGATGAAATTCACGATTTTGTTGGCGATCTGGCGGCCCGCGTGCGCGACCGCGAGTCGGTTCTGGTGCACTGTGCCGCCGGCATCGGGCGGGCGGGCACGACAGCGGTCGGCATCTGCATGATCCTCGGCATGGAGGCCGACGAGGCGCTCGACCACGTGCGCCGCCACCGACCGATGGCCGGCCCCGAGGCCGGTTCTCAGTACGACTTCGTGCGCACCCTCGCTGACCACATGGCGATGTGACGCGACCGGCCTCAGATGACGAGTCGAATTCGTTCAGCGATGTGTCGCGAGCTGGTCCCGACACGCAGTTCGATCTCGCCGCTCCACTGCATCCACGACGACGCCTCGACGTTCCATGCGCGGTACGCGTCGACGTCGAGATCCACGACCACCTCTGCCTGATCGCTCGACGGCACCGTCACGCGTGACCACCCGACCAGCCGTTGATCGGGCTCGTCGGGGGCGAGCGCCGTACGGTCGACGAGGTGCGCGTAGACCTGCACCACCTGTGTGCCGGCGCGGTCGGCGTCGTTGCGCAGCGTGACCACGACGCGATGAGAGGTGTCGGTGGTCGCGGAGGTGATCATCGGATTCGCATACCCCAACCCGAACCCGAACTCGAACAACGGTGCCCGCCCCACGGTGTCGTACCAGCGGTATCCGACAAGCCGCCGCTCGCGATAGTCGGCAATGCCACCGCGACCGGGATGGTGCTCGAATGCCGGGGTGTCGTCCAGCACCCTCGGGAACGTCACCGGCAGACGCCCCGTCGGCTCGACATCACCGCACATGATGTCGACCAATGCATCGCCCATCTCCTGACCGGGAAACCACGTCACAATCACCGCATCGACCTCGTCTATCCACGGCATCGACACCGGCGACCCCGCATTCACCACCACCACGGTGCGCCGGGCGACGCGTGCAACGTCGGAGATGAGCCGATCCTGCTCGCCAGGCAACCCGATGTCGGCACGGTCCCAGCCCTCGCTCTCCCAGTCGTCGTTGGTTCCCACCACCACGACCGCGACATCGCACTCTGCGGCGAGCGCGGCGGCTCGTTCGATGCCGTCACCCGGGTCGGGAGGTGTGGCTCCGACGTTCAGGCCCGTCACGCCCATAGCCCCGGGGACACTGCGCATCTCGACGGTGACCGAGACTGCAACATCAGCCGACAACGCGACGGCACCTGTCACTTCGGGTTTTCCGCTGCCGAAGAAAGAACCGCCAGCGGGTGTGAGCGAATTGTCGATGACCTGAACTCCGTCGATCAACACGCGCGTCGCTCCGGTCGATTCGACACCAAAGACCCACTCGCCCGACACCTCAGGGGTGAACACGGAGGTGATACGCACACCGAGCGGGTTCGACCCGCGACGGCCCAGTGGATCGGTGAACCACATGAAACGCAGGCTGTCGGGCCTCTCGGTGCGTTCGGGAGCATGGTCTCCGTCGAGATCTCCGGGCGACGAGAAGTATTCGACACGAGTGTCGTCCAGCGAGCGCACGGGAATCTCGAGTGCTTTTTTGTTGATGCGACAGCCCTGCTCGTTGCGCACCGACACCCCGAGAGGACCAAAACGGCGAGTGATCGCGTCGAGCGGATGCGACTCCCGGGTCGGCGTGACGTGCGCACTGCCGCCTCCCATGATGCTTGCCCGCTCCGCATTCGGCCCAATCACCGCGACCGACGACAGCGTCGAAGTCACGAGCGGCAAGACATCGGAGTTCTTGACGAGCACCATGCCCGCGGCCGCGGCGCGACGGAGCAGTGCGAGATCTGACTCGTCGTCACGCGACGTCTCGGCACCGGGCGGACGATCGATGCCGCCCGTTCGTGCAAGCAAACGGAGCACATTCGATGCGCGCTTGCGTACCGCCTCCTCGCTCACCAGGCCGTCGTGAACGGCGGCGCGCAGTTTCTCGCCGCGATGGATCGGCGGCCCCGGCATCTCGAGATCGAGACCTGCAACAACCGCCTCGACGGTGGAATGGAGACCGAACCAATCGCTGACCACAGCGCCGTCAAACCCCCACTCATTGCGCAGCACGTCGGTGAGCAACCACGATGAGTCGGCCGCATGCGGTCCGTTCACCTTGTTGTATGCCGACATCACCGCCATCACGCCTGCATCGCGCACGGCGCGCTCAAATGGAACCAGGTAGATCTCGCGCATCGTGCGCTCGTCGATGCGCGAGTCGATGGTCATTCGTTCGGTCTCGGTGTCGTTCCCCACGAAATGCTTGATGCAGGCGGCAAGACCGGCCGACTGCACCCCGCGCACGTACTCGACTGCGGTGATGGCACTGAGCAGGGGGTCCTCGCTGAAACACTCGAAGTTCCGCCCACCGACCGGGGTCCGGTGGATGTTCACCGTCGGAGCCAGCAACACCCGGGCACCTTTTGCCTCGAGCTCACGTGCCAGCAACTCACCGATCGCCCGCACGGTCGCCGGGTCCCACGTCGCGGCAATGGCGGTGCCGCACGGCACATTCATGCTGGGTGGGCCGTCGAATCGGCTTCCCCTGACCCCGGCCGGGCCGTCACTCACCCTCATGCGCTCGATGCCGAGGCGCGGAACCGGCTGCGTGGTCCACATCGCGCGGCCCGCTGTCAACGAGACGGCTTCCTCGAGTGTGAGCTCGTCGCTGAGGTTGTCTGTTCCGAAGTTCGCGGCCACGATCAGCAGATTCCTCGCGCATCGAGAATTGCCCGGGTATGTCGTCGCCCCGCCTCCACCAAGAAGTTGAGATCCTCGGTCGCAAGATCAAAGGTCGTGGTTCCGACGTAGTCGGTGTTGATCGGCACGGTTCGGTCCCTGTCCCCAACACCTTGAATCGACCTGGCCAGATCACGATTGACGGCCTCGAGCATGTTGAGGGCAAAGTCAATTGCCGAACGCGGGGGCTTCGCTGGAAAACCGACCAACTGGGTCGTCACGTCGAGGCCGACCGATTCGACGTGCGTCAGCAACTCGCCGAACTCGATCGCGCCACTTCCGTCTGTGTCGAGAACAGCGAATATCTCCTCGAGCGAGCCCGGGCCGAAGACCGCCTGGAGATCATTGGGTGCGAGTTCATCGAGGGCGGCCCGGAATTCGGTCATGTCGATGACCCCGTCTCGGTCGATGTCCACGGCGTCGAGAACATCGAGCACTCGCTGGACGGGCTCTTGAAGTGACCTGGTGGCGGCCGCGTCGATCTCGCGCTGCAGCGCGCGCCTTGCGGCGTTCGTGTCGGGCCGCGACTGAGGTTCGAGCGAATCCGGGACCCAGGTTCGCGTGATGTCGTTTTCCTCGAGCGCAAAGAGTGTGAATCCGAGGGTGCGCGGGTTCGGAGGGTGAAATCGGCTCGCCCGCGGATAATGCTCGCTTGCGCGATCGAGTGGCGACAGGCGGCGGAGAAACGAGTGCTGCGGATCCATCGAGAGCCACCAGCCGTCGTATGCATGGGCCGGGTTGTTGCAAAGGAGCCCTCCATCGACGTACACCTCGGGCCACGGGTCCGAAGACCGGGCCACGGCCGACGCAAGATTCACCGGTTGCAAGAGCACCGGGAGCGACATCGACATCCGCACGGCAACGCGCACCGGCATGTTCGGGGTTGTCTTGACGTGGCAGTACTCGGTCATCATTCGCGTCACGTTCGTGACCGGAACGCACAACTCTCGGCCGCATCTTTCCTCGAGCTGGGCGAAAGTGCAGTCCGCCGAGCCGGTTGTCTCGACGAGAATGTCGCCGAGAAAAGCGAACAACTTGTCACCCGGATGCATCCCCCTGCGGCGAGTCGCCCTCAACAGCGAGCCGATCTTTCCTCCGCCTCCGTCCTTGGCCAGTGCTTCGAAATCGGGCGGAACCTTTTCAATCATGTACTCGCTGGAGCAGCCGAGCGCTGTCAGCAGGGCAAACAGGCTTCCGACGCTCGTGCCGGCCGTTCGACGCACCCCGAGCGGATAGATCCCCCGCTCCTCCAGCACCTGCACTGCGCCGATGTAGGCGTATCCCTTTGCGCCACCACCCTCGAACGACAGGTTCTCCACGGTTCCTGACGTGACGACCTCCGGATCCGGTCGACGGCCGGGGCGGGCCACGCTCTCGTCAGCCGGCAGCGGCACAGCCGGCGAAAAACGCGAAAGAGTGTCGATTTTCTTGCTCTTTCTTGGCATCTCTTCTGGCCCCCCGGCGACCAGCAGACACTAACAAGGTCAGACGTTTCCTGAGCCCAGAACCCCCACGACCGACGGGTATCCACGAACACGGGGGGTGGGGCGGTCTACCTTGGGCTCCATGAAGAAGCGTGAGCTCATCCAGGCAGTAGCCATCCATACCGACACCGACAACAAGACCGCTGGCAAGATCATCGAGGGCACGATCGACGTGATCCTCGCCAATGTTGCCAAGGGCGAAGTCGTCAACATCTCCGGCTTCGCGAAGTTTGCGAAGATCAAGCGCCCCGCGCGCATGGGTCGCAACCCTGCGACCGGTGAGACGATCAAGATCGCGGCGAAGACCGTCGCAAAGATCACCGCTCTGAAGGGCTTCAAGGACATTGCACTCGGCGTCGCTCCGGCGCCGAAGGTGCAGACGGTCCGCAAGGCCGCTCCGGCTCCTGCAAAGAAGGCGGCCGCCAAAGCTCCTGCGAAGAAGGCCCCCGCGAAGAAGGCTCCGGCCAAGAAGGGCGCCAAGAAGCGCTGAACTCAGTTCCTCTCGTTGAAGAGCCGTCGCCCGCAAGGGCGGCCTCTTCTCTTTGTGCGGCAGTCGTTCAGTCGACACTGTCGTCGTCGGGGTCATCGTCCGACGTGATGGCACGCGACAACATGTGCGCACCAACGGGCGCCGTCACGAACTGCAGACCGACAATGATCACGACCTTCGTCACGGTCGAGAGCCCGTCGGCAGAAATCACCGCACCGAACGCGCACAACAACACACCAAGCGTTGCCGGCTTTGTGGCGGCGTGCATCGCCGTTCTCGCGTCGGCGAATCGAAGAACGCCGATGGCCGCGATCAATGCGACCACCGCGCCGGCCACGACGGAGACGGCCGCCACGATGTCAACGATGTCGTTCACAGTCCCCTCTGTTCGATGAAACGCCCGACGGCAACGGTCGCGAGGAACCCGAGCATCCCCAGTACGAGAGCCATGTCGAGAAAGACCGAATCCTCGGTGAACGTCGAAGCAACCAGCAATGCGCACGACACCACCGACGTCAACATGTCCATTGCCACAGCACGGTCTCCGAGGGTCCCCCTGCGCACGGCACGAGCCGAAACAAGCGCAACCGACACGACAAGCAACGTCAATGCAACGGGTCCGCCGACGTTCATGCTCGCCCTCCATTCGGTGTTGTCGGCGCGAGGAACGACAGGACACGCCGTTCGTGTTCGAGCATCTGTTCACGGAAACGATCCTCGTCGACGCGGCCGAGGACGTGCACTGTGATCACGTTCGAGTCGAGATGATGGTCGATCGTGAGCGTCCCCGGGGTCAATGAAATGGTGTTCACGGTGACCGACACCACCGACGGCGATGTGGAAGTGAGCGGAACGTCGACCAAGTGCACCTCGGCGCGCTCCGGTGTCGGCCGCAGCACCGCAACCATGACTCGCAGGCTCGATGTGACGACCGCCCTGAGCATGAAGAAACCGAAGGCGACGGCGGGCAGGACCTTGACCTTGTGAGCGACGGGGGCTCCCGACGGGAAAGCGACTTCAAGTGCGACGGCAAGCGCAATTCCAGCCATCACGCTTCCCGGCGATACGTCTCCCCACAGCGCCACCCACAGAACTGTCAACCATGCGAGCGAGCGGATCATGGTCCCGTCACCGCTTTCACATACGTCAACGGATCGACGATGTCGCGCGCCGCATCGTGCGCGAAGTCATAGATCGGACCGGCAGCGACCGAGATTGCAATTCCCGCCCCGACGACAACAACCGTGGCCAGAGTCATCAACCTGTAGTGCCGCAAGAGACCCGGGCGATCATGCACAGGTGGCGGCATGACCTCGCCCCAGAACAATCCCATCCAGATCTTTGCCATTGACACGAGCGTGAAGAGACTGACCGACAGTGCAACCACGGCCACAGCAGTTTGCCCTGCATCGAGCCCCTCGCGCACGAGGAGGAACTTGGCCAGGAACCCCGAGAATGGCGGCAGACCCGCGAGGCTGAAGGCAGGCACCATGAACAGAAGTGCGAATGCCCACGACCGCCGTGCAAGTCCGCCGACCTGGTCGAAAGCGCTGGCGCCGGTCTCGCGTTCGACCAGGCCCTCCACCAGGAACAACGCAGTCTTGGCGGGTATCTGGTGGAGCAGGAAGAAGATCGTCGCGGCAATCGCCGCTTCTCCCCCAATTCCGATACCCATCACCACGTAGCCGATCTGGCTCACGATGTGGAAACTGAGAATGCGCTTCATGTGCGCATGCGACACCGCCCCGATCACGCCGACCACCATCGTGAGCACTGCAACCACCAGCAGCAAATTCGACTGTGCTCCGGGGAACAGCAGCGTCTCGGTCCGCAGGATTCCGTACGCACCGACCTTCGTGAGAAGACCCGCGAACACTGCGGTCACCGAGCTCGGTGCCGTCGGATACGCATCGGGAAGCCAGAAGTACAACGGGAACACCGCCGCCTTGATTCCGAATGCCACCAGCAGAAGTAGGTTCAGCCCGGTCCGCACTCCGTCGGGAAGCGCAGCGAGGCGCTCGGGAAGCTCGGCCATGTTGACGGTACCTGTCGCGGCAAAGATCAGTCCGACGGCGGTCAACAGCACCATCGACTCGATGACGTTCAGCACCACATAAGTGGTTCCCGCTCGAATCTGGTCGTCGTCGCCGTCGAGCGTCAGCAGCACGTAACTCGCGATCAGCATCAACTCGAACCCGACGAACAGGTTGAACAGGTCCCCCGCAAAGAACGTGTGTGCGATGCCGGCCGCAAGCACCAGATACACGGGGTGATACGCGTCTGATCGCTCGTCGACCGCACTCTGTCCCACCGCGAACCCGAGCACCACGGTCACAATCGCGAGCGCGACGACGACCATGACCACAGCCAGGCGATCAGCGACGTAGTTGACGGCGAACGAGCCCGGTAGACCGCCGATGGCGACTGCCACGGTGCCGTTGGCCGCCACTTCCACCAGCAGTGTTGCGGCCGCGACCGTGGCTGCACTCAGCGCAGCGAACGCGACCGTTCGCTGCCACAAGAGACTTCGGTGGAACAGGCAGCTGACCGCCCCCACCAACGGCGCGAGAACCGCAACGACGAGGACCGTGCTCATCGCGTCGCTCCCGAGTCGTCGGAGGCGACGTCTTCGTGGTCGGGACTGTCGCTCCGACCGTCCACGAGCGAGGTCGACACACCGAGCATCCGATCCTCGACGTCGTCTTCCACCTCGTCATCGCCGTCGTCGACGGCACTTCGCCACGCGAGCGCAGCCAGGAAGGCCGTGAGAGCAAACCCGATCACGATTGCGGTGAGAACGAGCGCCTGCGGAAGCGGATCTGTGAAGTCCCCGTCGCGGCCGACAATGGGCACCTCACCCGGCCTCGAACTTGTCTCGACAATGAGGAGGTTCACGCCGTTCGCCAGCAGGCCGACACCGAGCACGATGCGCGTCAGGGTGCGGTGCAGAACGAGCCATGTGCCGGCCGCAAAAAGCACCCCGATCAGACCGACGACGCTCGCGCTCACCGGCACTCCTCCTCGGGTTCGTCGTCGGCGGTGATGGCTCCGCCCTCGACTCCGAGCGACACCAGAACCGCGATCACCACGCCCACAACGACGAGAAAGACTCCGAGATCGAAGAACAACGACGAGACAACCTTCACCTCGCCGAAGAGCGGCAGGTCGAGACGCCAGATGTGCGACTCAAGGAGAACTCCCCCGACGAAGAGCGGCGCGGCGGCCGTTGCGAGGGAGACGGCCAGACCTGCACCGATCACAGTCTCAGGTGACACGACTCCGGCGAGCCGATCAAACCGCTGACCACCGGCGAGAAAGTGCAACATGAAGGCCGCACTCGCGATCAGTCCGCCGATGAACCCCCCACCGGGGGCATTGTGCCCGCGCATCGTGTAATAGATCGACACGACCAACATGACGCGGAAGAGCCACCGGTCGGCTGCGGACAGCACTGCAGGGCGACGATTGTTCACGGCGCGGCTGCCTCGTCGAGAACGGGGCTCTTCCGACGCTGCGCCATCCGAACGAGATTGACCACGCCGAGTGCCGCCACCGCAAGAACTGTGATCTCGCCCAGCGTGTCGAGAGCGCGGAAGTCGACCAAGATCACATTCACGACGTTCTTGCCGCCGCCGGCCGGCAGCGACAGATCAACGAACGATTCACCCACCGATGTCGTGGTGCGCGACGACCCCACCACGACGGCGAAGGCGGCCACGGCGGTGCCCACACCGAGTGACAACATCAGCCGCAGCCAACGCGGTGCCCATCCGGCCTCGGCGCGGTACTTGCGCGGGAGACGAGTGAGGATCAACAAAAAGACCACGACGATCAACGACTCGACAAGCAACTGCGTCACCGCAAGATCGGGGGCTCCGTGAATCGCGAACAACGCGGCGCACGCGTATCCGACGCCTCCGAGAAGGATCGCCGCCACGAAGCGCTGCTTGGTGACCGTCATACCGATGGCAAAGACCGCGCCGAGCACTGCAACCGCCGCCTGCAGCGGCGAGTGCGCCGAAATGAGTTCGACCGTCGAGGGCATTGAGCCGACGGCGAAGGCAAACACCACCACGGCACCGACGACCGCCATGATCACCATGTTGTAGGCGAGCAACGAACCACTCTGGGTGTAGATGGTGATCTTCTTTGCCGCCGTGAGAGTTCCCGCGTACGCCGAGTCGAAGGCTCGTTCACCCGAGAACTTCACCAGCGACGGCAGTTGGCGCAACGGAATGCGCCACCCGACGAACGAACCGACCACCAACACCGCAAGCGACACGACGAGTGCGGTGTTGACACCAGGCCAAAGAACGAGCTTTCCGGTCGACTCCGGGTCAAGCGACTTGGCCGGTGATTTCAACAATGAACCTGCCGTACCTGCGAGCACTCCACCCGCGATCGACAGCACCGTCACGACGGCGATCGGGACGCCGAGATGCACCCCCACGTGATGATGAACATCTGGCGGCTGTGCGCGACCTCGGGTGCCGAAGACGCCGCGCCACAGTCGCACGCTGTAGGCCGTCGACAGCACCGACCCGACGACCACCGCGCCGAGTGCAACGCGGCCGGCGGCGAGCCCGGCGTCGTTCGCGTCGAGAAGGGCGACGAGAGCCTTCTCTTTTGTCACGAACCCGTACAGAGGAATGAGACCGGCCATCGACGCGGCGAGGAGTGCTGACGCCCCGGCAAGCAGCGGCATCTGCCGACCGAGACCGTTCAACTCGTCGATGCGGCGGGTGCCCGTGGCGTGATCGACTGCACCGACCATCATGAACAAGCCGGCCTTGAAGACCGCGTGGGCCGTCAGATGCGCGACACCGGCATACGTCGCACCGGGGACACCCAACCCCATCAACACGGTGAGAAAACCGAGTTGTGACACGGTGCTGTGGGCGAGCAGCAACTTGGCATCGACCTGCCGCACGGCCTTTGCCCCGCCGAGAATCATTGTGATGCCACCTGCCAGCACCACTGCCCAACGCCAGATGTCGATGTGCGAAAGTGCCGGCGCAAGTCGGGCGAGCAGCACAATGCCGGCCTTCACCATGGTTGCCGAATGCAGGTACGCACTCACGGGTGTCGGCGCCGACATCGCGCCGGGAAGCCAGAAGTGGAACGGGAACTGTGCCGACTTGGTGAACGCACCGATGAGTGCGAGTACCGCGGCGGCCGTCACCATGGTTCCGTCGGGCCGCATGCGCACCAACTCGGTGAAGGTGGTGGTGCCGGCCCCGATCTGGAGCAGCGCGACCGCCGCAAGCAGGCACAGTCCTCCTCCTCCTGTCACCAGCAATGCACGCAGAGCAGCCGCTCGAGCCTTGGACGACTCATCGTTCAACCCGATGAGCAAGAACGACGTCACCGAGGTCAGTTCCCAGAACACGAACATCGTGAACAGGTCCGCACTCGCCACTAGTCCGCCCATTGCGGTGGCAAAGCCCAGGAACAACGCCACGAACTGGGCGTAGGCGCGATGGTCTGGGAAATAGTCGGACGAGTACCACAGAACGAGCGCCCCGAGCCCTGCAACGAGAGCGAGCATGACAGCCGCGAAGGCGTCGATATGGAACGTGAACATCAACCCGAGCTCGGGGACCCAGCCCATCTCCCAACGTCGGCCTGCATTCTGACCCTGGACCACAGCCATGACCGCAGCCGAGGCGAGCACGACTGAACCCGCACGGGCGGCAACAATGGCATGCGAACGCAGGACCGTGACCGCGGCGAACGCGACGAGTAGTTGGGCGAGGAATGCGACGATCATGGTTGAGTCGCTGACCAGACTTCCCAGCACGCCAAGAGGTGAGATTACCCGCCGCTCGCGCCGAAAGTCCCGCCGACATGCGATCGCCACTCGTCGTCGGTCCAGTGCCGGCGCAATTCGAGCGTCACGAAGTCAGACACCCACCGCACAGCGTCGATCCACGGAAAGTCCTCCGACATGATCTCGGTGTAGGCCATTCCAGCAAGCAGGAGAGCAACATCATCGATGCCAAGTTCGATCTCTCCTTCGCCGGCGGCCGCAACCGCCAGGCGATCGTCGAGATCGACGATGTGTTCGATGTTCCACCGCCCGTCGTAGTCGGGGGTCCACATGTGATCGGTCATGATTCCGAGAATCTGTTGCAGTGATGCGACCGCAGCCGGCTCCAGCTCGACGCTCCTCGGCTCTATCATCCCCTGATCCCGTCCATATTCTCGAGTCCGCGGTCTGCCCGCCGTCTCTGAGCAGCCCCAACGAGCGCATCAACTTCTTGGGAGAGATCCGGTCCGACCCCTGTTCGGATGTCGAAGGCGTCGACATGAACGTGGCGCACGCCGCGCTCCCTCACCGCCACAGTCATGTCGCGCACCATCGAATCGGGTCCACACATCACGACGTGCGCCCCGCTCATTCCATTCTCACCGAAGGCGGCGTCGAGGTGATCCGGGCACAGCCTGTTTCCCTCGCCCGACACACAGACCCGAAGGATGATCCGTCCATCGGCTGCCGCGGCCTCCAGTTCGGCCAGCCCAGGCGCATCGCTTCTGTCGCGCACTGCATAGAAAAGGTGAGGAACAGCGTGCTTCCAGCGCCTGCTTGCGCCCGCGAGAAACGGTGTGACACCGACTCCACCGGCGATCCACACCACTTGGCGGGCCCTTCGTGGCACGAGACGCAGCCCTCCGTACGGCCCCTCCACACGCACGTCGTCACCGACGGAGACGCGTTCACTCACCCTGGAACTCCAGTCGCCAAGATCTTTGACCACGAGCCGCATCGGTCCGGCCTCTGGCGCAGATGCGACCGTGAACGGGTGCGGCTCAGAGACCGCCCCGGATCCGAACCTGACGAACATGAACTGTCCCGGTCGCCATGTCAGCGGTCGACCGACAGGAACGAGATCGATGCTCGTCGTTGACCCGTTGGTCGCGATCGACGAGACGCGGTATCGCCGACCTCTGCGCACACCGTCACGCCAGAGCACCCGATACGTCCATGCAAAGACGCCGAGAAGCATCAGTCCCTGGAACCAACGACCCCACCCCGAGGAGTTGGCATACGGCTTCGTCGCCGTGTGAAAGTGCCAGCTCGCAAACACGAACGGAAGGATCAACAGTTTGTGCGACTGGCGCCACCATCGATACGGCACCCACCTGATGAGACTTGCAATCACCAGCACGTAGAGCACTTTCTCGCCCAGCCCGGCCAACTCTTCTGCGGCGTCGGCCACGTCTTTCGAGGCCCCGCGAATGCCCTTCACGTCATCGACCGTCTGAATGTGCAGCCACATTGCCGCCACGGAGAGCGCACCGAACCAACGGTGCCACCGGTACATGCGATCGAGTCCGCCGAACAGCGGTTCCAACGGTCGCCACCTGGTGGCAAGGACATTGCTCCACGCCATCAGCAGAATCGACACCGACCCGATGAAGAGAGCAAACGCGACGCTCCCCTCTCCCTCATCGCCGACAGCGTCAGCGAACGCGAACCACCCGATCGACGTCGCGATGATCAAGATTGCGGGCCCCACCCGGGCGATGCTCGGGGCAGGCACGGTCAGCCTCATTGGTCGACGGAGGCGCCAGTCGTCTCGCCTGCCGATCAGCACCCGAACGACTGCCTCTGTTTGAGCCCGGAGCATTGATTCACGGTATCTGCACCGCATCGGGCATGTCAGTTCATCGTCGGTTCATTCTCGTGTCACCGAGCCCTCACTGCCGCCGAAATACAGTCATGACATGCCGTCGGTGTTGTTCGTGTGCGTTCACAATGCGGGACGCTCCCAGATGGCCGCAGGTTTCATGCGTCATCTCGCCGGTGACCAGATCGATGTCTACTCCGGTGGTTCGGCTCCGGCCGAGTCGGTGAATCCCTCGGCCGTCGAGGCGATGCGCGAAATGGGCGTTGACATCGCCAGCCTGACTCCGCGACTCTTCACCGTTGACGACGTGCGCGAGGCCGACGTGGTGATCACCATGGGGTGCGGAGACACTTGCCCGCTCTTTCCCGGCAAGCGATACGAAGACTGGCAGCTGAACGACCCTGCCGGACTCGGCGTCGACGCCGTTCGTCCGATTCGCGACGAGATACTCCGGCGAGTCGAGACTCTCATCGCAGACCTCACGGCGGACAAGTCGTGAGCACCTCCATGTCGCGTCGTCTCGCCGCCGAAGCACTCGGAACGGGTCTGCTCATCGTTGCCGTCGTCGGGTCGGGCATCATGGCGACACGTCTGAGCGACGACGTCGGAGTGCAACTCCTCGCCAATTCCGGCGCGACCGTCGGGGCACTGATCTCACTCATCCTCATGTTCGGCGCCATCTCCGGTGCGCACTTCAACCCGGTCGTCACCGCCGCATCGTGCGTTCTGGAGAGGCGCCCGTGGGCCGACCTCGCCCCATATGCCCTGGCGCAGACCGTCGGTGGGATCGCCGGCGCGGCGATCGCGAACCTCATGTTCGACCTCGACGTGCTCGGACCGTCGACCAAGGTACGCGACGGAGGCGGCGTCTGGCTCGGCGAAGTCGTGGCAACGGTCGGGCTGCTTCTCGTCATCTTTCTCGTCTCACGATCACGGCCCGAGTCGACCCCGACGGCCGTTGGCGTCTGGATCGGCGGGGCGTACTGGTTCACGTCGTCCACGTCGCTCGCAAACCCGGCTGTCACCGTCGCCCGTGCCTTCAGCGATTCCTTCGCCGGCATCGACCCGGGCTCTGTGCCGATGTTCGTGGTGATGCAGGTCATCGGTCTCGGGATCGCACTGCCCCTGCTTCGCCTGCTGCGCAACTGAGTCGGCACTCCGTCGGGTTTGGCTCCTCCAACCAGGCGGTCGGTACTGTTGGGGCATGACTTCCCCCGCCGCAACCGCACCCGTCGTTCTCATCGACCTCATCCCGGGGCTTCGCAATCGGTCTCTCGTGCGCAATGCCGTGATCGTGGTCGCCTTCGCACTTCTCACAGCCGCACTTGCACAGGTGCGTTTCTCCCTCGGCTTTACTCCCGTGCCGTTGACTGGCCAGACTCTCGCCGTGCTGCTCGCCGGCGCATCACTCGGCATGACGCGCGGCGCGGCCAGCCAGGCCCTCTACTGGGTGCTCGGCCTCACCGGCCTTCCCTTCTACAACGGAGCAACCGGTGGCTGGGAAGCCGGCACCGGAGCCACCTTCGGCTACCTCATGGGATTCATCGTCGCGGCCGCCCTCGTCGGCCACCTCGCCGAGCGTCGCCACGACCGCCAGGTCGTCTCGTCATTGTCTGCGATGGCCCTCGGCACCGCCGTCATCTATGCGATGGGTTCGCTGTGGCTCGCCCGTCACCTCGGCATTCCAGTCGCCACCGGCGACAAGAACGCCATCGCGCTCGGCGTCACACCATTCATCGTCGGCGACGCCGTCAAGATGCTGGTCGCGGGCGCCGCCACACCAGCGGTGTGGGCACTCGTCTCACGCCGCTGACCGAGAGAATTCTGCTCAGTCGGGAAGCGTGTACGAATTCTCGAACTCGTCCTGCAGCACAGCCGCGACCTTTCCAGTCGTGTCGGAAATGATCTCTGTGTCGGCAATTCTGACGCGGTAGGTCCAACCAGTGGGCAGAGCCAAACGCGAGCCGAGTGACTCGAGATAGCCGTCGTCGTTCATCTTCGGGTCGACACCGATGCACAGGGCCTGCATCACATACGCCGTTCCGTCGGGGTCGACAAGTTCGTAGATCGGCTTGCCGGCATCCCAGAAGAACTGTGCACCCCTGTCGACGTGGCGCACCGAATACGGGACGCCTCCGGGAATCTGTCCGAGATCGACCGTCGCGATGCGACGCATCAACAATCCGTTGAACTCGCGCAGAACAGGTTCGACGGGTGCGACCTTGGTGCCGAGTCCGTCGAGCACCCAGTAGCGAGGACCGTTCAATTTGACGGCGACCGCTCCTAGGTCTTTTGCAATGTCATCGGCAACGAGCGTGTCCCACGACTCAGCCGGGCAGTCGTTCAGCATCTGCGTGCCGTAGACCTCGGCTTGGAGGCCGCCGTCGCGGGTGTAGACGGCGAGCACCTCGCCGTAGCGCACCCCGCGCATGTCGTCGATGAGCCGCACTGGTCGTTCTTCAGCCATGAGCCCACGGTATTTCGGATCGCATTCCCGTGCTCGAACAGCCCCCATTCTTGGAGTGTCCGAGTTCGCGCCGCCGTAGCGTCGAGGGCGTGAACTCACCGATCGACGTGTCGAAGTGCGTCGCGCTCGTTGCAGGAGGCACCGGGGGCCTCGGACGGTCGATCGTCGCCGAACTCACCGGGCGCGGCGCGACCGTCGTCACCTCGTCGCGCGCGGACTCTCCCGACAACCGCCACATCGCGGCCGACTTCCGCTCTCCCGACGACGTCGAGCGGGTCGTGGCGACGACGGTAGACCTTCACGGTCGTCTCGACATCGTCGTGAACGCCGTCGGTGTCGTCGCCTTCGGCGAGACAATCGCGACCTCGGTCGACACGGTCGAAGAAGTGTTCCTGACGAACACCTTCGCACACATCTTTCTCTGCGTGGCCGCCTTGCCGCGCATGGCGAAAGGCGGCGTGATCGTCGGCATCTCCGGGGTCGTCGCGGAACAGAACCTTCCCGGCGTGGCTATCTACGGCGCATCCAAAGCCGCGATGCGTTCGTTCAATGAGGGCTTCGGCCGCGAAGCGCGACGCGCCGGCGTGCGCGTCGTCGATGCACGACCACCTCACACCGAGACCGGGCTCGCCGGACGTGCAGTCGCGGGTACGCCTCCGAGATATCCCGAGGGACTGAACCCCGCGTCCGTCGCGCGGCGAATCGTCGAGGCGGTCGTCAACGGCGAAACCGACCTGCCCTCGACGGCATTCGGCGACTGAACAACCCCGGAGTAGCCGGATCTGCGGTTCGGGGCTCGCCGTCGCGAGCCAATTACGGTGAGGAGATGAAATTCGCCGTCGCCGGACTCATGCACGAAACAAACACCTACGCCGTACCGGTGTCGGGTTACACGACGCGAAAAGACTTCACGATTCGACATGGCGAAGAACTTCTCAAGTACTCGGGCATGAACACCTACATCGGCGGCATCATTGACGAGTGCCTTCGTCGCGGCATTGAGATCGTCCCACTGATGTCGGCCATTGCCGGGCCCTCGGGAACCATCGAGTCCGAGGTCTATGAAGAGTTCAAGAATGAGATCCTGAGGGGCTTGCGCGACAACCCCGACATCGATGCGCTGGTGATGGAACTGCACGGTGCCGGCGTGGCAGAGGGCGTCGACGACCTTGAAGGCGACTTGATCGCGGCAATTCGGGAGGTCACCGGCCCCGAACTCCCGATCACTGCCGCATTGGACCTGCACGGAAATCTGTCTCAGACGATGGCCGACAAATTCACGGCCATTCTCGGAAATCACCTCTACCCGCACACCGACTCGGGCGAACGAGGCGCCGAAGCAGTTGCAGTAGCTGCGGATGTGGCGGCCGGCAACATCGCACCGGTATCCGAGATCGTCTCGCTCCCGATGTTGTTGCAACCCTCCACGACCGACCCTGGCCACCCGGCCGCCGAGATGAACGAGGTCTGTCGCGCGGTCGAAAGCCGTGCCGGCATCGTCGACTGCACGGTATTTCACGGTTTCCCGTATTCCGACACACCACATTCCGGAGTTCATGTCATCTGCACCGCCGACGGAGACCGTGGTCTTGCACGTTCAACCGCGATGGAGGTTGCGGAGTGGATCTGGTCTTCCCGCGAGCAATTCGTTCAGGAGTCCCACTCGCCCGACTCTGCGATGCGAACGGCCGCCGCACTCGTCGGCGAGGGAGAAACCCCGGTGGTGATCAACGACACCAGCGACAACCCGGGTGGGGGCACACCGGGTGACGGCACTCACCTGCTCGGAGCAATGCTCGAGCACCAGATCCCCGGATCGGCGTTCGCCATGCTGTGCGATCCGCGAGCTGTCGAGGACGCCATCAAGACCGGCGTGGGAAACTCGTGCGAACTGACGATCGGCGGCGCGCACGGCCCCCTGCACGGTCCGCCGTTGAAAGTCACCGCACGGGTTCGAACCATCGCCGACGGTCGCTTTGTGCTGACGCACATGATGCGCGGCTATCCGATGAATGTCGGACCCTCGGTCGGCATCAAGGTGGGCGAAGTCGACGTCATTCTCACTTCAAAACCGCAGCAGACGTTCGACTCGGAGATTTTCAAGCTCCACGGCATCGACACATCGGTGTGTTCGGTGATCGGGCTGAAGTCGAGCGCCCATTTTCGTGCAGGTTTCAATCACATCGCTGCGAAGATTCTGTGCGCTGATTCACCCGGACTCACGACGCTCAACGTGAACACGTTCGACCATACGCGCCACGATGGGCCGCTGTGGCCGACTGATCCAGACACCGAGTGGGAACCGACATGAGGATTGCAATCGTCGGAGGAGGAATCGCGGGCATCAGCATCGCGGCTGAACTCTCCCGCGAACACGACGTCGTGTTGTTCGAGATGGAGCCCCTCCTCGCACACCACACAACCGGTCGATCGGCCGCCATGTTCCTCGGCTCGTACGGCAACCACGTCATCCAGAACCTGTCGGCGGCAAGCCTGCCGATCTTCGACGAGTTGTCAGAGGATCTGGGTCACCCCATTCTCACTGCGCGCGACATGGTCCAGATACTCGGCCACGATCAGTTGGACGACGTTGATGCGACCCTGGACTCCCATCCAACCATGGACATCTGGACGGTCGATGAATTGTGCAAGGTTGCCCCATACATCGCGCGCGAAAAAGTTGGAGCGGTGCTGCGGGACCGTTCCGGGTTTGATGTCGATGTGGCGGGTATGCACCAGGCGTACGTCCGTCGGCACATCTCGAACGGTGGGACGATCGAGAAACTTAACGAGGTGATCGCGGTCGATCTCTCGCGGGACGACCGTGCGGTCGTCGGAACCTCACAGCACTCCTACGACGTCGACATCGTGGTCAATGCGTCCGGAGCATGGGGAAACGTCGTAGCCGAGCGGGCAGGATGTCCGACGATCCCGCTCTCGCCATTGCGTCGAACGATCTTCACAAGCCGTTTGAGCCAAGACTTCGAACCTGGCCCGATGATCCTGCGCCATCCGGAGGAGTTCTATTTCCGAGTCGACCTGGGCTCCGTGCTCGGTTCACCAGCCGACGAGACTCCCTCCGACCCGTGCGATGCGCGCCCCGAGGAGTTGGATGTCGCCGCCGCACTCGAGGCGATCAATGAGGTCACGACGCTCTCGATCAGGTCGGTCGAGTCGACATGGGCTGGTCTGCGAACGTTCACATCCGACAGGACCCCGGCCGCTGGTTTTGGCAGCGGTGAACAGCGCTTCTTCTGGTTGTGCGGCCAGGGCGGATACGGAATTCAGATGTCACCGAAGCTCGCAACACTCGCGGCGGACATCA
>JBMTOT010000024.1:0-22356 GCA_049442935.1 Ilumatobacteraceae bacterium | reverse complement strand
CTGGCGAGCACGAGACAGCCGAGAAGTGCGGGGGCAACTTCTTCGTCTGCTGGTTGGAGGACCTGCATCCGCCGTTGGGCGTTATCCCAGTGGAAACACAGGCCGGGCGCAAGTGTCTGCGATTCAACCCATGCCAATGCGAGCGGATCTCGCAGAGATGCTCGCACGGGCAGGTCGCTAAACTCGCTGATAAGCGGCGGCCGAATAGGTTTCACAAACCAATGGTGGCGTTCCTCCATTCGGTCACAGAAAGCAGTTGCGCGCGTTCGTGGACCCAGACTTGTTGAAATACGACGAGGTGTGGGCAGCAGCGGGAACATGGAACGACAACGTCGGTGCAGCGCCAGCTGACATCGTGCGCGTCGCCGGTGGTGTGGTCGCCGACCTGAAGCGTATTTAGCCTGACGAGTAAAGTCAGCTTTGTGGAGTTCAATCTCAATCCAGTTGGCGTTGTACGCAGTTCGCGCTACGCACCTGAAGACGATCATTGGGATTCGGAGAGGTCAAGCGTTGAGATGGTGCAACCCTTCGGTGAAGAAGCACTTCAAGGATTAGTTGATTTCAGTCACTGCATCGTTGTGTACGTCTTCGACCGCGCATCATGGGATGAGTCGAAGATGGCTCGTCATCCAAGAGGCAATAAAGAATGGCCTGAAGTTGGCATTTTCGCCCAACGGGCAAAAGACCGCCCAAATCGATTAGGCGTCACTGTGTGTCGAGTTCTCGGAGTCGATGGGTCGATTGTTCGCCTCGCCGGACTTGATGCAATTGATGGAACACCAGTTGTAGACATCAAGCCGTGGATGGCCGAGTTTGGGCCCCGCGGGGAAGTTATCCAACCATCATGGTCGAGTGAACTAATGAAGGATTACTGGTAGATCGATATCGCTTGTTGAATTTCACAAACCAACGGTGACGTTCCACCTTTTGGTCACACAACGCAACTGCGTGTGTTCGTTGATCCGGCCTTGTTGTAGTACGACGAGGTGTGGGCTGCTGCGGGCACATAGAACGAAACCTCGGTACCGCACCAAAGAACACTGATGCTGACGCATCGGCTCCCGCTTCTACTTCTCAAGGTTGGAGAGAGCCTCGAACCTCAGTACCGACGCACTGGGCTTGACATTTCGGTTCACATCGATGATTCCGAACTTCACGTCAAATCCGTGCAGCCATTCGTAGTTGTCCACGGCTGTCCAGTGAAAGAATCCTTTTATTGGTACGCCCCGAGAGATGGCATCATGAGTGATGTTAAGTCCGTCTGAAAGATATGTTGCGCGGACGTCATCATCATCGGTTCCGATTCCGTATTCGGCAACAAGTAAATTTGTGTTCGGCAATTCGGCATGTAGGCGGTCGAGGACCAGTCGGAGACCATCGGGCCAAATGGCATAACCGAGAGGTGAGATAGTTGAACCTTCTGGGTACAGCTCCAGATGCCCATTCCGTACGCCGAATGCGCAGTAATAGGAGAAACCGATCATGTCAAATGACCCAGCGAGGTCGGGACGAATGACAGGAGTCCGATCGGCAACCTGCAAAACTCCGCTTCGAAATAGCTCAAGTCCGGCGTTCCAGTTGCTCGAATAAAATCGGGCAACAAAATCGTGTGATGCAGGCTCATCATCCAGAACATGAATGGTTGACAGACCGAACACGGATGCCACCGGCTTGTTGGTTTGTTTCAGTCTCACGGCAGCCTCGGCTGTCGCAAGATGCATCTGTTCCGTCACGGTCCGCCACTCTTCAAGATCGTTGTGACCCGGCGACCAACCGCGACCCAGGTAGGCGGCAGTGGGGTAGTAGTTCGTTTCATTGACGGGTTGCCATCCAGCAGCCAAGTCACCGAATGTGTCGGCTATGAAATCGACATGACGTGCCCAATACTTAGTGCGATTCTCGTCAACGAGAAATCCACCGGCTTCCGCAAACCATCTTGGCAACGTGAAGTGGTGCAGACACACCCATGGATGAATACCGAGATCACGCGCAGTCTGCATCAGTGAGCGGTAATGATTTATCGCATTCTGGTCATGGACGCCAGATTCTGGTTCGATGCGGGCCCATTCGAGGGACAAACGATGATGCGTGAGTCCAAGTCGTGCCAGAAGAGAAAAGTCCTCTTGGTACCTGTCCGCAAAGCCATTTCCAATTCCTGAAACAGGAGCATTACCCGCACGTTCCCACTCGATCCAATCTGAAGCCGGAGCCGCTCCTTCGCATTGTGTCGACGACGCACCTGTTCCCCAAATGAATCCTCTGGGCCATGTGCGATGCGGTGCTGAAGTCACGCATTCGAGACAATATCAGCACTTGTCATTTGTCAATTTATGACGCAGCAGAATCAGTTGCGTCGCGACAATTCCACGGCGGAGAATCGGGGAGCTCGTCATTCGTGACCTCAGGTGTCGTGACCCCGACGGTGACTTACTCCGTTCCGAGCCTTAATGGTCGGCGACCGAGCGCAGTCGTCGTAGGCGTACTCAACGATTCTCATGTCACCGGCTTCGTAAATGATTGGGTCCCTCAAACGTGTGGCAGAAAATCTGAATCAGTTTCCAAATTCAACGGCGGCATTCCTCCGTTTGGTCACAGTGCTCAACTACGTGTGTTCGTAGATCCGAACTTGTTGTAGTACGACGAAGTGTGGGGTGCAGCGGGAACGTGGAATGACAACTTCGGCGCTCTGCCAGCGGACATCGTGGGCGTTGCCGATGGTGTTGTGTACGACTTGAAGCGCGCGTAGGGACGTTATTTGACGTGACTCAACACATGACGTGCGATGTCAGCACCGTGAGTGTCCTGCAGAAAGTGGCCTGCATCCAATTCGAACCATGTTGACTGAGGAATCATTGAATGCCATTCCAGTCCCCATTCCCTGGTGAAGACATTGTCGTTGACCCCCCACACAAAGTGAACAGGAAGCTCAGTTGAGGAGACGACACCGAGATGTCTCTGCTGCTCAGAGGCATTTCCCGCGACAGGGTCGTTCGTCGGGATCGATAATGGAAATCGACGCGGCCCAGCAACGCCAGCCTCGCCCAAACCACGAAACGGCGCGTCATACGCATCTCGTACCCTCGTGGCCTCGGTGCTGAGAATCGGTTCGTCTCCCGCGACAATCCTGAAGACACTGTCTTGTGGACTCACTCGTTGCGTGGCCATCGCCATCAGAGTGCCCCAGCCAAACTTCGCTGGGACGTTGTCGCGAAAAAGACCACCGGTTCTGTTCTGCTGAATCCAATTCAATATGCCCGGCGAATATTCGTAGCCTTCGTGATGAAGCCACGTGTTCATAATGACGAGTCGATCAAATCGATCCGGCATGGAGGCGTATTGTGCGAGGCCAGTGGGGCCGCCCCAATCCTGGACGAAGAGTGTGATGTGCGTGAGATCTAGGGACTCGACGAGTCGCGTCAGATTTGCCGTGTGTTGTGCAATGTTGTACCAGTCAGGATCTGTCACCTTGTCGCTCCTGCCGAAACCGATGTGGTCTGGTGCAATGCAACGGAATCCTGCTGCAACCAGAACCGGAATCATGAAACGGTAGAGATAGCTCCAAGTCGGCATTCCGTGAACCAGGAGCGCGACGGGGCCATCCTTGGGACCATCGTCGACGTAATGCATTCGGAGTTCGTCGATTTCGAGGTAGTTGGGTTCGTAGGGGTAATCCACTAAGCCGAGAAAGTTCTCATCAGCGGTGCGCACGAAATGAGTCATGCTGGTCAGTCCTCCTTGTCTCGCGGGGATGTCAGTATTTGGGTCACGCGGTGATTTGATCACGCCGGAACCGCTCGAGAACTTCAGAGTGTAGGTGCACGCCACACGTGGTGGAGGCGTAGCGATCTGATTGAATCAGTACGCGGCGGCCAATCGGTGAAGGATCTCACGTTGAGCCACTGGTGTGATTCGTATCACCGGTCCAGTAGAAGGCTCGTTCGCCGGTGTCGGGGTTGATTTTCGTGAAGCCGGCTCGTTCGTAGAAACGTTCGGCGTCTACGTCGGCCTCGTCGACGTTAATCTCCATGATTTCAGCTCCCCGTTGCGCGGCTTCGGCACGAGCCTTGGCGAGAATCAGACCGCCAAAACCCTCACGGCGCCGATGTGGAGCCACGTACAGTTCGTCGAGCAGGGCAACAGGGCCGTCGTACCAGACGTTCGGTCGAAGTGAGACGACAGCAATACCGAGGCTCGGGCTCCCTCCGAGAACGACGAAGTGCTGGTCGCCAATTGAACGTGCAAGCCGCTGGACGAGGATCTCGGTTCCGGGTGATGGAGTTCCGAACTCAGTGTTGAAGTCATGAAGAAGCCTGCCGGCCTCGTGCTGGAGTTCGAGATCGGTTGATCCGACGAGATGAAGGTCCAATTTCACTGGCATCAAGTTAGGTGCATGGAGTTGCAGAATGGTGTAGGTGTTCAACCCAAAGTGGTGGGCCGCCGATTCATGACGGCACTGAATATCGCGGCGTCACGAGAGCGATTAGAGACAGTCTCATAGGAGTGCGCGGACTTCTATTTGTCTGTTGCACGCACGAGATGCTTCCTCGGCTAACTGGTGCGCTTCCTGCGGCGACGACACGTCGACGATCCAGATACCAGCCACGTAATCGTCAGAGTCGACGACTGGGCCAGTGCGTCGTTTCGGCAAGCCCTGGCGGTTGTCGAACACCACCGCCGAAGCCGGATCTTCGAGACCAATTGCAAGAACTCGTTTGCCAGCGAGCTCGATTTTTGCATTGAATGCGTCAATTGCTGCCATCTCGCGGGCGTCGGCCATCGCCCGTCCGTGTCGATTGGCAATGACTGCTAGGAGATAACGCACACATAGACGCTATCTGCGCAGGAAAGTTTGGAGGATCACCAAACCGAATCACGCGCAACGTCGACGTGTGACTGACTATCCGGTCTTTCGACGAGGGTTCGATCGATCATCTGAAAGCTGTGATCGATGAAGTTGGCGCAGCGGTGTGCCTCGCGCATCGTAATGCCGACGATGCAGAGGGCTGCGAATCGACACGACGCGCGCCCAGCACGCACGAATTGGGCGATATCTGGAAAGTCGTTGTTGGTGCGGTCGGGCCCTGAATTAGAGCAGATGCTCTATTTCAGTCAAGGTCGCAGATCGTTAACGATGATTTTTGTCATCTTCATCATCGCCTGGAATGCATATCCGCTGTCATGACCGTCCAGCCCCTTGAGCGCACGCTCGAGTTCTGAGGGGATGATCTGCCAGCTGACCCCCCATCTGTCTTTGCACCATCCGCATTGACTCTCTGAGCCGCCTTCGCTGGTGAGCGCATCCCATAGCCGATCGACATCGTTCTGGTTCTCGCATGTCACTTGAAAGCTCACGGCTTCAGAATGTGGAAACTGTGGGCCTCCGTTCAAGGCTGCGAACGGCTGACCGTAGAGCTCGAATTCGACCGTCAACACCGATCCCTCGGGTCGCTGAGCATCGGCCTGGTAATGGCTGATTTCGCCGAGCCGCGAGTTCGGGAAGAGCTCCACGTAGAAAGTTGCCGCGTCAAGTGCCTGATCGTCGAACCACAGATATGTCGTGAGTTTTGTGACCGACACTTTCCCACTGTAGCCGTCTGGAGGGAGGGACGAACTGGTACATGCGAGTTCTCGGGTGGGGATGTCTTCCTTCATTACGCTCCGACCATGCCGGAGAAGAAGTTGACGGGACCAGCGTCGTACTTTCCATCGATCGAGAAGAAGTACGGCAAACCGATCTCCCATTGGAAGTCGATGCTCTTGAAGATGAGGGACGCCCGACATTCAGAGATGGTCGAGATCCTCAAGAAGGAACACGGTCTCGGACACGGGCACGCCAATGCGATCGTGGCTCATTTCAGGGCTGAAGAAGGGCTCTAGCAGCAGCCTGGGCGACACTGCGTCTGCCAGGCTGATTAGCGTGACGCTGTGAATTCGACACCGGTCGTGGCTACTCCAGACCACGTTTCCGCGATCTGCGGAACGTTTACTAGATCATTCTGGGACGACCCGGTCATGCGGTGGTTGTTCCCCGACGACGACGTGTTTCGCGACGGAACCGTGATGCGTGACTTCTTCCGGCGGCTCGTCGCGAACGGACACGCGCTCGTCACGCCCGATGTGGCGGCATTCTCGTTGTGGATTCCACCTGGCCGGCCAGAGGTCGACGTTGAGCCCACCGCGTCGGTCCCTCCGTCCGACGAACTGGTCGCCAAGTTCATCGCTCTCCGCGGCGCTCTTGAGGTAAACACGCCGGGGGAGGAGCACTGGTATCTCCAGATGATCGGCACTCACCCCGACTGGCAACGCCGCGGCATCGGGTCGGCGCTCATCAACGAAGGGTTGTCGTGGGCTCGTCGAGACGGACTCGGTGTCTATCTCGAGACCGAGACGGCAGAGAACGTCGCGTACTACCGTCACCTCGGGTTCGAGGTGCGCAGCGAGTGGGATGTCGACGCCGGTGGCCCGCACATGTGGGGGATGTGGCACGAGGTCGGCCGTTGACCGCGGTCGGACGGCCACTGGCCATCACGTTCGATTGCTCCGACCCGGCCCGGCTCGCCAGGTTCTGGAGTGCACTAGTGGGTGGACGCATCGACCCGCGCACCGAATCGGCCGAGTGGGTGGCACTCACGGAAGTACCGGTGTTCGGCAACATCGGGTTCCAACGGGTACCCGAGGGCAAGAGCGTGAAGAATCGCGTCCATCTCGATGTCGAGGTCGATGGTCTCACCTCATCGTCGGCGTCGGCTGAAGGACTCGGTGCGACGAGAGTGGGTGAGATCGTCGACGAGGGAATCAGTCAGTTCCAGGTCATGTGCGACCCTGAGGGAAACGAGTTTTGTCTCCTGCGGCGGACATCTCCTTCGTCAAAGGTGCCGCTGACCGGTCACCCATGGACGAGACGAGAAATCGTGGACATGCTGCATGGGCTCGGTCTCAGGATCGGAGACACACTCATCGTGCACTCATCGCTCTCGGCGATGGGATACGTGGTCGGGGGTGCACAGACGGTCGTTGACGCATTGATCGAGGTGGTCGGCGAGGCCGGAACTGTCACCATGCCGGCACACTCGGCGGACTGGTCGAATCCGGCGAGGTGGGAGGCACCGCCAGTGCCTGAAGAGTGGTGGCAGGTCATCCGCGACGAGACGCCGGCCTACGACCCCCGTCGCACTCCGGTCACGCGCATGGGGGCGATTCCAGAAGCATTTCTGCTGCGATCAGAGACGGTGCGCAGTGGTCATCCGCGCCTGTCGCACATGGCTCTCGGTGCGCGTGCAGAAGAGATCGTCGCGCACCACCCGCTCGACGAGGGGTTCGGTCCTGACTCTCCGCTCGGTCGACTCAGCGATCTGGATGCAAAGGTGGTTCTTCTCGGAGTCGGACACGAGCACAACACGTCACTGCATCATGCTGAGTCGCTGGCCGAGTGGCCGGGAAAATGTCGAGTCGTGCAGGGGTCCAGGGTGCTGGTCGATGACGTGTCGACATGGGTCGTGTACGAGGAAACCAACTACGACAGCGAGGACTTTGCATCGGTCGGCGCCGCGTTCGATACGGCCGGGGGAGTGGTGGTCGGCGAGGCGGCTGGTGCTGTCGTCAAGGTCATGTCAATGCGCGACCTCGTGGACTTTGCTGTCGAGTGGTTCGCCGCCAACCGGGGCTGAACAACTACTGCGGCAGACGGACGATCTCTGGCAGCAGGTCGAAGTACACCGTGACGACGAGGGTGTCGTCGGTGATCGTCTCGCCGGTCTTGGTCCAATATTCGTGATGGCTTGCACGAAAGTCGGCGGCATTGAGGTCGCCTTCGGCTTCTGCGAGGGCGAACTCATCGGGGACATCTGCGAACCGCAGCACCTCTACGCGGGTTACTTCGAGCGTCGCCACATGGGCTCCGTCGTTGTCGACCATCGCCAGCAACTCGCCGACGTGCTCGACCGGCTCACCTTCTGCGTCGTACTCACTGACAAGCCCAGCCGTGGCCCGCTTGTTGCCGTTGATCACGAAGTCCGCCAGCCGCTGACGCGATTCCCCGGGCGTGCCGAACTCGATGGAGCGAAGACCGTCGACACGTGGAAACACCAGACCATGGTGGCACAGGGCGATCGACGACGACCGTTAGCCTGACCACGGCCTCGATTCGGTACCGGACACCATGGACTTCTTACCCGACCTTGCATCTGACACGCCACTGTGGCTTGCATTGGTGACGGTCGGTGTCAACGCGATTGTCGGGGCACTGCAGGCCTCGGTTGATGACGAACACCACTGGGACATTGTTGGGCTGTCCACGTTCGGACTTCTCATGGGTCTCGGTGGTGGATTCATCCGTGATGTGCTGATCGGTCATCTGCCGGCCGAGAGCCTCCGCACTCCCTGGTATCTGGTCACCGTTATCGGCGCCATCGCTGCGGTGCTGGTCCTCGGGCAGCGCATCGCCCGCATCACATTCCTGGTGTCCACTCTCAACGCACTCGCTCTCGGATTGTTTGCTGTGGTGGGTGCGTCGGCCGCGCTCCGTGCGGGACTGCCGATCATCTCGGCTGTGTTCGTCGGGACCGCGTCCGCGGTCGGAGGCGGTGTGCTCGTTTCGGTGATGAAAGACGAGGTGCCGATGATTCTGGTGGCCAGTGCGCCGAATGCACTCGTGGCTCTCTTGTCGGCAATCGTCTACTCGG
This sequence comes from Ilumatobacteraceae bacterium, assembly GCA_049442935.1. GTDB lineage: Bacteria > Actinomycetota > Acidimicrobiia > Acidimicrobiales > Ilumatobacteraceae > UBA2093. The sequence continues at coordinate 13,675 of JBMTOT010000024.1, read as the reverse complement.
GGACTGAGGCGTGGGATTCGCGTGCCGCCGCGCTCGCGGGTGTCGTTGCAGCATTGTTGGCGCACTGGGCGACAGTGTCGCTCGGACTTCGCACGAAGCGGGCCGTCGGCAGTGATGCCGTGCGGCTGTTTAGAACGAGGAAGGAACGCTCCCATGGGTGAGGAATTCGAGGATCGTGACCTGTCGGAGTCCGTCTTTTGGGGAGTCAATCTGAAGGGTTCGATGTTCCGTGACGTCGATCTTTCCGATTCGACGATGTTCCATGTGTCAGCGAGGAAGGTCTCGATCGATGGGATAGTGGAGCGGCTGGTGGTCAATGGCGTCGATGTCACAGATCATGTGAACGCACACGACAGGTGGTACCCGCTTCGCGCGATGCTCGAACCGCAGACGGCAGAGGCGTGCCGCGATGCGTGGACACGGGTGTCGACGGAGTGGAACGGTCTCGTTGAGCGTGCCGCGGGCATGCCCGGGGCTGCACTGTTGGAGTCGGTGGACGGGGAGTGGTCATTTCGCGACACGCTCCGGCACTTGGTATTCGTGAGAGACAAGTGGTTCGCAGGTCCGCTGCTCGGTCGGTCTCGGTTCACTGCATTCGGATTGCCGAATACCGGATCACGTGATCTCGACTGGCCTGGACTTGACTTGTCACTCGAACCTCCGGTCGAGGAAGTTCTCGCGCACCGTGGAAGGCAGAACGAGGAGTTCTCCGAATGGCTTCAAACCTCTGATTTTTCCTCGTTGCCGCCCGAGTCACAGGTGCTGGAGAACGGCGCCATGCCGACCATGATGTGCGTGCACGCGGTACTCGAAGAAGAGTTCGAGCATCTTCGGTACGCGCTGCGCGACCTCGATGTGCTCAGCGGCTGAGTCGATTTCAGAGGGCTTAATCACCATTGGAGCGCGAACCGACGATGTCGGATGCCACGTCACCAATCGCACGTTGCTCGCGCCGCGCCCGGTTCCTGATCTCAACAAATGCGGCACGACAATCGATGCCGAGGCGCTCGGCGACCATTCCCTTGGCCTGCTCGAGTACCACCCGGTTGTCGAGGGCTGACTGGAGTTGACCAACGAGACGGGAGGTGCGGTCGATGGTGCGAGCATGGTCGATCGTTGCGGCTGCGAGTTCAGCGAGACTCTGGACTGCGTTCATCCTCTGGACATTGCATGTATGGTCCGCCGGCAGCTCCAGTGCGACGACGCCGAGGACATGTCCGCGGCTTCTGAGAGGAACAGCTAGTGACCTGCTCCTGACGCACGCCGTGGGGCCGATGCGCACGTACACGATCTCGGCGTCGCTCCTCGACCTCAAGGATCCGACGCGTGTCATCGGCTCGCTTGACACGCCGCTTCTCGCGGCCGGGGAGGACGTACGAGACGGGTACGTGCCGAACGTCGTCTACTCGTGCGGGGCGCTCGCCCACGGTTCGACGCTCATGCTGCCGTTCGGCATTGCTGACCAGTCCATCGGGATCGCGGTGGTGGATCTCGACGGACTGGTCGCCCGACTCGCCGGTTGAGTCCTACTTGGCGCTGTAGAAGAGAGCGTCGACCAATTGCGGGCCGAAGTTCCCGTCGGCGGCGACGGCGAACATGTAGAGAGCCGCGCCGGCCATCGAGATGTTCTTGAAGAAGCCGATGGTCTCGGTCTGCTTGGCCTCGGCATCAGCCTGCGCCCAGAAGTCGTGCATCTTGACGGCCATGGCGGCGAGCACCGCGGCCGAGACGAGCCCGCCGAGGTCTGCCCACACGCCCAAGATGAGAGAGAGCCCGCCGAGCAGGAGGGCGAGGCCCGAGACGATGACGGCGAGCTTGGCGGCCGGAACCTTCTTGTACTGGGCGTAACCGGTCATTGTGTCGAGTTTCGTGAAGTGGTTGATGCCGCCGTTCACCAACATGAGGGCGAAGAGAACGCGCGCCACGACGTTGACGATGTCCATTGTGTGTCCTTTCAGGGGCCCGCGCATTGTGCGAGGTATTTGCGTGCGCAACTTTATCGGCAGATAGTTGCGAACGCAATCATTCGTGCCGACGGGGTACGCTCGTGACATGGCCGTGAAGTGGTTGAACGACGACGAAATGCTCGCATGGCGCTCGTTCATCGAGACGTCCGGCGATTTGTTGCGCGCGATTGAGCGCGACTTGGCGCCGTTCGATCTCGACCGGGGCGATTATCAACTGCTGGCCATGCTCTCGGATGCCGACGAGGGCCAGTTGCGCCTGTGCGATCTCGCCGACATGTTGCGTCTGAGTCCGAGCGGTCTCACGCGACGCATAGAGGGCGTCGTGAAGAAGAAGCTCGTGACGAAGACCCGTTCCACGGAGGACCGTCGGGTCACTTACGCGCAGATCACTCCGAAGGGCTGGGAGACGCTCAAGAGAGCGGCGCCGCACCACCTCCGCAGCGTTCGCTCTCTGATGATCGACCACCTGACACCGTCAGAAATCAAGGCGCTCGGGAGTGCCTTCTCCAAGATCGAAGCGCACCTCAACAGTCAATGCTGAAGATGGCGGCGTGGGCGTGGTCGTCCGCGGCAGGTCAACTCAGCCGGCGAGTGCGGCCTGCACGGCCTTCAGGCCGTCGACGAGGGCAGTGCGCTCTGCGTCGGTGAGCACGGCATAGGCCGGCTCGACGATGGCGTCGGTGATCTTCTCGGCCTCCTCGAGCTTGCGCTTGTCGGCATCGGAGAGAGTCGGCAGTTCGTCTTCCGGGTAGCCGAACATCTTCCACATGTCGGGGCGCTTGCCGGCGTGTGCGACCTTGGTCGACAAGCCCACGGCACGAAGGGCGACCAGGTGGGCACTGCCGCGGTGCTCGCGCAGCATGGCGATCAACTGCATGACACGACCGGGAAGATCAGTGGCAAGTGGTTCCGATGCAATCGCGGCATAGAGCGCGAGTCCGTCGGGGTCGGCGGCGGCATTGACCTTCTCGAGAGCCGCGGCGAGGGCGTCGAGACCGGCGACGCCGGAGAGTTTTGCACGGCCGAGGTTCGCACAGCACTCGAGGTGTGCCGTACCTGCAGTGTGCGGGTCGCACTTGGCCTTCGCGTCTCCCCAGACCTTGGTGAGGAACGCCGGGTTGAAGTAGCCGAAGGCCGCCGAGGCCACGGCGCCGTCGCAGTTGCCCATGGTGCCACCGCGTCCGAGGACGTAGAACTCCATGCCGCCGAGGCCAAGCTCCTTGCCTCGCTCCAAGGTCTCGGGGACAAAATAGAAGGCCGCACCGAGTTGACCGATGAGAGGCGAGGCGGAGTTGAGGAGAGTCGTGGTGTCCATTGCCTCACAGTAACCAGACTCTCGAGCCGACCCGTCACCCACGCCTAGCATCGACCGGTGGCCCGTTTCGCCCCGGCTTTCTTCGTCGTGTTGTGGAGCACCGGTTTTCTCGTGGCGCGGTATGCGACCGAAGATGCCGGGCCGTTCACCTTCCTGGCAATTCGCACCGCTGTTGCGGGGGCACTGTTGTGGGGCGTGGCGCGCGCGGTCGGGGAGGCGCGGGTGGCGAGAGGCGACCTTGCGACGCAGTCACTCGTCGGGGTCGGCATGCACGCGATGTATCTGGGCGGCGTCTTTGCCGCCATCAACTTCGGGCTCCCCGCGGGTCTCAGCGCACTGATCGCCGGACTCCACCCGGTGGGAACCGCGGTGCTGTCTCGGTGGGTGCTCGCCGAACACCTCTCCGTACGTCAATGGGTGGGAACGGTGCTCGGCATGATCGGTGTGGCGGCAGTGGTCATCGACAGGGGAGTCGCCGGGGCCGGAGTGAGTGGGCGTGCACTGGCGGCGATGGCAGTCGCCGTGGCAGGAATGGTCGGCGGCACGATCATCCAGCGTCGTCGGGCCGGAGACGTGCCGCTCCTCGGCGGAACAGCGGTCCAATACGCCGCCACGACGGCGATTCTCGCCGTGCCTGCGGTGGCGGTCGAGCGATGGGAATTCACGCTCACCCAGCGGTCGTTGCTCAGTTTCGCATGGGCGATCGGCGTGCTGTCGGTGGCGGCGGTTCTCACGATGTTGTGGTTGTTGAAACGACGCGAGGCGACGAGCGTGAGCAGCCTGTTCTTCCTCACCCCTGCGCTCAGTGCGCTCGGGGCGGCGGTTCTTTTCGGGGAACGGCTCGGGTGGTCGTCGGCCGCCGGTCTGGTCGTTGCGCTTGTCGGGGTTCGTCTCGTCACCGCCCCGGCCGTGTCGATGAGAGAACCGGTCACACCTCGACAGACGTGAGGTCGGGGCCGACGACGATGTCGCCGTCGAAATGCTCGGCAGCCATAGCCCGCCACTCGTCTTCCTGCCCGGGCTGCAGCGGCGGCACGAAGTGGGTGAGCAGGAGAGTGTTCACCTTCGCGCGCGTCGCGGTCTGGGCCGCCTGCTGCACCGTCGAGTGATAGTCGAGAATGTCGAGGAACCGCTGTCCGGTCGGAATCAGCCCTGCGAAGGTGCGTACGAGATCCTCGCGAACGACAGTCTGCACGTAGACATCGGCACCGGCACACAACGCATCGAGCCCGTCGCAAGGGATCGTGTCGCCGGCGAGCGCGGCGACCTTGCCGTCGTGTTCGATGCGGAAACCGACGGTCGGTGCGACAGGTCGGTGATCGGTGGGGTGCACGTGCACAGTGACTTCGCCGATCGTGAAACTGTCGCCGGCCGACACCTCATGCACGGTCACCGCCGGTGCGCCGACGGCACGGAGATCGTCGTGGTGGTCGAGTCGGTACCCGACATCGGCCGACAGCATGGTGAGCATGCCGTCGACCATCTGGCGCGTGCCGGGAGGTCCGTAAATGTCGAGTGGGCTGGCCGCGGGCGATGCCACCCAGCGGGTCGTCACCACGTCGTTCAGGTCACAGATGTGATCTGAGTGCAGGTGGGTGAGCAGCACCGCCGTCACGGCGGGAGGCGGACACATCGCACCAGCGAGTCGCAGGACGACGGCGCGACCGGCGTCGACGAGGATGTTCTGTGCTCCGGCCTGCACGAGCGTGGACGGTCCTGCGCATGTCGCGCTCGGCAGAGGGGAACCAGTTCCGAGGAGGGTGATCTTCATGCCCGCACGCTACGCAGGCATCGTCGCCCGGGCCGTGAAGAGAATGTGTTTCGCCGGGCGGAATGCGCCGGGCGACGCAGGTTGATCAGCGGGGCTTCGGCTTGAACGCGTCGCGCACGAGCGGCTCGAAGTGCGCAAGATCGAAGCTCTGGTACTCGGAGTCGAACGCGGGCGAGTCGTACAGCTCGCAGAACTCGACGGTGTAGTCGAACCACTCAGAGTTCGCGAACTGATCGCGCGCATTGCGGTCGAGACCGATGTGGTGCCAGAAGTAGTACCCCTGAAAGATGCCGTGGTGCTTGGTCATCCACCAGTTCTTCTCCGACACGAACGGCTTCAAGATGCCGGCGGCGATGTCCGGATGGTTGAACGGCGCGAGGTTGTCGCCGATGTCGTGGATGAGCGCGCAGAGAACGTATTCCTCGTCACGTCCGTCACGTTCTGCGCGCGTGGCGGTCTGGAGGCAGTGCTCGAGACGGTTGACGGGGAATCCTCCCTGGTCGGCCTCGAGGTAGCGCAGCTGTTCCAGCACGCGGTCAGCGACCATCGACTGTGTCTCCTGCAGGCACACCATGATGTTCGCCCACTCTTCCTTGGTCGACTCCTGGAACGACTTGAACGTTGCGCGTGTCATCGGTGGCTCCTCCTCGCGGTCGGGGCTCGACCCCGGTTCGATGTGCAAAACCTACACCGCCCCACAGGCGGGAGGATGCGCCGGGACGTCAGCCGCGCGAGCGGACGACGGTGACGGTGGCACCAACCGACATGTTCCGGAACAGCCATTCGGCGTCCTGGGTCGCAAGCCGCACGCAGCCGTGCGAGGCGGGCTTCTCGCCGAGCGGAGTCGGGAATGGAACCTCTCTGCCGTCCTTGACGGTGTACGGAATTCCGTGGAAGCCGATGTTTCCGCCCTGGCGGCCCTTTGTGAAGCGAACCATCCACTTCATGCGTTCGCCCGGATTCGGTGTGTAGTAGGTCTGTGCCGATTTCGAGAACACCCTGAAATACCCGGGCGGGGTCGAGTCCCAGAGCCCGGTTGACGAGGGCAACGTTGCGATGAGGCGCTTGCGTGCGTTGTACACATACGTCCGCTGCTCGTCGAGCACCACGCGGGCAAAGGCGATCGGCACGTTCGCGCGCGGCCGACCCTTGTACGGGCGCATCGCCGAATCTTGGCGAGACGGCGGGTTGAACATGGTGTCCCACGCCGACGCGGCGGCACCTGCGGCAGGAACCACGGTGAAGGTCAGCGCGAAGATGGCGGCTGCTCTCCACGGCGAGGGGCGACGGGGCATCACGACCGAAAGGCTAACGAGGCCGACGTAACGGCGGGTGTCAATGGGTGACGGCCCGATCCAGTGCCTCGCTCAAGGTGTTCCATGCGAGAACCGCGCACTTGATGCGCACGGGAAACTTGACGACGCCCTGCAGGGCCTCGAGGTCGCCGAGCGGCGTCGAGGTGTCTGGCTCGGGGCCGTCGTCCTCGATCGACATCATGTGTCGGAATCGCGCGACGAGGTTGCGCACGTCGTCGATCGACTTGCCCTTGACGGCGGTCGACATCATCGAGGCGGACGACTGGCTGATCGAGCAGCCTTGCCCTTCCATCTTCACGTCGACGACGGTTCCGTTCTCGACGAGGAGGAACACTTCGATCTCGTCGCCGCAGAGCGGGTTGTGTCCTTTCGCACTGACGGCCGGCTCGTCGAGGTGGCCGCGGTTGCGGGGGTTCTTGTAGTGGTCGAGGATGATCTCGCGGTAGAGGTCTTCGAGTCCGGGCATGAGTCGTTCGTCCTTCGTGGTGTCGGGGGTCGAGCCTACGAGCCGAAGAAACTGCCGGTGTCTGCGATGGCGTCGCAGAGGGCGTCGACTTCCGCCTCGGTGTTGTACAGGTAGAAACTCGCTCGAGCGGTCGCATTCGCCCCGAGAAGCCGCATGAGGGGCTTTGCGCAGTGGTGTCCGGCGCGCACGCACACGTTGTGCTGGTCGAGGATCTGGCTGATGTCGTGCGGGTGCACGTCTCGGTACGCGAAACTGATCGTCGCGCCGCGGACCTCGGGATTGCGGCTGCCGTGCACGGTGATGTCGTCGCCGAAGCGGCTCTCGAGCCTGTCGAGTGCGGTGCGCGTGATGTGCTTTTCGTGCTCGCGGATCGCGTCCATGCCGATCGACTCGAGGTAGTCGACGGCGGCGGCGAGGCCGATCGCTTCGATGATCGGCTGGGTGCCGGCCTCGAACTTGGCCGGCAGTTCCGCGCACTCGAAGCCGTCGAGACGCACGTCAGAGATCATGTTCCCGCCACCGAGGAACGGGGGCATGGCATCGAGCAGGGATTCACGCCCCCAAAGAAGCCCAATGCCCGACGGCCCGACCATCTTGTGGCCGGAGAATGCGAGGAAGTCGGCATCCCAGGCCTGCACGTCGGTCGGCATGTGCGGCACCGACTGGCATCCGTCGACGATGGCGATCGCACCGTGGCGGTGGGCGGCGGCGCAGAGATCGGCGACCGGGTTGATCGTGCCGAGCACGTTCGACATCGCGGTGAACGAAAATGCCTTTGCCCCGTCGAGCAGCGCATCAATGTCGGCGAGGTCGAGCAAACCGTCCGGGGTCAAGGGCACCCAACGAAGTTCCACACCCCGTGCGGCGGCGAGCATCTGCCACGGCACGATGTTCGCATGGTGCTCCATGTGGGTGAGCACGACGGCGTCGCCCCGCCCGAGGTTCGCCGAGCCCCACGCATGTGCGACGAGGTTCAACGACTCGGTTGCGTTCTTCGTGAACACGACTTCGTGTGACTTCGGGGCATTGATGAAACGTGCGACCTTCGCGCGCGCTGCTTCGTAGCGGTCAGTGGCTTCTGCCGCCAGGTGATAGGCGCTGCGGCTCGTGGGGCCGTAGCTGTGCTCCATGAACGACGACATGGCGTCGATCACGGCGCGGGGCTTCTGCGAGCTGTTCGCCGAGTCGAGATAGACGAGCGGCTTTCCGTTGATCATCTCGGACAGAATCGGAAAGTCGGCGCGAACCGCTTCGACGTCGTATCCGAGAGTGCCGCGTGCCATTGTCAGCCCCGGTACGCCTCGTAGCCGTTCTTTTCGAGTTCCTCGGCCAGTTCCATGCCGCCCGATGCGACGATGCGTCCCTCGACCATGATGTGCACTTTGTCGGGCTGCAGTTCGTCGAGCAGGCGCTGATAGTGGGTGATCAGCAAGATGCCGAGCTCGGACCGGTCGGCGCGCACCTCGCGGATTCCCTTGGCGACGATGCGCAGCGCGTCGATGTCAAGTCCCGAATCGGTTTCGTCGAGGACGGCGAACTCGGGCTCAAGGATCGCCATCTGCATGATCTCATTGCGCTTCTTCTCGCCACCCGAGAAGCCCTCGTTCAGGTAGCGATCGACGAACGACGAATCCATGCCGAGACGCTTCATCCAGTCCATCGCCGCGAGCCGCAGCTCGAGCACCGAGAGATCGATGCCTTTGCGTGCCGAGAGCGCCTGTCGCAGGAACTGGATCACCGACACACCGGCGATCTCCTGCGGGTACTGGAAGGCGAGGAAGATGCCGGCCTTGGCGCGCACGTCGGTCGACCAGTCGGTGATGTCTTCGCCCTTGAAGATGAGACGACCGTCGGTGACTTCGTATTCGGGGGAGGCGAGCAAGGTGCTGGCGAGCGTCGACTTGCCGCAACCGTTCGGGCCCATGATGGCGTGCACTTCGCCGGCCTCGATGGCGAGCGACACGCCGCGCAGGATCTCGTCGGCGGACTCGGATTCGTCGTCGACCACGGGGCCTGCGTGCAGGTTTTCGATGCGGAACAACTCGGTCACGCCCCCGATCCTACGGGCGTCGAGGCATTAGCACTACGGACGTAGTGCTAATTGCTGGCGCCGGCGAGGGCGCGCCAGAGAGAGCGGTACGAGGCGTATTCGTATGCGTCGTCCACGTAGTTCGCATCGCGAAGCATCTGGTGGTAGCGGGGCAGATTGCGAAACGGGATGCCCGCGTCGACGTGGTGCGCGAGGTGGTAGCCAATCTTGTAGGGCACCATCCAGAAGCGGGCGATCGGGTGTTGGGCGACCGAATGGGTTGCGATGCGCCGGTCGGAGTCGGCGCGCAGTCCTCCGTGCTCTGCGATCGAGCGCAGGCGGTTGATGACGCGCCAGAGCGTGAGGTACGGCAGCGCCCACATCACCGGGTACATCCACCAGGCGCCGGCCGCGGTGAACGCCACAACGAGAACGGCCTGGACGGCGACCATCTTCATCAACGTGGAGCGCACGCGCACATCGGGCGAACGGAAGCCGCGCAGCTGGTTGCGCATCAATTTGATGCCGGTGCGGCCGGTGGCGTCGCGCCAGAGTTTGCGACGCAGGCTGTCGGGTGTGACCGGGTAGTTCGCATACAACGGAATGTCCGGTTCTTCGGGCCCGAATTCCTCGCGGTGGTGCGCCATGTGCACGCGTCGGTATGCGGGCGTCGAGGTCATCACCGGGTATCCGAGCAGCCAGTTGCCCGCCCAATCGTTGGTCGGTTTGTGGGTGAACAACGTCCGGTGTGCGGCTTCGTGCATCAACGAAGCGAACTGTGCGTGCGCACGACCCATGAGGAGGAACGCGAGAACCCACGCGGCGGGGTGGCTCAGCCAGGAAGCCACCCACAGAATGCCGATGTTCTGTCCGTAGAGCCATGCGACGGTGAATGCATTCTTGTACGAGGGGATCTTCCGAAGCTCGGCACGCACGTCGCGCACAGCACGACCGTCGGCGGCGATGAACGGGTTGTCAACGACGGTCGGCAGGGTCGCCGGGTTCGGCGCCATGTTTCCGAGTGTGTAGGTGTCACCAGCCACGCGCCACCCAGTCTTTCAGATGCGGGCGCTCGAGCGAGACGGTGGTGTCGGAGCCGTGTCCGGGAAGAACGACAGTGTTGGGCGGGAATGTGAAGAGCTTCTCGTCGATCGACCGAATGATCGTGTCGAAGTCGCCGCCGGGGAAGTGCGTCGCTCCGGGGCCGCCCGGGAACAAGGTGTCGCCGGTGAACAGCAGCGGCGCGTCGTGCACCTTGAACGAGATCGAACCAGGGGTGTGCCCCGGGTTGTGGATTGCCTCGAGTCGCAGACGCCCGACCTCGATCACCTGGCCATCCTCGATGATCGAGTCGTAACCCATGTCGCCGAGCATGCCGGCGTCGGCCTCGGTGACGGCGACGTCGTACCCGGCTTCGCGCATGGCCGGGATCGCCTGGATGTGGTCGTGGTGTCCGTGGGTTTCCAAAAACCTCCGCACGCCGAGCGCACCACACAGGTCGAGCAGGCGTTCGTGCTCGTTCGCGGCATCGATCAGAACGGCATCGCCGGTGTGCGTGCATCGCACCACGAACACGTTGTTGTCGTACGGCCCTACCACCACCCGGTGCACCTCGAGGTTGTGGTCGAAGTAGTGGAGCGTTCCGAGAGTTCCCGCCATGGGTCAAGTCTCGCAGAGGTCTCAGCCCGAGAGAACTTCGAGGCCGAGTGACAGCGCAACCGGTATCTGCGCCGCATCGAAGGTGACGAAACGGACCGGCGCCGGCACTCGTCGCGCAGCCGCGAGATGGAGCGCGCTCGAATACCCGAGCGGTTGCGACTGGCAGAGTGCCGCGGCATCGTCGAGGAGGATCTGGTCGACGGGCACGACATGGAGGAAGTCCCACGTGTGGCGAATGCCGTCTTCGATGAGTCGCGCGAGCACTGGTTCGTCGGTGAGACGTGCCGCCGCGGCAACGGCTTCACCGAGTGCAACGGCACACGCGCACCACGTGGTGTCGTTCTCGAGTGCGTCGGTGACCGTGCGTCGTCCGGGCCCGTCCACATGGAGAGCGAGAAGCGCGGTTGAGTCGAGCACAACCGTCACGAGCGCACCTCGCGCACGGCGCGGTCGATGCGCACGCCCGACCACATCACGACCGGTTCGGTAACGACGAAGTCGCCCCGACGTCGAGGGGGAAGCAGCGCACCCCGAGCGACAAGATCGTCGATGGTCGCCGCGACATGGTCGGCGCTGACGGGCCCGAGGGTGGCCACTGGTCGCCCGTCGACGGTCACGGTGACCCGTTCGCCCGCCTGTGCTCGACGCAGAAAAGCAGCCATGTTGGCCCTGAACTCGCGCATACCGACTCCTGCCATGAGGACAGGGTACCTGCTGTGTACACAGGTGGACACAAAAGGATTGGCGCGGTCGTCCTTGCTGGGCACAGACTGCTTCCATGAATTTTGCATTCAGTGAAGAGCAGGAGGAACTCCGCAAGATGGTGCGGTCGTTCCTGGAGAACAAGTCCTCTGAAGAGGCCGTGCGCGAGCAGATGGAGACCGACAACGGCTACGACGCCGCAGTGTGGTCGCAGATGGCGGGCGAGATGGCCCTCCAGGGGCTCGCGATTCCCGAGGAGTTCGGCGGACAGGGCTACAGCTTCATAGAGCTCGGAGTCGTTCTTGAAGAGATGGGTCGCGCACTGCTGTGCGCACCGTTCTTCTCGAGCGTCGTGCTCGCGGCGAACACGCTTCTCGAGTCGGGTGACGATGCCGCGAAGAAGAAGTGGCTGCCCGGCATCGCGAGCGGCGAGACCGTCGCTACTCTCGCCACCACCGAGCCGTCGGGCCGCTGGGACGAGGCAGGCATCACGATCGAGGCGAAGGGATCGGGAAGCGACTTCACGATCTCGGGAACGAAGAGCTTCGTGATCGACGGTCACACCGCCGATCTCATCATCGTCGCCGCCCGCACGGGCAAGGGTGTGAGCCTGTTCGCCGTCGAAGGCAACGCAAAGGGCCTCACCCGCACGGCGCTCTCGACGATGGACCAGACCCGCAAGCAGGCCAAGCTCGACTTCGCCGACACCCCGGCGACGCTCATCGGCGCCGAGGGCAAGGGCTGGGACGTGCTGTCGAAGGTGATGGACCTCGCCGCTGTCGCACTCGCCGCCGAGCAGGTGGGCGGAGCCCAGAAGGTTCTCGAAATGGCAGTGCAGTACGCGAAGGACCGCATCCAGTTCGGCCGTCCGATCGGTTCGTTCCAGGCGATCAAGCACAAGTGTGCTGACATGCTGCTCGAGGTCGAGTCGGCCAAGTCGGCCGCGTACTACGGCATGTGGTGCGCAGCCGAGGGCAACGAGGAGCTGCCTTCGGTGGCCTCGCTCGCCAAGGCCTACTGCTCGGAGGCGTACTTCCACGCCGCAGCCGAGAACATCCAGATCCACGGCGGCATCGGCTTCACCTGGGAACACCCTGCTCACCTCTACTTCAAGCGTGCGAAGTCGAGCGAGCTGATGTTCGGTGACCCGACCTACCACCGCGAGCTCTTGGCTCAGCGGATCGGAATTTGATCACCGGCGTTTTCATCGCCGCGGCGGCGGTCTGCGTTCTCGCAATCGCCGCAATCGTCATCGGTCGCGAGGCGCGACGGCTCGACGCCGTTGCGCCTCGTGCCGTTTACGACATCGACCAAGCAGTTGATTTCGTCGCCGAGCAACTTCCCGAGGTCACCCAAGCCCGGCTCACGCCCGACGAGTTGCGGGCGATGCTGACGTTGCACATGCGTTGGCTCCACGCACAGGGCCTGCAGCCCGACCGTGCCGTCGACAAGCGTCAGGACATCGCGGATCTGTTGTTGATCTCCGAAGACCAGTTGTCGGCGTACCTGCTCGCCGAAGCCGAGAAGTCTGGCGTCGAATTACTCGACGATGTCGACGTGGTGCACGTGGTGCGAGCCCACCTGGCTTATTTCGATGCGATCGGCGCCGTCGGCACGACAGCTTCGTCGACCGACCTCTGACCCGGACGGGTTGACTTCCACACGAACTGGTATCTCTGCAGAGCGGGATGCGCGTACGGATCGCACTCGAGCATGTCACGCCAGCGTGCTCCCAACTCGGCAACATCAGCCGGCTTCATCACGGGTTCACGGGTCTTTGATTCGAAGTGATGACACGCGGCGAGCGGAGTCCAAATGGTGCGCTTGCCGGCCATCCGCAACTTCAATGCGTAGTCGATGTCGTTGTAGTTGCCCGGAAACTTCGTGCAGAGTCCACCGACCTGTTCGAAGAGTGCGCGCGGTGTCAGTGCGCACGCGGCGATCACCGACGACACTTCGCGCGCAACGCGCAGCATGTTCGACGCGCCGGGAATGTCGGCGCGGTGACCGCGGTAGTAGTCGTAGGGCACCGGGTTGAAGAAGTGTCCCGCACTCTGGATGGTGCCGTCCTCGTAGAGCAACGTGGGCCCGACGAGGCCGACACCCGGGTCTTCGAAATACGACAGCATCGTCTCGACGATGTCGGGGGACACGACTTCGGTGTCGTCATTCAGGAGCAGTAAATAGTCGGCGTCGGTGTGGATGGCGGCGATGTTCACCTTCTCTGCGAAGTTGAAGGGTCTGTCGTAGTCGATGCACGTGAGCACGTCACCACCCGCAGACTCGATTTCGCGTCGCGCATCGGAGGGTGTGTCGTGGTCGAGGACGGCGATGAACTCGAGGTTTGGGTAAGTGCAGGTGTTCCTCATCGAGGTGATCGCACCGGCCGCAAGCACCCGTTCGCGGCCCCAAACCTCGGCACGCGTTCCGCGGGTCGGCACGATGACGGC
>JBMTOT010000023.1:0-23856 GCA_049442935.1 Ilumatobacteraceae bacterium | reverse complement strand
GCCTCGTCGAAGGGTTCGATGATGATGCGCCCTGCCGAGATCTCGGCTCGCAGGTCCCTATCCGAAAGAATCACGGTGGAAACCCTAGCCAGTCACATGTCTCGGCCTCAGAGGGTTTCTGTGCGACCGGTCTCGGCGCGCCGGTAATCTCATAGCCTCGCGCGGATGTAGTTCAATGGCAGAACATCAGCTTCCCAAGCTGAGAACGCGGGTTCGATTCCCGTCATCCGCTCCATGACACCCGACGACAGACTCTCGCGACTTGTCGCAGGTGACGACGCAGAGTGGGCGGCGTTGTACGACTCGCTCGCCGGCGATCTCCGCGCGTACATCGCACGCATTGGTGCACGCGACCCCGACGATGTGCTCGGCGAAACAATGGTGCAACTCGTTCGCGACGTGAGGCGCTTCACCGGTGCATACGACGAGTTACGCCCGTGGGCGTTTCGCATCGCGCGAAACCGCGTCATCGACAGTGCCCGCCGCAGAGCTCGTCGACCGGAAGACGCAACTGAGCTCGACGACAATGCCCTCGCCGACCCCGCCCCGCTCACGGAGACACCTGACCTTGACCAGCTCTCGGAACTCCTCTCCGGTCTCACCGACGACCAACGAGACGCCCTCTGGCTTCGGTACGTGGCTGATCTTCCCCTCGCCGACGTCGCCGAGATCATGGACCGCGACACCGGCGCCGTGGCGGCCCTCACCATGCGGGCGATGCGCCGACTGAGACGGCAGTTGGGCGACGGCTGAGCCAGTGACCCCGGCCACACCCGTCATCACGCCGGCTGTGCAAACGCTGTACCAGACATGAACGGAGACAACATGAGCGACCAGACCCCGGATCCTCGCCTCGAGAAGGCCCTTTCCGACCTCGGTGCACGTGAATCAGTTGATCCCGACGCCGTCACTCGTCAGCGTCACCTCCGTGCGATGCGCCGCGAAGCCTCCGGCAAGCGCTCGGTGAAATTAGTCGCGGCCGCGGCCGTCATCGCAGTGATTGCCGGGGGTCTCGCCGTCACGAGAACCGGCAACGATGGAAACGAGGCACCGCGCCGCATGGCACTGCCCGACGGATCCAGCGTCGAAATCGCCCTGCCCGAGTTGAAGCCAGTCGACGACATCACTCCGGTGCCATTTGAGCGCGAAGGCGACTGGACCATTCTGAAAGTGGACGCGTCTCGTGCGGCGTCTGTCGCATCGGAACTTGCGGCGGCACTCGGTGACGAGCCGACGGTCGTTGGCAAGTCGTCGAATGCGACGACTTTCGTCGTGCCGGCTTCTGCAACAGCTGCTCTCACCGACACCACCGGAATCGACAGCTACACGGATACCCCAGTGAAGCTGGTGACGGCATCGTCGTCACAGAGCCCCACCCCGTCGTGGGGTCTCGACCGCATCGATGCCACCACGGACGCACTCGACGACTCGTACTCGTGGGTCAGCACCGGCGCCGGATCAACGGTCTACGTCATCGACACTGGCGTCTACTCGGGTCACTCCGACCTGTCCGGCCGCGTGATCTCTGGCTACACCGCGGTCGCTGACGGTCGCGGCACTGAAGACTGCAACGGCCACGGCACGCACGTCGCCGGAACCTCGTCTGGTCGCAACTACGGCGTCGCCAAGGGTTCGGCTGTTGTCGCTGTTCGCGTTCTCGACTGCAACGGCTCTGGCTACACCTCTTCTGTCATCGCCGGCATCAACTGGGTGGTCGCAAGCCACCCGGGCGGACCGGCCGTCATCAACATGAGTCTCGGTGGCGGCGCGAACTCCGCCCTCGACGATGCCGTCAATGCGGCTGCGGCTGCGGGAATTGTCGTTGTCGTCGCGGCGGGTAACTCCTCTGCAGATGCCTGCTCGTTCTCGCCGGCCCGTGCCGCCGGCGCGATCACCATCGGCGCGACCGACCGCAACGATGCTCGTGCGTCGTATTCGAACACAGGGTCGTGCGTCGATGCATGGGCGCCCGGCTCGTCAATCACATCGGCGTGGATCGGTGGCTCGTCAGCCACCAACACCATCTCGGGCACGTCGATGGCCTCGCCGCACGTCGCTGGTCTCGCGGCGCGCCTCATGCAAGCGACCCCCGGCATCACTGGTTCGCAGATCGCTGAGCGTCTGAAGGCCGCCGGTGCCGGGTCGACGACTCCCATCGTGAACCTCGTGGAAGAGCCCGCTCCGGAAGAGCCGACGACGACCCTTCCTGAGGCAACGACCACGACCATTGTTGACTCTCCGTCGACCACCGTTGTTGAGCCGCCAGCGACCTCGGTCCCCGCACCCACCACGACGGTTCCGGTCACCACGACCACGACCCCGCGTCCTGGCAATTCGGGCAAGGCTCCGGGTGCGATCAAGGCACCTGGCCGCAACAAGGCCGTCGCCCAGCCGAAGGAGTTCAGTCTGAAGTCCGAGACACGCGACGAGATCTCGGGTCTCACCGCACGATGGGAAATCGCCTCTCTGGCCGATGCCTACGTACTCGAGTGCTCGGCCATGACTGCGGGCATCAACGCCCCGATCACCATGTCGATGGAGATCCCGGGGTCGAGCGTGACAAACCTCTCGAACGGCCGCAGCGAAACTCGGGTCGTCCCGGCGCCGCAAGCGGCGGTGCGATGCTGGCTGACAGCGGTCGTCGGTCAGAGCCGAAGTGCGCGCAGCAACCCAGCTGTCGTTCCGGCTCCGCCGAAGCGCCGCACGCCGTCGACAACAGTCCCCCCGGTCACGACCGTGCCAGAGACGACTGTCCCGACACCCGAGACCACTGTGCCGACTCCGGAGACGACAGTTGCTCCCCAGGCCAACACCCCAGGCAGAGCGCCGGTGATCACCCCTGGCAACCGCCCGAACTTCGCACCCACCACGACAGTTGCGAAGGACAGAGGCAAAGGCAAGCCGTAATCGGGGCTCAGCCCCCGATCAACGACCCAAGCGACCACAGGGCGGCCACCAGCCCGACCACACCCATGATGACCGTGCGAGTGACGGGGGCCCGACGCAAGTCGCCCTCGTCGCGCGCGGTCGCAGGTGGTCGCACCAGAGCAAGAAAGTTGCCCACGGCCAGCGCCCCGCCGAGAGCGAGCACCAGCCACGCAAGAATGTCGTCACCGAGCAGCACCTCGACAGGTTAGGTCGGTATGTGGATGCCTGTGCGGTGGGCAGACACATCTGACAACCTGTGTACTCGCCACATCGACCGACGGGACTCATCACACGTGCCAGACACCAACTCGCCGAGTGCACAGACCAGGGTCGCCATCATCGGCGCAGGACCGGCCGGACTTACGGCCGCACATCATCTGTTGTCAGATGACCGGAAGCCGACAGTCGACATCCTCGAAGCAGACGCCGTCGTGGGGGGCATCTCGCGCACGGTCGAACGAGATGGTTGGCGGTTCGACATCGGTGGGCACCGTTTTTTTACCAAAGTCGACCGCGTCGAAGAGATGTGGCACGAAATTCTCGGACCCGAGGACTTTCTGCTCCGACCGCGCATGTCGCGCATCCACTACCGCGGAAAATTCTTCGATTATCCGCTTCGCGCGACGAACGCATTGTTCGGCCTCGGTATCGGCCGGTCGATTCTCTGCGTGCTTTCGTACCTGTGGGTCAGGGTGCGACCGCCCCGTGATCAGTCGACGTTCGAAGGGTGGGTGGCCGCACGGTTCGGGTGGCGCTTGTACCGCATTTTCTTCAAGACGTACACCGAGAAAGTGTGGGGTGTGCCGGCCACTCAGATTCAGGCCGACTGGGCGGCACAGCGCATCAAGAGCCTTTCTCTCGGCAAGGCGATCACGAACGCGTTGCTGCCGCGCCGCAATCAGACCGAAGTGACGTCTCTCATCGAGGAGTTTCAGTACCCGAAATTCGGGCCGGGAATGATGTGGGAACGGTGTGCCGACCTTGTGTCATCTCGCGGCGGCCGAATTCACCTCAATTCCGCGGTGGAGCGGATCGAGTGGAGTTCTGCGTCGCTGTCAGTGCACCATTCGCATGGCGTAGTCCCCTGCGACCATGTTGTGTCATCGATGCCGATCGGTGAATTGGTCGAAGTTCTCGATCCTCCCGCTCCGGATCATGTCCGCCGGACGGCCAGGGCTCTGAAGCACCGTGACTTTCTGACGGTTGCCGTCGTCGTTCCGGAACGGCTCGCGTTCCCCGACAACTGGATTTATGTGCACTCACCCGATGCACGTGTCGGTCGAGTGCAGAACTACGGGTCATGGTCGCCGTTCATGGTCAAAGCAGGACGCACATGTCTTGGTCTCGAGTACTTCGTGAACGAAGGCGACGATTTGTGGGAAGCAGACGACGGATGGTTGATCGACTTCGCTTCGAGCGAACTCGACACGCTCGGTCTGGTGCCGGCGGGTTCGGTCGAGTCGGGTCACGTTGTTCGCATGCCGAAGGCATACCCCGTCTATGACCGCGACTATGCGACACACGTCGACGTCGTGCGGGAGTGGCTGGCCGTCCACGTTCCCCGCATTCATCCGGTGGGCCGAAACGGCATGCACCGCTACAACAACCAAGATCACTCAATGCTCACTGCGATGCTCGTGGCCGAGAACATCACCACTGGAAGCACCCACGACGTGTGGGCGGTGAACGTCGACGACGAATACCACGAAGAATCGTCGACCGGCCGCGCGGCTCCGATCACCGGCTGACCGCCGCCGGCCCGACAGATCTCCCCCGTCGCGACCCCGGCGAGCGCGTGGCAAACTGCCCACATGGCTTTCCACCACGTGGCACTCGCGGCGCGCGACATCGCCGCCACACACACCTTCTACACAAAGGCGATGGGTTTCGAGCTCGTCAAGACGGTCGTCGCGCCGATCCCAGGCTCGGCGGACGGCTGGTCACGTCACGTCTTCTACGACACCGGGTCGCGCGGAATGATTGCCTTCTGGGACCTCCACGACGCCCGGTGGCCAGAGGGATACCCGACGAACTTGAACCGCACCGCCGGACTCCCGGGCTGGGTCAACCACTTCGCCTACGACGCACCCACGAAGGAATTCCTCGACGAACGTCGCAAGGTGTGGTGCTCGCTCGGCCACACCGTCGCCGAAGTCGACCATGAGTTCTGCGTCAGCATCTACACGCAAGACCCCGACGGCAACACCGTCGAGTTCTGCCACGACCGTCGCCCTTTCACCGAGCAGGAAAAAGTCGACGCCTTGCGCCTACTGCACGAAGAACATCCGGCGCCCGACAAAGACCCGATCATCACCATTCACCCGGCGACAGCCTGACGGCGGCGCACCTCACTCGGTGTCGTCGGTGAACTGGGTGTAGGGCTTCACGAAGAGCAGTCGGAAATCTTCCGTCGGACCCGAGCGGTGCTTCGCAACGATCACGTCGGCAAAACCGCGATCCTGCAGGCGCACCTCGGAGTTGCTGGCTTCGTCTCGGTGCAGAAACATGATCACGTCGGCGTCCTGTTCGAGTGCTCCCGACTCTCGAAGGTCAGACATGACCGGTCGCTTGTCTTGGCGCTGTTCGACACCTCGGCTCAACTGGCTGAGCGCAACCACCGGTATGGAGAATTCACGCGCGAGCAACTTCAGACCGCGGCTGATCTCCGAAACGACCAACTGTCGCGTCTCGGCGTCGGTGCCGCCCATGAGCTGGAGGTAGTCGATCACGACCATCGCCGGCATCTGGTCAGACACCGCCACGCGGCGCAACTTCTGACGAATCTGCATGACGGTGATCTGCGCAGTGTCGTCGATGTAGAGAGGAATGTCGAGGCGGTTGATGGCTCGTGCGATCTTCTGCCAGTCGGACTCCTGCAACTGACCGGTGCGCAATCGATCGGAGTCGACCTGGGCCTCGGCGGAGAGAATTCTCTGTGTGAGTTCGGTTGCCGACATCTCTAGTGAGAAGAACAACACGGGGCGGTTCGTCGACTTCGCCGCGTGCACCGCCATGCCAAGGGCGAACGCGCTCTTGCCCATGGCCGGGCGCGCGCCGACAATGTTCAGCGTGCCGGGCTGCAGACCCGACAGCAGTCGGTCGAGTTTCTTGTAGCCGGTCGGCAGACCGGTGAGCTCGGAACCAGAGTCGTAGCGGGCCTCGAGAATCGATGCGAGCTTGCCGGTGAGCTGCTCGAGCTTCTGCATGCTGTCGACGACTTCGTCTTGACCGATGTCGAAGACGATCTGCTCGGCCTGGTCGATCGCATTGCGAACGTCGGCAGGCGACGAAAACCCGATGTCGGCGATCTGCGAAGCACCCTTGATGAGGCGTCGCAGAATGGCGGTGTCGCGAACGATCTGCACGTACCGCGGCGCACTCGACACCGACGGCGTGGCGTTCTGCATCTCGACGAGGAAGTCGAGGCCACCAAGCTCGTCGAGCAGGTTCAGTCGACGGAGTTCGTCCGCAACCGTGACGGCGTCGACGGCCTGTGCAGCGCTCGCGAGAGTGCGAATGGCTGCGAACACATGCCCGTGCGCGGGCTTGTAGAAGTCCTCTGCGATCAATCCTCGTTCTATGGCGAGACCGATCGGTTCCTGGTCGAGCAACATCGCACCGAGCAACGACGCCTCGGCGTCGAGGTTGTGCGGTGGAACACGCGAGTCAGACTTGACCGGACGGCGCGCGTCGCCGCGGCGGTCGTCAATGTCTGCAATGTTCGCCATAAGAGACCTTTACTCTGCCGGTGAAGGCCTGTGGATCGCCAGTGGACAACCCTGGGATCTCGTTGTGGAATGGGCTGGGGACGACGCCGTCACCCTGTGGACGACGGCGTTCCCGGGAACCGGGTTCAGCCCGCGACGACCGAAATCTTGATCTGACACTCGACGTCGGCGTGGAGACGTACGACGGCAGTGTGAGAGCCAGTGGTACGGATCGGCTGCACCACAATCTTCTTGCGATCGAGGCGAACACCGGCCTGGTCGGCAAGCGCCGACGCAATGTCGCTGTTCGTCACCGAGCCGAAGAGACGACCCTCATTGCCGGCCTTGGCCTTGATGGTGAAGGTCTTGGCGGCGAGTGCCTCGGCGATGGTTCCGGCGGCGGCACGGTCGGCCGCCTCACGGAGATCGCGTGCCTTGCGCATCGCGTTCGCCTGGTTCACGGCGCCGTCGCTCGCGACGATGGCCATGCCCTTCGGCAGGAGGAAGTTGCGCGCGTGACCGTCGGCCACGGTGACGATGTCTCCGCGGCGGCCGACTCCGTCGACGTCTTGACGAAGGATCACCTTCATGATCAGCCCTCCACTTCTTCGGTTGCCGGTGCCTCAACTGCCTCGGTCTCGGTCGCCTCGACGTCGGTGGTCACCGCGTCGTCGAGCTCGAGCGTGCGCTCGTCGTCACGACGCTCGCCGCGCTCTCCCCGCTCGCCGCGCTCGTCGTCACGCCCCGGACGGGGAGCGCGCGTGCTGGTCACGCGCTTGGTGTACGGAAGGAGCGCCATCTCGCGGGCGTTCTTGACCGCGGTCGCGATGTCGCGCTGCTGCTGCACGTTCGTGCCGCTCATGCGCTGACCGCGAATCTTCGAGCGGTCCGACATGAACCGCTGCAAGAGAGCGACGTCCTTGTAGTCGATGTACTCGATCTTCTCGGGGTTGAGGGGGTTGGCCTTCTTCTTGAACTTGCGGTTCGCCTCGCGGGCGTTGCGGGCCTTGTTCTTCTTGCTCGTCATGTCGCTACCTCTTTCGAATCTGTGTCACGTGCTCGTTGAATGTCGCCGGTCAGAACGGCTCTTCGTCGGGGAAGGCATCGCCGCCGCCGAAGTTGCCGCCGCCCCCGCCGGTGTTCCCGCCGCGGGAACCGCCGCCGAAGTTGCCGCCCTCGCCGCGCGGAGTGCGCTCGACCGACGCGGTTGCCCAGCGCAGGCTCGGGCCCACTTCGTCGGCGTTGATCTCGATTGCCTGACGCTTGTCGCCTTCGCGGGTCTGGTACTCGCGCTGCTCGAGGCGGCCCGAGACCACGACGCGCATGCCCTTGGTGATCGAGGCAGCCACGTTCTCGCCCAGGGTGCCCCAGGCGACCACGTTGAAGTACGAGGTCTGGTCTTGCCATTCGCCGTTCTGCTGGTAGCGCCGGTTCACGGCGAGACCGAACTGAGCGACGGCGCGCCCACCGGTGGTGAAGCGAAGTTCTGGATCGCGGGTCAGGTTGCCCACGAGGGTCACGGTGTTGTCAGCCATGTCATGTGTCCTTTGTCGTCTGAGGTCTGTGGAGTTCTACTGGGAGCGTGTGCCCGAGTTCGGCGGTCAGGCCGCCGAGACCATGCCCCGACGTGCCGCTTCGGCATCGGGGAGACGGATCAACTTGTGGCGCAGAACCTCGTCGGAGATGCGGAATCCGCGCTCGACCTCGTCCATCGCACCTGCGGGAGCAACGATGTTGAAGACCGCGTAGTACCCGTCGTCTTGCTTTTGGATCGGGTAGGCGAGACGGCGACGGCCCCACCAGTCGGGTTCGCCGTGGATGGTCCCGCCGTTCGCGGTGACCGAGCTGGTGATCGTCTTCAACCAGCCGTGGGCGGAGTTCTCGTCGAGGCCTCCGCTGAGTATGACCATAAGTTCGTAAGCACGCATTGCGTGTGACCTTCCTTCGGTTTCGGGCCCTGGTCCCGAAGCCCCCGCAGGGGCAGGATGAATATGTGGAACCGTGAGGGTACAGGGACGAGTCGCTCACGCCACCCATGTGGACGCCGCCCGCCCCGCACGGGCAACTCGCCACCCCGGGGCCAGAGAACCGACTGGTCAGCGGGCGCCAGATGCCCGGGTGCGACCCCGGCCGTGCACGGGCAGAACCCGCAGCAGGTGGTGCCAGCGGCACGACACGCACGCCTCGACCACGTAGGCCGCGTACTCGTGCGGGGTGCGCTGGAGCTTCTCGACGTCTTTGCGGTCGGTGACGCACTTTCCGTGCTTCGGAAGTCCGTGACCGAAGATGTACGTCACGAGCACCACGTTCTCTCGTTCGCAGATCGGGCACAGCGTCGATGTCGGCTCGCCGAGGTTGCGCGCCGCGCGAATGAGCTCGGGGTGCGCATCGCAGACCGAGTCGCGCGAGACGCGACCCTTCCTCACCTGGTTGACGAGGGCACGACGCGCGAGTCGATGGTCGACTTCGCCGGCACCGCCGCGCAGCATCTCGACAGAGAAACTCATCGCTCCGCAGGATAGTCATAAGATCACGACATGAGCAGGGGCGCCACGACGGACATGGCGCGATGAGCGGAGAACGTTTCGTCTCGTTCGGAGACGGTGTCGCAGGCGACGACGAACTGCGCGTGTGCGGCGACGTGCGCGGAAAGCGCGTGATCGAACTCGGCGTTCACGGAGCGGTGCCGAACTCGGTCGTGATGGCGATGCGCGGAGCTCGCAGCATCTCCGTCGACCCGTCGCGCGAGAACATCCAGCGCGCGCGCCGCGCGGCCGGCGAGGCAGACGTCGTCGTCGAGTTCCACGAATCGCCCCTTGCCGATCTCGGCTTCTGCATGAACGCGGTCGTCGACCTCGCACTGTGCGTTCACCAGATCGACACCGACACAGACATCGCGCGGCTCTTCCGCCAGGTCCACCGCGTGCTCCGGCCCGAGGCAGGGTTCGTGTTCGCCGTTCGCCACCCGATGGCCGCGGTGTTCGACGGTTCCGACCCGATCGCGCGCCGACCGTACGGCAGCACGTCGCCCACGATCAGCGACTACACGATGTCGTTGCAGCGTGCGAACTTCATCATTGATGCGCTGCACGAACTCAGTCCGCGCAACAACCCGCGTGCGGTTGCACCATCGGTGCTCGTCGTGCGAGCGCGCAAACTCGGCTCGTAGGAAACGAGCCCGGTCACACCGTCGGCTGACGGCGCGTGCGCCGAAGTTTCGACGCCTTCTCGCGGTTCTCTTCCCACCATGTGCGAAGCCTCGCGACAACTTCCTCCTCGCCCAGAATGCCTTCCTCGAGACGAAGATCCATGAGGAACTCGAGCGCGGCACCGACCGCCGGACCCGGTTCAAGAGCAAGCAGTTCCATGACCGCGGCGCCGTCGAGCTCGGGGCGCAACGACGCCAGTTCCTCGCGCTTGGCGAGGTCGGCGATGCGCTCTTCCATCTCATCCATTCGTCGCGACAGAATTCGCGCTTTCTTCTCGTTGCGCGTCGTGCAGTCGCACCGCGTCAGCACGTTCAGTTCGCTCAGGTGATCGCCCGCGTCGCGCACGTAGCGGCGCACGGCCGAGTCGCTCCAGCCCATCTGGTACGTGTGGAAGCGGCCGCTCTTTGCCACCAGTTCCGACACGGCCTCGATGTCATCGTTCGAATACTTCATCTGTCGCATGCGATCGCGCGTCATGCGCGCACCGACCACCTCGTGGTGGTGGAACGTGACGCCCTTGCCGGGTTTGAACCCCCGCGTTCGCGGCTTTCCGATGTCGTGGAAGAGCGCCGCGAGGCGAGTGATGCGGAAGTCGAAGTCGGGACGTATGTCGTTCTGCACGTTCTCGACCACCGCGATGGTGTGGGTGAGCACGTCTTTATGACGGTGGATCGGATCTTGTTCGAGTCGCATCAGGCGCAACTCGGGCAGGAACTGGTCGACGAGGCCGGTGTCGACGATGAACCACAGCCCGAGACTCGGTCGCTTGGTTGTCATCAACTTGTCGAACTCGACCCGAACGCGCTCCATCGACACGATCGAGAGGCGGTCGACCATCGCCGTGACCGCGGCCGCAATCGACGGTTCGGGCGCCGCTTCCAATTGCGAGATGAACCGCGCGGCGCGCAACATGCGCAACGGATCGTCGCTGAACGACTCTTCGGCTGACAGCGGGGTCCGCAATGTGCGCGACATCAGGTCGGCAACTCCACCGAACGGGTCGACGAGTGTCGGTGACTCGCTGGTGATCTCGAGCGCGAGAGCGTTCAGTGTGAAGTCGCGCCGCGAAAGGTCGGTCTCGATATCTGTCGAGAACTGCACCTCGGGCTTTCGCGAATCGGGCGAGTAGGCCTCGGCGCGATGTGTGGTGATCTCATAGGTGCGCGACCCGATGCGCAGCCCAATGGTTCCGAAGCGCTCTCCTTGCGTCCACACGGCGTCGGCGAGCCCCGCCACGATCTTCTTGGTGTCGGTCGGCAGTGCAGTGGTGGTGAGGTCGAAGTCGATCTCGTCGGCATCTGCCCCAAGAAGCAGGTCTCGCACGGTTCCCCCCACCAGGTACAGACGGTGGCCGGCCTCGCGGAAGCGGGCGGCGAGCGGATCCATCTCGGCGAGGATCGGGGCGAAGCGGGGCGGGATCATGGTGTGTCGTTTTGAGGATTTTCCTCCACCGGCAACTCCGGGCGCACCAAGGCTAGGAGTTCTGGGCGCTTTCGCGTCGGCTCGGACCCTCTCGCGCGCCTCGGCATTAGCGTTCAGACGATGAGCAGGACCGGGCAACCCCCGCGCAGCGGCGTGGTGTGGTCGGGTCCCCTGCACGTACGGGCTCGGCCGTGGCCGGCGCTGCCTGACTGTGCACTCCTTCTCATTGGTGCGTCGCACCACCCCGGCAGCCCGGCACCGACCGAGCACCAGGTCCGTCAATGGCTCGACACCGTCTCTGAATGGGGCTACTCCCGGGTGCGCACCAATGCCGTGCCCGACTCTGTCGCCGAGACTCTCGCCCTCACCGGGTTCGACGTCGCCCAAGACCTCGCTCTCCTGCGCCGTCCGCACGCGACTCCTCCGCGGTTCGACATTCCCCGCGATGCTCGCCCGACGCTCGTGCGTCGAGTGTCGGCTCATTCAGTCGACATTCTCGACCTTGACGACATCGCTTTCGGCCATGAGTGGCACCTTGACGCGCAGTCACTCGCCGATGCGCTTGCGGCGACCAGTTCGGCACGGGTGTGGGTTTCACGGCGCGACGAGACTCTCCAGGGATTCGTCGTCGCCGGTCTCACCGGTCGCACCGGGTATGTGCAGCGTCTCGCAGTGCACCCCTCTGTGCGTCGTTCTGGAGTTGCATCGCGGCTCGTCGCCCGTGCGCTTCAGTGGACGCACCGCCGCGGCGCCACCGGCACGCTCGTGAACACAGAGGTGACGAACGACGCCGCACTCGGGCTGTACCGCGGTCTCGGGTTCGAGGTGCTCGATCACCGTCTGAAGGTCATGGAGCGGTCACTGTGATGCGCCGCGCCGCAAAGACCTTGGTTGCCGCCGCTGCCGTGGCCTGCGCACTGCCGACGGCACAGACCGTCGCGGTCGCGGCCCCGTCGCGCATCGGAGCAGAAACAGGTCCCGATGCGATGCGCATCGTGGGTCAACCGTTCAACATTCTCACATCGGTCAATGCACGTTTCACTCTCGCGGTGCCACCGGCCGCTCTTGCAAACCGGCAGAACCGCGTAGAGGTGCGAGTGCATCGTCGCGTTGCCTCGCGCAATTCGCTCCGCACAATTGCAGACGGCGCCGCAATTCCTGCGGTGATTGACCGTCATGCGGTGCGGCTCTCGGCCGCTCAGCTTGATGCTGGTGGGCGCATCGTGATCGATGTCCCCGTGTCGCTCGTCGCCGACGCCGATGCCGTTGTCCTCCCGTTCGACGGCGTGTACCCGGTGACCGCCGCCGTCGTCGACGCCCGCTCCGGGGCCGACCTCACGACCGCCATGACATTCATCAATCGGCGCGACCCGACATCAGCCGGCCCTGCAGTCGCTGCATCCGTGGTGATCTCCCTGGCCACTCCACCGTCAATCGCGATCAATGCCCCAACAGTGGTGCCAGAAGACACGCGCGCGGCCGTGCGCCGAGTACTTGCAGTTCTTTCGGAGTCGACGGCGCCGGTCACGCTCGCAGTTCAGCCTGAACTCGTTGCCGCGCTGGCCGAATCACAGGACCCCGTCGATGTCGACTTGTTCGCCCGGCTGACCCTTCAACTCGCGTCGCGCTCGGTCGCGTCGGTTCCGTTTGTGTCCGTCGATCCTGCGATCATGAATGCGCTCGATCTCACAGACGAGTGGACGTCTCAATTCCGCCTCGGAGTGGCCACTCTCAACCGGTTCCTGCCCGCGGTCACAGTGCACACGGACACGCTCGTGGCATCGACACCGCTCGATGCACCGACCATCGCGATGCTGCGCCGCGCCGGCGTCACCTCGCTCGTGTTGTTGCCGCGCGCACAAGAGCGCACCGAGGCCGAAGCGCGGCCCGGGGTGACGTCTCACCCGAGCGGTCGCGACAACGACACGGTCTCCGTGGTGCGCGTCGACCCACAGGTCGCCGCAGTGTTGTCTGCACCGTCAACATCGTCTGCTGTCACGGCACACCGAGCCGCTGCCGAAATCATCGCCGAGCGCGACGACTTGATCGCGGCCGGCACAGACCCCGCAACGATCAGGCTGGCAGCCGCCACCACAACCGGTGCCGTGGCAGACGACTCCACGATCGCATTGCTGCAACGAGCCCTCTCGGGTGCGCCGGGGCTCACCCCGTCCGACTTTGCAGTGCGCGCCTCGGTGACCTCGGCCAGCCCTGCCACGGTCTTCCCCTCGACCATTCCCGACCCGGGCAACAACCGACGCGGTGGGTTGATCGCGGCCCGTCGAGAAATGGACGCTGTGTCGACCATGGTCGTCGACACAGACCCGCGGCGCGACCGCTGGGCCCGCATGCTCGCCGTCGGAGCGTCGGACCAGGTGGCAGATCCGGCGGCGTGGGTGAGCGCACTGCGCGGCGAACTGCGCGCGGTGCGCCAGTCGGTGGTCGTCACAACCCCCACGAACATCACTCTGTCAAGCCGCACCACGAGTATTCGCCTGCAGCTGCGCAACAACGCCGAGTCGCCCCTGGTGGTCAGGTTGCGACTGTCGAGCCCGAAACTTCGCCTCACCGAGCCGGCACGCAACGTTGAACTGGCCCCGAACGCCCTCACCGAGGTGATGGTGCCGGCAGTTGCGCGCACCAACGGCAGTTTTCCGGTGACGGTGAGGCTCAGCACACCCGAAGGAGCCCTCGAAGTGGCTCCGACGGTCACCATCACGGCCCGGGTGACCGCGATCGCCGGTCTCGGCCAGTTGGTGAGCATTTCGCTGCTCATGGTGCTTCTCGCATGGTGGTGGTCGAACCGCCGCAAGTCCCAGAGACGCAGTGCAACTGACGGTATTTCGACGGTCGAACCACTACGGTGACTCGCATTATGAGCGTCAAAATCATCACCGACTCCTCCTGCGACCTCCCCCAGGCGATGGCCGATGCCCTCGGAATTGAGATCGTTCCGCTGAAGATCCGCTTCGGCGATTCCGAGTACACCGACCGCACCGACATCACCACGGCGGAGTTCTGGTCGAAGTGCGCCGCATCGGCGGAATTGCCCCAGACCGCCGCGCCAGCCCAGGGTCTGTTCGCCGACGCATACCGCCGGGCCAAGGCCTCCGGGCACTCCGGCGTCGTGGTGATCGGCATCTCGCTCGACCTCTCGGCAACTCTGCAAAGCGCCGAGTTGGGCAAGCGCGAAGTCGGGGACGAGATCGATGTGCGCATCGTCGACAGCCGGAGCGCATCGATGGGGCTCGGCCTCACGGTGATCGAATGCGCCGAGCGTGCCCGCGCGGGCGCCGGCATCGACGACATCGTGGCTCTCGCGAACGACCTGATTCCGCGCACGAACGTCTTCGCCGCGCTCGACACGCTCGAGAACCTCAAGAAAGGTGGGCGAATCGGCGGTGCGAAGGCGATGCTCGCCACGGCGCTGTCGATCAAGCCGCTCATCGAGGTGCGAGACGGCAAGGTGGAAGAAGCTGGCAAGGCGCGCACTCGCTCGAAGGCCCTCGCAGCGCTGGTCGAGGTGCTGAAGTCGCACGAAGGTCGAGTCGAGCGTCTCGGCGTGTTGAACGCACAGTGCTCCGATCTCGATGCGTTCCTTGCGATGGTCAAGCCCGTGTACTCAGGCGAGGTCATCGTCGGCGACATCGGTGCAGTGATCGGCACTCACGCCGGTCAGGGCACGATGGGCATCACGTTCCGACTCGCGAAATAGCGCGACAATCCCCGAATCAGGGGGTTATCCACAACTAGCGTTTCGTGACAGTCATGGTCGCGTCACCCGTTTCTCCTCACCTGATAGGTGGCAGATACCGGCTCGAGTCGTCGATCGGAACCGGCGGAATGGCCGAAGTGTGGCGCGCAACCGACATGCAACTCGGACGCCTGGTTGCGGTGAAGATGTTGAAACCGAACGTCGCGAGCGACCAAGTGATCGCGGAACGTTTCCGGCGCGAGGCGCGTTCGCTCGCGCGACTCTCGCACCCGCACATCGTTCCGGTGTACGACTGCGTCGAGGAGAACAACCAAGTTGCGCTCGTCATGGAACTGATCCGTGGCAAGAGTCTGCGCGACCTCCTCGACGACAGTGCCGAGCCGGGCAAGCGCGCCGGCACGATCAGCGTTCATCTCACCGTCCGCATCGGAACAGCAATCGCGCTCGCGCTCGCGGAATCGCACCAGAACAACATCATTCACCGCGACATCAAGCCTGGCAACATTCTCGTCACCAGCGACGGACGTGTGCTGCTGACCGACTTCGGAATTGCGAAGCCGTTGCGCGCGAGCGACGACGACCCGACCGATCTGACGAGTGCCAACATCATGATGGGCACCGCCAAGTATCTCTCGCCCGAGCAAGTGCAGGGCAAGGAACTCGACGGTCGTGCCGACATCTACTCGCTCGGTCTCGTGCTCTACGAATGTCTCGCCGGCGAAGTTCCGTTCCGCGGCGAGAACGACCAGGCAACTGCCATTGCACGACTGCAGCGCGACCACACTCCCTTGCAGAATCTCCGCCCCGATGTACCGAGCACCGTTGTCGCGGTGATCGACCGCATGCTGCGACGTAAGCCTGAGCACCGCCACGCCGACTGCACCGAGGTCGCGCGCGCGCTCACCGACGCGATCCGCCACACCCACGATGCCGTGACGCCGGTGTCGGGCCTCGACGTCGGAGCCCCGCCGCGACGGCCCTCGTCGCGCTCAGGCGCGCTGGGAGACCCGCTCATGAGCAAGGCGAAGAAGCCGCTTCTCGACGGCATCGTCGACGAAGGAGCGGCCAAGCCTCCGACTCCTCCGCGGCAACCGCGACCGGCCGTACGCGACAAGACGCCACAGGGTCTCGTGCAGATTCCCGGTGCGCTTCCTGCCGAGAGAAAGACCCGCACGTCGCGCAGCTACACCGCAGTCGGACTCTTGTTGACGGCCGCACTCGTGATGTCGGTCATGTTGTGGCGCGGCATCCAGAACACCAGCACCGGCGCTCCGGCCGCACCGACAGATGTCGCTCTCGCGCCCGTCGACTTGGTCGGTCTGCGCAGCTACGACCCGGGTGGTGACGACGGGCAGGAGAACGAGTCGATGATCGGTGCATTGACCGACGGCAACCCGGCCACCACATGGACCACCGTGTGCTACGGAAACCGCTACTTCGGTTCGAAGGGTGGCGTCGGCATCGTCGCAGAACTCTCGGGCGTCGGTGTCGGAACGCTGTCGGCCACTTTTGCGAACGGTCCGTGGAGTGCCGACGTCTTCGTCGCGAGCGGAGAGGCACCGCCGACATCGCTTGACGCGTGGGGCTTGCGCGTCGCCGACAATTTCGGTCGCGAGCCGGGTGCGGCGAACTTCGAGATGCGCACCCCGGGTCGCTGGGTTCTTCTGTGGCTTCGCGAAGCGGGGCGTCACGGAACATGCAGCAACCACAACCCATTCAAGTCCGAGTTGAGTTCGGTCTCGTTCACCGCCGCACCCGGAAAGACTGGGCGGCGTGAGCGACGAACTGCTGCTGCGCCGGGCGCGCAAGGGTGACCGCGCGGCAGTCGACCGCCTCCTGCGAGACCACTACGACATCATCCGTGCAGTGTGCCGCCGCATCGTTGCGAACCCGGCCGACGCCGACGACGCGGTGCAGAACGCACTCATCGCGATCGTGCGTGCTCTGCCGTCATTCGACGGACGCTCCAAGTTCTCCACGTGGGTGTTCCGCATCGCAACGAACGCCGCGCTCGACGAGGTGCGTCGCATCAGGCGCCGCCCGGTGCCGCACGACCACGAAATGCTCTCTCCGTCACCGGCTGCCGAACGCACGGGTGCCGTTGACGCCCAGATCGACGTGCGTGCGGCCCTCGAGAAACTGCCCGAGGAGTACCGCGTGGCGATGGTTCTGCGGCACGTGGCCGACCTCGACTACGCCGAAATTGCCGTCATTCTCGATGTGCCGGTGGGCACCGTGCGCAGCCGCCTGGCGCGGGGGCGCGACCAACTCGGGGCCATCTTCGGGGGCGGGAACGAACCGTCGGGCGGGAGCGTCACATGAGACACGGCCCTCGCCCCGACGTGGCCAGACTGAACGAGACGACGACAGAAAGGAGGACAGCATGACGAACGACGATGATGCGCTGTCCCCCGACGTGCGCGCCGCTCTTCGTGATGTCGGCTCGGTCGACGAGGCTCTCCGCGAGGAACATCTGGCGCGGGCACTGGCGGAACTTCCCGCAATGGGCACAACAGGTCGTCGCTGGTCTCTCATGACCACTGCGGCGGCGGCGGTTGTTGCGCTGTCCGTCGGCGCCCTCATCGGCCGCTCGACGAGTGACACCGGTACCGAAGTGCGAAACGTCGCAACGACCACCACGATTGCCCGGGCAAAGGCCTCGGTGGACTGTGCCGGACAATTCGGTGCCGAGATCTTTATCGGTGAGTGGAGCGACGGCGAGACTCGCAAGTTCATCACCGCCGATGAGACGAATTTCTACGTGCGAGACGCCGCGACGTGTGCGGTTCTTGAGCAATTCCCGCGACGCTGAGCACGCGGTCGACCTCGACCAGCCACAGTTAGGCTTGCGACCATGGTGTCCAACCCGCTGACCGACCCGCAATGGGCCGATCGCACCGTCGACTTCATCGACAAATGGGTCACGACGATCCGCCGATACACCACCCAGCCGATCGTCACCGGGGCACGCGGGCTCGTGTTCGGCCTTCTCGCATCGTTCGGCGTGGTCGCACTGGTGATCTTGTTGCTGCTCGGCATCACCCGCGGCCTGCAGGAGGCACTCAACCTGCTGGTCGACCGCGACGCCGCGGTCTGGATCTCGTACTTCATTCTCTGCGCACTGTTCACAGGCCTCGGAGCCGTTCTGATGCGCGCACGCCACCCACAACAAGAGGAGTGACCCCGTGTCGAACCACCACAAGGTCGTGATCATCGGCTCCGGCCCCGCCGGTCTGACCGCCGCCATCTACACCGCCCGCGCCTCGCTCGCCCCGCTCGTGATCGAGGGTGAGCCATCGTCAACCTCCGACCAGCCCGGCGGTCAGTTGATGCTCACCACCGAAATCGAGAACTTCCCTGGCTTCCCAGAGGGAATCATGGGCCCCGAACTCATGGGTAACTTCCGCGCCCAGGCCGCGCGCTTCGGTGCCGATTACATCACAGAGAAGGTCACCAAGGTCGACTTCTCGCAGCGTCCGTTCAGGGTGTGGGTGCGCGAGACCGAATACACCGCCGACTCGATCATCGTCGCCACCGGCGCGCAGTCGCTGATGCTCGAGTTGCCGCGCGAAAACGACCTCATCGGCCACGGTGTGTCGACGTGTGCCACGTGTGACGGGTTCTTCTTCCGCGGGCACGAGATCGCCGTCGTCGGCGGTGGCGACTCGGCGCTCGAAGAGGCTCTGTTCCTCACCAAGTTCGCCACCAAGGTGCACCTCATCGTGCGCCGCGATGCGTTCCGTGCATCGCGCATCATGCAGGAGCGCGCCAAGACGAACGAGAAGATCCAGATTCACTGGAACTCTCGCATCAGCGAACTGCACGGCGACTCGACTCTCACCAGCGTCACGCTCGCCGACACCGTGACCGGTGAGACACGTCCGCTCGCGGTCACCGGGCTCTTCATCGCCATTGGCCACAAACCCAACACGTCGTTGTTCACCGACGTGCTCGAGATGGAAGATTCGGGATACCTCCTCACCCGCGAGGGGTCGACCCGCACCAACATCGACGGCGTCTTCGCCTGTGGCGACGTGCAAGACCACACCTACCGCCAGGCGATCACCGCGGCGGGGTCGGGGTGCATGGCAGCAATCGACTGCGAGCGCTGGCTCGAGTCGCAGCACTGAGGCCAGCGTCATGACTGCCCGCTTCGGACTGTTGACGGTCTCTGACCGTGCAAGCCGAGGCGAGTACGAAGACCTCGGCGGCCCCGCGATGGCCAAGTGGCTGGCTGCTCACGTCACCTCGCCGCACGTCTTCGTGAAGCGCCTCGTCCCCGACGAGGCACCGCTCATCTCGTCGGCGATCATCGACATGGTCGACGTCGACGGTTGCGACTTGGTGTTGACAACCGGTGGCACCGGACCCGCACCGCGTGACGTCACCCCCGAGGCCACCGAAGCGGTCTGTGACCGCATGATCCCCGGCTTCGGCGAGGCAATGCGCGCAGTGTCGTTTGCGACCGTGCCGACCTCAATTCTTTCGCGCCAGACCGCGGGCACCCGGGGCTCGGCTCTGGTGGTGAACCTTCCCGGCAACCCAAAAGCGATCGGCGAGTGCCTCGAGGCCGTCATGCCGGCGATCCCCGGGTGTCTCGACCTCATCGGTGCCGCACGCATCGAAGTGGTCGAGTCGATGCGCGCCATTCGCCACCGCTGAGCGGCTCTGGCGCTCCATCTCCCTCCCCGGGCCCGCGGGCAGGCACCTATACACTTCGGTTTCTACGAAAGGAACGCCGATGGCCGGATCGATTCTCACTCTCACCAGCGCCACCTTCGACGAGACGTTGAAGAGCAGCGACACCCCCGTTCTCGTCGATTTCTGGGCCGAATGGTGCGGCCCGTGCAAGCAGATCGCCCCGATCCTCGAGCAGATCGCCACCGAGCAGGCCGGTCGCATCACGATCGCGAAGGTCAACGTCGACGAGCACCCCGACATTGCCGGCAAGTTCGGCATCATGAGCATTCCGACGCTTCTGTTGTTCTCGGGTGACGACATCAAGACCAAGATCGTCGGCGCGAAGCCCAAGAGCGCGATGATGCAGGAGCTGGATCCATTTCTTCCGGCTTCCCGATAACCCCGGGTCACCGCGGCGACGCGGTTCGCGAACTGCAACGCAAACTTTCGGCCTCGGGCTTCCTCGCGCCGGGTGCCGCCGAAAGCGGCACCTACTGCGCCAAGACCCATTCGGCAGTGATCGCGTTCCAAGATTCGCGCGGCCTGCGCGCAGACGGCAACTGCGACGAACAGACCTGGTCGGCGCTCGTTGAGTCGTCGTGGAACTTCGGAGAACGCATCTTGCACCTTCGCTCCCCGCACCAGCGGGGCGATGACGTCGCCGAACTGCAGACCACGCTTAATCGTCTCGGGTTTGATTGCGGGCGCGTCGACGGCATCTACGGCCCAGACACCTCCGAGGCAGTGCGCCAATTCGAGACGAACACCGGCGCAGAACCAACCGGCATCTGCTCACCCGAGTTGGTCGTGCGGCTGCGCATGCTCGCCTCGCAATCGGGCAGCGGCCCGGGCGTGGCCATGGTGCGCGAGAGCGCGGCGCTTGTCGACTCTCCCCCGGTCGGGTCATTGCGTGTCGTCGTCGGCCACTTCGGCCCTGTCGCCCACATCGCCCACGCGGTCGCGCGCCGACTCGCTGAACATCACCCTCTCACCGCCGACGTCGAGTCGTCGCCGAGCGCCCAGGCGCGCGCCGCGAACGCCGCGAACGCCGATGTCTACGTTGGCATCGAGATGTCACCCGATGCCGGGTGCACCATTCAGTTCTACGAAGTGCCGACCTTCACCTCAGTCGGCGGGCGCAATTTGGCGGCTCGCATCGCCGCCGAACTGTCGGCGCGCATTCCGGAGGTGAATGTGCACGTTCAGGGCATCAGGCACCCAGTGCTGCGCGAGACCCGCATGCCGGCCGTTCTCTGCAGTCTCGGCCCCGCACAGATCATCTCGCTGAAGGCACCGGCCATCGCACACGCCGTTTCTGATGCCGTCGAGATGTGGCGACGTGACCCGGCCGAAGAAACAGGCAGTGGCCGTTAGTTATCCACAGTTTGTCCACATGTGTGGAGAACCGAAATCCCTGAAGCCCCCGTTGACAGTGAGAGTCTGTGGATAAGAACTACACCGTTGTGTTTTTCACTAGCGAGTAGGTGGTGAGAGCGATTTAGTCACGCCGCTCGGTCATTGCCCGGTAGATGCGCTCCAAGTCCACCAAATCGGCAAAATCGATCGAAATTCGACCCCGTTTGCCGGCCATTGAGACCGACACCCTGGTGTCCAAGTACTCGGCCAACAGACTCTCCAGCTCGAGAAGTCCCGCCGGCTTCAATCCCGGTGGTGTCACCGGTTTCCCGGCGGGCTTCTGCACTCCTGACTTCACCGCATCTTCGGTCGCCCGCACCGACCAGCCTTCTTTGACGGCGGTGGCGGCAAGATCTTCCATGGTCGACGTGGCCTCGCACGCCAACAGAGCCCGTGCATGGCCGGCCGACAAGCGTCCGTCGGCCAAATACCCCTGCACGGCAGCTGGCAACGTGAGAAGTCGCAGTGCGTTTGTGACGGCCGTGCGGCTCTTCCCCACCCGCTTCGCCACCTGTTCGTGTGTAAGTGAAAAATCTTCAACAAGTTGCTGGTAGGCCGATGCCTCTTCAAGCGCCGTGAGGTCCTGGCGGTGCAGGTTCTCGACCAGTGCTTGCTCGACCGATTCAATCTCGGTGATCTCGCGTACAACCACCGGCACCTGCTTGAGATTCGCCTTCTTGGCTGCGCGCCAACGGCGCTCGCCCGCGATGAGCACGTATGACCCTGGTGCTTCTTCGCGCACGAGCAGCGGCTGCAAGACGCCGATCTCTTTGATCGACTTGGCGAGGTCAGCGAGCGAGTCTTCATCGAAGTGCACACGTGGCTGGTGCGGATTGGCGATGATTGAGTCAATCGGCACGTCGCGCAACGCCGATGGCGGCAGTTGCGCCGCAGGAGGAGTCGGCGGCACGGGTGCTGACGTCGGAGTTGCAGGGGCAGTCGACGATGTCTCGGCTGAGGGTGGTGCCGTCGGAATGAGGGTCGAGAGACCTCTACCCAGCTTGCGGCGTTCTGCCATGGCTCAACTCCTTTGCAACTGCGCGATAGGCCTTTGCGCCCTTTGACGTGGACGCATGCTTCAACACCGACATCTCCATAGACGGCGCCTCGGCCAATTTCACGTTGTACGGGATGACGTTCTTGAAGACCTTGCCGCCGAAGGCCGTGCGAAGTTCGGCCTCGACTTCTTGCGACAACTTCTTCGCCGCCTCCGACATCGTCAACAGATAATGGCCAATTTCGAGATTTGGGTTGAGCGACATCTTCACCTGCCGCACCACTTCGCTCAGATCGCGCAGGCCTTCGAGCGCAAAGTATTGGCACTGCACCGGAGCAAGAACCGAATCGGCAGCCATGAACGCATTAACGGTCAGTCGCCCAAGCGTTGGCGGACAGTCGAGTAGGATGTAGTCCCAGTCGTCGCGAACCGCGTCAATGGCCTCCTTCAAGCGAGGCTGGGGGAACATCTCCCCGACCAGTTGCGCTTCGACCTCGGCGAGCATCTGACCCTTTGGCGCGGGGGCAACGAAGAGATTCTTCTCGGCCGTGGGCTCAACGATTGCATCGAGTGTTTCCTCGCGCTTCAGTACATCGGCAATTGTTGGTGCGTCGTCAGGGGCATGAACACCGAGACCCGAAGAGGCATTCCCCTGGGGGTCAAGGTCGATGATCAGTGTTCGAAAGCCCAGTTCTGCGAGCGCTGCGCCCAGATTGATGGCCGTCGTGGTCTTGCCCACGCCGCCTTTCTGTAGCGACACTGCCAGCACTTGGCACCCAGATTGTTCGCTCACGGTTGGTGTCCCATCGTCGGAGATTCTCGTCGAGGGGCCGGACCAGGCCGTCTCCTCTGTCCACAGGTTAGACCCTCGGTGGTGCACGCCGGTGGATATCCCCAGGCTAGATCTCCTGACATCTCCTCACTGGAATGTTTCACGTGAAACATCTGAACATTCCGAGAGGCCCGAATGTTTCACGTGAAACATTCGCAAACCGCCATTTCATTGGGTTTCGGGCGCCAAGACCTCACACTGCGGTCAAAATGGCAACCCCAGGGAGATGGCGAACGGGTCCTAATCGGCAGGATGCCAGGAGTTCCGCCGTCCACCGGCTGGGGTCAGGTTCAGGGGGTTCCGACACCACCAGGACGCCGCCGGTAGTGAGAAGCGGGCGAGCCAGGCGGGCAGTGACGTCCGGGGGTCCAAACCCTCGCGAGACGACAGCTGCGTACTTTCCCGCGTGCTGCTCGTCTCGTCCAAGGTCGTTGACATCAGCCGTCAACACCGTGACGCGGTCAGACCAGCTGAGGCTGACCACCCCCAGAGCGAGGGCATCCATACGGGTCGCACGCCGGTCAACCAGCGTTATCTCAAGATCTGGTCGGCTCTCAGCGATCACCAACCCCGGCACTCCGGCGCCCGTGCCGATGTCGACCACCCTGCCCGTGACCCCCTCGAGTGCGGGCAGAAACTGGCGAGCGTGGTCAATCACCTCGGGGATCGGGCGGTCGCCCAACGTACCCAGTCGCTGGGCGGCGGTCAGCACGTCGGCAACTGTCTTCCTGGCCTCGGGCACCTCGGCACCATAGCGGTGAACGCAGAAGGCCCGCCGTGAGGCAGGCCTTCTAGTCGATTTCTCATGCCGAACAGGCCGGCGCTAGGCGAGTTAGGCGGGCTCGACCACCACTCGGCGGCGGGGCTCTTCGCCCTGTGAACGGGTGACGATGCCCTCGACCTCAGCCAGCGTGTCGTGTACGACCTTGCGGTCGGCCGACGACATTGGC
>JBMTOT010000022.1:0-24172 GCA_049442935.1 Ilumatobacteraceae bacterium | reverse complement strand
GGCTGGTATCCCACCGCCGACGGCATGCGTCCGAGCAGCGTCGACACTTCCGAGCCGGCCTGCACGAAGCGGAAGATGTTGTCGATGAAGAGCAGCACGTCCTGGTTCTGCACGTCACGGAAGTACTCGGCCATGGTGAGGGCCGACAGGGCGACGCGCAGGCGCACCCCCGGCGGCTCGTCCATCTGACCGAACACGAGGGCGGCCTTTTCGAACACTCCCGACTCTTCCATCTCGAGACGGAGGTCGGTTCCCTCGCGTGTGCGCTCGCCGACGCCGGCGAACACCGACACACCACCGTGCTTGGAGGCCACGCGGTTGATCATCTCGGTGATGAGAACCGTCTTGCCGACGCCCGCACCACCGAAGAGGCCGATCTTGCCGCCGGCCAGGTACGGCGTGAGGAGGTCGATGACCTTGATGCCGGTCTCGAACATGCGCTTCGACGGCTCGAGGGTGTCGAACGCGGGAGCTGGACGGTGAATGTCCCACCGCTCGACGTCGGCGAACTCAGCGTTGTCGCCGTCGAGGACCTCGCCCCACACGTTCCACACGTGACCGAGGGTCTTGTTGCCGACCGGCACCTGAATGCCGTGTCCGGTGTTGCGCACCGCGGTTCCGCGGCGCAGGCCGTCAGTCGGCTTCAGGCACCCCGCGCGCACGCGGCTACCGCCGAGCTGCTGGGCGACTTCGGCGAGAACCTTGGTCTTGGTTCCGTCGACGTCAACCTCGAACTCGAGCGCCGAGTTGATCTCGGGGAGCGCACCGCGCGGGAACTCGACGTCGATCACCGGTCCGGCGATTGCGACCACCCGGCCGTCAGTCTGCATCTCTGTCATGCTCATCTGATCTCTCCTGTTTCCTGAATTCTCTCTTCGTGCGCCCTAGTCGCCCGACGCGAGTGCCTCTGCGCCACCCACGATTTCCATGATCTCCGTCGTGATTGCGTCCTGGCGCGCGCGGTTCATCACGCGCGAGAGGTTCTTGATCAACTCTTCCGCGTTGTCGGTGGCCGACTTCATCGCGCGCTGACGGAACGCGTGCTCGGAGGCCGCCGCGTTCAGCAGCGCCGCGTACACGCGCGCCTCGACATAGCGCGGCAGCAGCGACTCGAGGATCGAGTCGGGGTCGGGCTCGAACTCATAGTCGCGTCCCGCCTCGCTCTTGCCGTCGCCGCCCTCGGTGATCTTGGCGTCGAGCGGCACCAGAGGGCGCTGCACGACTTCCTGGCTGCCGGCAGAGATGAATCGCGTGTAGACGAGCTCGACACGGTCGACCTCGCCCGAGACGAACAACTCGGTCACGTACTCGCCGATCTCTTTCGCCACCGCATACGACGGGTTGTCGGTGAAGCCTGCGAACGACTTTGCGATGTTGTAGCCGCGGAAGCGGAAGTACCCCTCGGCCTTGCGTCCGACGGCGACCACGGCATGGTCGCGACCCTGCAGTGCGTCCTGCTTGATCTCGCCCTCGGTCGCTCGCAGAACGCCGGCGTTGTAGCCGCCGCAGAGGCCGCGATCGGCCGACAACACGACGTAACAGACGCGCTTTTCTACGTCCCGACCGGCCAGAAGCGCCGTGTCAGAGCCCGCACCGGCGGCGGCGAGGTCTCGCACCACCTCAGTGATGAGGTCGGAATAGGGAACGGCGGCGGCCACGCGTTGCTGCGCCTTGACGATGCGCGACGCCGCGATGAGTTCCATCGCGCGCGTGATCTTCTTCGTCGCCTGCACCGAGCGGATGCGTCCGCGCAGGATTCGTTCCTGACCGCCAGCCACTTAGATCACTCCGTCGCCAGCGTCTTGGCGCTCTGCGCCTCGCCGAGAGCCTCGGCATCGGTTGCCGTCGGGTCGGCCGCGCCGCGCCCGGTCGACGAGGTACGGAACTGAGCCTTGAAGGCATTGACGATGTCGCCGAGATCAGAAGGAACGTCGGCCTTCGGATTGGTGCGCAGCTCGGCGAGCATCGCACCGTGGCGCGAACGCACCCACTCCAGCAGTTCGATCTCGAAGCGGCTCACATCGGCGACCGGAATGTCGTCGAGGTAGCCCTTCGTGCCCGCGAAGATCGACACGACCTGCTCCTCCACCGGCATCGGGCTGTTGAGGCCCTGCTTGAGGAGTTCGACCAATCGGTACCCGCGCTCAAGCTGGGCCTTGGAAACTGCGTCGAGTTCGGAGCCGAACGTGGCGAATGCTTCGAGCTCGCGGAACTGTGCAAGGTCGAGCTTCAAGGTTCCCGAGACACTCTTCATGGCCTTGGTCTGTGCGGCACCACCCACGCGCGACACCGAGATGCCCACATCGACGGCCGGGCGCACACCCGACTTGAAGAGGTTGTCCTGCAGGTACACCTGGCCGTCGGTGATCGAGATCACGTTCGTCGGAATGTATGCAGACACGTCGCCGGCCTTGGTCTCGATCACAGGGAGAGCGGTGAGCGAACCGGCACCGCGGTCGTCGGAGAGCTTGGCGGCACGCTCGAGAAGACGGCTGTGCAGGTAGAACACGTCGCCGGGGTACGCCTCGCGGCCCGGCGGGCGGCGCAGCAGCAGCGACATCTGGCGGTAGGCCTCGGCCTGCTTCGACAGGTCGTCGTAGACGATGAGTGCGTGCTCGCCGTTCTCCATCCACTGCTGGCCGATGGCGCAGCCCGAGTATGGGGCGAGGTACTTGAACGGCGCCGGGTCCGACGCCGGAGCGGCGACCACCACCGTGTACTCGAGAGCACCGTACTGACGCAGAGTCTCGACGGTCTGGGCGACGGTCGATCCCTTCTGGCCGATGGCGACGTAGATGCACTTCACGCCGAGGCCGCGCTGGTTGATGATCGTGTCGATCGCGACGGTGGTCTTGCCGGTCTTGCGGTCGCCGATGATCAACTCGCGCTGACCGCGGCCGATCGGGGTCATCGCGTCGATCGACTTGATGCCGGTCTGGAGCGGCTCGTGCACGGGCTTGCGGCCCATGATGCCGGGGGCCTGCACCTCGACGCGGCGGATCGTCGCACCGACGATGTCACCCTTGCCGTCGATCGGCTGGCCAAGCGCGTTGACGACGCGGCCGAGCATGGCGTCACCCACCGGCACCGACAAGATGCGGCCGGTTGCCTTCACGGGCTGGCCCTCTTCAATGGAGTCGGACTCGCCGAGAACCACGGCGCCGATCTGCGACTCGTCGAGGTTCAGCGCGATACCGACCGTGCCGTCCTCGAACTCGAGCAGTTCGTTCACCGCGCAGTCGGGCAGTCCGGTCACGCGGGCGATGCCGTCGCCGACTTCGGCGACGCGTCCCACGGTGCGGGCCTCGAGCGACTGGTTGTAGCCCTCGAGTCCCTTGGCGATCGCAGATGCGATCTCAGATGCGGAGAGTGTGATGTCTGACATCGTGTTCCTTCTTCCCTGCGTTCCTTACAGACGGCTCTTCAGCTCGTCGAGCCTGTTGCGAACCGAACCATCGATC
Source organism: Ilumatobacteraceae bacterium (assembly GCA_049442935.1). Taxonomy (GTDB): domain Bacteria; phylum Actinomycetota; class Acidimicrobiia; order Acidimicrobiales; family Ilumatobacteraceae; genus UBA2093. The sequence goes on along the minus strand of JBMTOT010000022.1, from coordinate 20,711 downwards.
ACCTTGTCGCCCACGGTGGCGACGAGACCGCCGACCACGCTCGGGTCGACGACGACCTTCAGGCTCACGGCACCGCCGACAACCTTGGCGAGCGCGTCGGCGAGGCGATGCTGCTGGTCGTCGGTGAGTGCGACGGCGCTTCTCACCTCGGCCATTCCGACTCCGGTGGACCCCGATGCGCGAGACGCCGCCGCATCGACAATCTTGGCGAGGTCACGTCCGCGGCCAGCTCCGATCACCATGCCCACGAACTGCGTGGTGACGGCGTGCGCCTTGCCGGCGAACAGTGTCTCGAGGGTCTTCTGTCGCGCCTCGACCTGCACCAGTTCATCGGTCAGATGGGTGCGCAACTGGTCGTTCGACTCGAGCACGTTCTTCACGTCGCGCAGCTCGCTGACGACGCGCTCGAGTACTCCCTCGGCGGTTGCCATCTCGGTGAGCGCCGTCGCGTATGCGTCGATTCGTGCGTCGCTCATCGTGCTGCTCCCACGTTCGTGATGAAGGTCTCGATCATGTCCTGACGCGCACGGTCGTCGACTGTGGCGGCAACAGCGCGCTCAACTGCGATCGCGCTCAGTCGCGAAATCTCAGAGCGCAATTCGTCGCCGGCACGAGCACTCGCGTTGGCGATGTCCGCCATTGCCTTTGCTTCCATGTCGGCCATCTCGGCGTCGATCCGCGAACGACCCTCGCGGAGGAGCACCTCGGCCTGGGCGTCAGCCTCGGCGAGAATGCGCGAGCGTTCGCTGGCGATGTCTCCGAGAGCCGACCGGATCTGGTTGGCATCGACTTCGGCAGACGAGAGCGCCTGGCGTGAGCGGTCAATGTCGGCCTGGATCCGCTCGGTTCGGGCCGCGAGAGCCTTCTTGGCGGCAGGACCCGCGAACTTCACGAGAGCACCGATCACCAACACCGAAGCGATACCTCCGTAGATGATCTCTTTCAGCTCGGGCCACAACCAGTGGTGACTCTCGAACTTCGCCGACTCGGCGAGAACCACGCCCAAGGCGCTCATCTGCTTCCTCCGCTTTCCATCGCGGCCCTCACCGCGTTCTGAACAATGGTCGGATCGGCAGGCCGCCCCGTTGCAAGTTCTGCGGCGCGTCCCGCCACCTGGGCGACCGCCGCCTCGACTTGTCCCTTGGCTGCCGCACGAGCCGCGGCCACGCGCTGGTCAGCCTCAGCTCTCGCTTGAGCGATGCGGGCGTTGACCTCTGCGAGCCGCGCACCTCGCTCGGCATCGATTGTCTGGCGAGCCGCATCGAGCTTCACCGCAGCCTCGGCACGTACTGCTCCGAGAGCCTTCTCGTACTCGGCCACGTCTGCACGCGCGCTGTCCCTCACTCGGTCTGCACCTTCGAGGTCGGAGCGGATTCCCTCGTAGCGGGCATCCATGCCCTTCTTAAGACGGGGAAAGAGCACATAACGCATGATCACGAGCAGCACAAAGAATGCCCCCGCGGACCAGTAGAGCTCGTTCACGGCCGGGGCAATCGGATTTGGGGGCGTCCCCTCGGGTTTCGCCCCTTCCTCGGCCGAAACGACACCGACCGCAGACGACAGTCGAACGCGCACTGCTCCTGTTGCTGTTGTGGTGACTATTGCAGTCAACATCTCAACTCCTCGCTCTGCTCACGCAGAGATCGATTTTCTGGACTCTCCGTGGCGAACGCGGTTCAGGCGAACTTGAGAAGAATGAAGACCACGAATCCGATGAGCGCGAGCGCCTCGGTGAAGGCGATGCCCAAGAACATCGTGGTGCGCACCATTCCGGCGGCCTCGGGCTGGCGTGCCATTGCCTCGACGGACTTGCCGACGAGGTAGCCGATGCCGATGCCTGGGCCGATTGCGGCAAGACCGTACGCGTAACCCGCGCTCGCGGCCGCCGCGTTGTTCTTCAGTTCTGCGGGGGTGAGTTCCGCCGCGATGAGCCGTGAAATTGCTTCCATTGTCTGTTTCTCCTGGTTGTGGTTGTGGTTGGGAGATCTTCTCGGAACTCAGTGTTCCGGATGTGCCGCGCCGCCGATGTACACGGCCGTGAGGATCACGAAGATGTAGGCCTGCAAGAACGCCACGAGTACCTCGAAGGCGGTGAGGAAGATGAGCATGAACATCGGCAGGATCCCGACGGGGATCAGGACCGCGTCCTTGGCCTGGAACAAGGCCTCCGAAAGGACCGCGAAGGTCACGAGAAGGATGTGGCCCGCCATCATGTTGGCGAAGAGTCGCACTGCCAACGAGAACGGACGGACGATGATCGCCGAGATGAACTCGATCGGCGTGACAAGGATGTACAGGGCCTTCGGCACCCCCGGGGGGAACAGCGTGCTCTTGAAGTAGCCGCCCACACCCTGGTGCTTGATGCCGGTCGCGTTGTAGACGACCCACACGAGGAGCGCGAGGAACATGGGAACGGCCATCCGCGCCGTCGCGGGCATCTGGAGGATCGGAATGATTCCCGGCACGTTCAGCAGGTAGATGAACATGAACATCGTCAGCAGGAACGGGGTCCATCCGAGGCCGTCGCGTCCCATTGTTTGCATGATGACGCCGTTCTCAATGAACTCGACGATCGTCTCTGCGAGGTTGCGGATTCCTCGCGGCGCCTCGCGGTGGTCCTGACGCGTCGCGAGGAGGAACACCACCGAACTGATGATCACGGCCGCAACCGCGAGAAGCGAGATCTTGTTGAACGTCGGGAACAGATCCTTCCAGACGAGGATCTCGTACATTTCGGGGAACTTGAGGGCGATCACTGTCGGGGTCCTTGTCTGTCCGCGTGGGGGCTAACGGTCTGAGAGTTTGCCACATTGGGTCGCAGTCCCGGAAATGCGAGGGATGCCGCGACGAACTTCATCTCCCAGAACAACAGACCGAGGTGGGACACGATGATGGTGACTCCAAGCGCCGTCACCGACACCCAGTCGTAGTCGCGCACCACCACGACTGCGGTTGCGATGAGACCGAGCCGAACGAGGTATCCGAACAACGAAACGCCCATCATGAGCCCCAGCGAGATGGGGGCCGACCAGGCGATCAATGCGGCCGCAAGACCGAAATTGACAAGAACTAGACCGAGACCGAAGGCGGACGACCACACTCCGTCTGCACCCCATATGACACCTGACACACCAAGAATGACCGGCGCAATGAAGACTCCGCGGCGGACCATGTCTCGCGAGACGGCCACCTCGGGCGCCTGTCCATGCGTCGCAGCCAAGAGAGGCGAAGGGACGTCAGCCATTCTGCACACCCTTGGCCGCCTCGGCACGTTCCAGTTCGAGGCGCGTCATGGCCGCGGCGTACGAGAAATACATCTTTACTGACTGCCCGATCATTGCGAACACCGTGAAGGCGATGATGAACAGGGGCGTCGTACCGACCCATGCGTCGACCCCGAATCCAATGAAGAAGAAGACCACCACTGTCGCGGCCAGTTCGACTCCCTGAGACATGGACTTGTCACCGGCCGCAAGTGGCTTTGGAGTGGGGATCAACTTCACCGTGGGGGTTCGCCTGGGTCTCGTTCCCGTCGAGCGGGGTCCTTGTGAAACGAGGAACAATGTAGGTGCGACCCGACACATCGTCAAATTGGCTCGGTGTGACATGAGCCGGAAGATGACGGTGCCGGTGCCACCCGAGGGGGAGGCGACACCGGCACCATGTGCGGAGAACCCGGTGGGGCTCCCCGACCCTCATCTGACACCGTGGCAGACACAGGCGCCAGACAAAGAGGTACTTGCGGCCGCGAATACTCGTCCCGGCCGGAGATGGTCAGCGGGCGCTTGCGGCCAACTCCAGTTCATGCTCGGCAAACATGAGTGCGAGTTGCGTGCGGTTCTGCTTGTCAAAACGCGACAGCATGCGCGACACCCGGTTGCGGACTGTCTGCAGACCGAGGAACACCGACTCCGCGATCTGTTTGTCGGAGTACCCCTGGGCGATGAGGCTCGCGATCATGCGGTCGTTCACGTCGAGCTTCCTGATTGCCCCCACACCGTTGCGCTCGATCGCCACCGACGCGGCGCGCACCTCGGCCGGGTTGATGAGCCGTCGCCCGACCGCAACATCGCGGATCGCGCTCACAAGTCCGCTTGCATCGCCCGACTTCAGAAGAAACGTGCTCGCTCCAAGTTCATACGCCTCGACGAGGAGCCCCTCGGACGCGAACGCCGTGAGCACCATGATGCGCACCCCTGGGTACGTGGACACTACGCGCCTCGCGAGTTCGAGTCCCGACTCGCCGTTCAAACGGACGTCGAGCACCAGCACGTCAACCGCGTACGCATCGAGCAACGCAAGTGTCGATGCCACCGAGTCGGTCGTTCCCACCGCCTCGATGTTCGGATCGTTGCCCATCACGTTCGCCAGCGCTTCACGCACCATGGCGTGGTCATCGCAGACTGCCACCCGGATCATTACGGGCCTCCTTCTGCCGGAACGGCCCATTCGACAACCGTTCCACCCGCGTCGCGGGGCGTGACACGGAAAGTGCCGCCCAGCAAGTGTGCTCTGTTCTCCATATTTTTCATTCCGTTTCCTGGTGTGCGGTGTCCGTTGTGGGAGGGCACACCAACACCACTCCCATTGTCGGCAACGGAGAACACCACCAGTGGCCCCCGTTTGTCGACTGACACCCAGAACATCGACGCACCGCCGTGGCGAAGCGCGTTCGATGCGGCCTCCATGATGACGGCGCGGGCATTGGCCCACACGCGGTCGGAGACACGCAATTCGTCGTCAACGTCGAGATCAAGATCGCAGCCATGAGCCGGCAACACCGCCGCCAGTGATTCCTCGAGGCGATAGCGCAGCCCGACCGGCGAGGAATCACCACTCTGGAGTATCTGGTCGCGCACATCGGAGATCACGGCGTCGATCGAGGCCGCGAGTTCGTTGATCTCTGCTCGCGTGTCGTCGTCGACGCGCGACTCAAGCACCGACAACCGCAAGCGCGATGCATACAGACGCTGAATGCCGAGATCGTGCAGACCCCGCGCCATGCGTGCCTTCTCAAGCGACACTGCGCGACGAGCCACGAGCATCGGCGCACGCCCGGCGCCGTCGAACCATGTGGGCCACGCATCGGCGGCGGCAGAAAAGCTGTTTTCGACCACGTGTTGACGCACGCGATTCCACGTCACCCACGAACCAGCAGGGTCGGCGTCACTGTGCACCAGACCCGAGGATCGCCCACGAAGCCAGGCCTCAGCGATGTGGGCGATCAACGCATCACGCGCACCGTTTCGCACCGGCGACTCGCGCCATGCGCGGTTCGACCACACGAGCTTCGCATCGGCAACGTCACCCCATGCATCAAAGACTGGCGAATGCACTGCGAGACGCGCATCGAATTCGTCAAACACATCGAAGATCTCGGTGTTCGCACGCGATGTGTCGGTCGCGACGATCTCCATGTCGTGAACATTCAGAAACCCGCTGACCACATTCGCGAAAACACGGGTAAAGCAATACCGAGTTCTCAACACGAAGGACGAGTATCAGAACACAAGTCCGAAATGTCGCGTCAAATGTCCCTCGCGAATCAAATGTCGATCACTCAATCAAACGAACTGCTCGTCAACGTTCATGATTCGTGATCTGCGTCTCGTCTGCGCGCGCGCCGCGATTGAGATCCGGGTGCAACACGGTGTACAAGAACAAGACAAGTGCCACGAGGATGAACGGTGCGAAGTTCGTCGCCGCTTTGTTGAACACCGGATACAAGACGAACGCCGAGAGAAGCGCGGTCCACAACCACAGAATCGCGACCGCGCGCCGCGGTCCGTGACCGAGCGCGATCAAGCGGTGGTGCAAATGGCCCTTGTCGGCCGTTGCGAAACCTTGTCTCTTGCTCACCCGACGCACGATTGCGAACAGCACGTCGACGACGGGCACACCGAGAATGATGAGGGGAATCGCAAGCGGCGCAAGGAAGAAGTAGGTCTGGCCACTGAAGGCCTGTGTCGTCGGATCGGCCCGTCCCCCGACCACGCTCGTCGACACGGCCACCAGCAGCCCGAGCAGGTACGCACCCCCGTCACCCATGAAGATGGTCGCCCGGTTGAAGTTGAAGGGCAGAAAGCCGACGCAGATGCCGACCGTGATGACTGCGATGAGTGGACCAATGTTCGGTTCCGTGAGAAGGCCGAGGCCCGAGAGATGACGCGAGTAGATGAAGAACGCCGACGCGCCGATCGCCACGATTCCTGCGGCGAGCCCGTCGAGACCGTCAATGAGGTTGACCGCCTGGGTCATCACGAGCAGCCACACGACCGTCACGATCGGGATCCAGTCGTCGGAGAGCTGGATGACGCCGATGAACGGAACACGGAAATAGAACATCGTGACGCCGAACCACACGAGTACGAGCGCTGACGCGACCGTTGCCACCACACGTGCAGGGGCTGACACCTCTTTCACGTCGTCGCGCGTTCCGACGGCCAGAATCACGAAGGCGGCGAGGGCGACGCCGAGCGGCTCGGAACTCGCCTTGAAGAGCGGCGAGAACCGGTCCATGTTCCATGCGAGCAGCAATGCCGCGAAAAACCCGATGAACATCGCGATTCCCCCAACGTTCGGGGTTGGCACCGTGTGCACCTTGCGCTCGTCTGGCATCGCGAGCCACCCATAGCGGCGCGCAACCGCACGCACGACTGGTGTCGTGGCGGCCGTGACGCCGACGGCGCACCCGCCGACGATCAGGTACCCGGTGGTGTCGGCCATCACCTGTGGAGCCTAATGAAGGTGCCGAGTGCGAGAATCGTGCGTCGTGAACGGCTCAGAACGGGTTGGGATAGACGGGAAACTTGGCACACAACGCCGCGACCTTTTCGCGCACGGCACGCACCGCCGCCGGGTCTGAGCGGTGGCGCAGTGCCTCTGCGATGAGCGATGCGATCACCGGCATCTCTGCTTCTGTCATTCCCTGAGTCGTCACCGACGGCGTACCGATGCGCACGCCGGAGGTCACGAACGGGCTGCGCGGGTCGTCGGGCACCGTGTTCTTGTTCAGCGTGATGCCGGCCTCGTCGAGGACCAACTGGGCGTCCTTGCCGGTGCACTCGGCATCGAACGGTCGCAGGTCGACGACCATGAGATGGTTGTCGGTGCCGCCACTGACGAGCCGGAAGCCCTCGGTGGCGAGAGCGGCGGCGAGTGCAGAGGCGTTCTTCACCACCTGGTGCGCATAGACCTTGAACGACGGATCGAGTGCCTCGCGGAACGCAACGGCCTTGGCGGCGATCACATGCTCGAGCGGGCCGCCCTGGCTGCCGGGGAACACCGCCTTGTCGATCGCCTGGGCGTGCTGCGACTTGCACAGAATGCACCCGCCGCGCGGACCGCGCAGCGTCTTGTGCGTCGTGAATGTGACGACGTCGGCGTAGGGAACCGGGTTCGGGTGTGCACCACCTGCGACGAGACCGGCGAGGTGCGCGATGTCGAACATCAGCAGTGCACCCACTTCGTCGGCGATCGCACGGAACGGTTCGGGGTCGAGACGGCGCGGATAGCTGGTGGTACCGGCGACGATCATCTTCGGGCGGTGCTTCAGCGCGAGTTCACGGACGTTGTCGAAGTCGATGCGCTCGTCTCCGGGAGTGACGCCGTACGACTTGAAGTCGTACAAGATGCCGCTCGCGTTCACGGGCGAGCCGTGCGTGAGGTGGCCGCCGTGGTCGAGGCTGAGCCCGAGGATCGTGTCACCCGGATTGAGCAGCCCGAGGTACACCGACATGTTCGCGCTCGCGCCCGAGTGCGGCTGAACATTCGCGTGGTCGGCGCCGAACAGCTGCTTCACGCGCTCGATCGCGAGCGACTCGACCGAGTCCACGATCGCGTTGCCGCCGTAGTACCGCTTGCCCGGGTATCCCTCGGAGTATTTGTTGGTGAAGATCGACCCGGTGGCGCGCATCACCGCGGGCGAAGTGAAGTTCTCGCTCGCAATCAGCTGAAGCCCGGTTGTCTGACGGACGCGCTCCTCTTCGAGAAGTGCAAAGACCTCGGTGTCGGGGTTCGAGTCGGACGGAAACGGCATCTAGCGACCTGCCTCTTCTGTTTCTATGTCGGCCAGTTGTGCGACACGGCGCTCGTGTCGCCCTCCTTCGAACTCGGTCGAGAGGAACGTTGCGAGAATCTCCTCGGCGAGTCCCTCCCCCACCACGCGCGCACCCATGCTGAGCACATTGGCGTTGTTGTGGGAACGCGCCATGCGAGCGGTGTAGAGGTCGTTGCACAGCGCCGCGCGAACGCCGCGCACCTTGTTGGCGGCGAGTTGCTCGCCCTGACCGCTTCCACCGAGCACGATGCCGAGATCAGCTTTGCCGTCGCGCACCGCGCGCCCGACGGCGGCACAGATCGGCGGGTAGTCGCAACTCTCCGTCGAGTGCGTTCCGAGATCGTCGACCTCGTGTCCCTGCGCCGTCAGAACCGAGACAAGGTGTGTTTTCAGGGGGAAACCAGCGTGGTCGGCGCCGATTGCAATGCGTGACATCACCGTCACAGTAGTGGGCGCCGGGTTCAGGTGACCTAGCGTTCCGGCATGACGATCGACCCACGCACACCGGTACTGATCGGTGCCGGCCAGATGGTCCAGCGCACCGAGAATCTTGACGAGGCACTCGACCCCGTGGCCATGATGGTCGAGGCGACCCGCCGCGCCGCGGCTGACGCGGGTTTGTCTGCGGTTCCTAACCCTGACGCGATACGCGTCGTCAACCTGCTGTCGTGGAAGTACGGCAACCCCGCACATTTCATTGCGAGTGACCTCGGTCTCACCCCGCGCGAAACCGGACTCTCGGCGATGGGTGGAAATACACCCCAGACATTGGTCAACGCCGCATCGCGCGAGATTCTCGCCGGCACGAACGACCTCGTGATTCTGACCGGTGGCGAAACGACCCGCACCCGTGCCCGCATGCGCAAGGCCGGCATCGAGCCCGATTGGCGCACCACCGACGAAGAACCGGTGCTGGTGTCGGAGGACCTCGTCATGAACATGCCCGAGGAGCGCGAACGAAGCATCGTGATGCCGATCCAGATCTATCCGCTCTTCGAGACGGCTCTTCGCGCAAAGGCCGGCCGCTCGGTCGCCGACCACCAGGTGCACATCTCAGAGCTGTGGTCGCGGTTCAGCAGTGTGGCGGCGAACAACCCGTTCGCCTGGACACAGAAGGCGTACACGGCAGAAGAGATCCGCACGCCGACGACCGCGAACCGCATGATCGGTTTCCCGTACCCGAAGATGATGAATTCGAACAACGATGTCGACATGTCGGCGGCGCTGATTCTCTGCTCGGCGGAGCGCGCCGAGTCGCTCGGTGTGCCGCGCGACCGTTGGGTGTTCCCCCACGCGGGCAGCGACGCCCACGAGCACCCGTTCGTGTCGCACCGTGAGCATTTCTGGAAGACGCCGGCGATCGAGCTGGCAGGGCGACGCGTCCTGGAGATGGCCGGCGTCGGCATCGACGACGTCGGCATCGTCGACTTGTATTCATGCTTCCCGTCGGCGGTCCAGTTGGGTGCACAGTCGCTCGGACTCTCACTCGACCGGCAGTTGACTCGCACGGGCGGTCTTCCCTTCGCGGGTGGACCATGGAACAACTACGTGATGCACGCGATCGCAACGGTGATGCGGGAGTTGCGCGAGAGCCCCGGTGAGACCGGTCTCGTGTGGGCAAACGGTGGGTACGCCACAAAGCACGCGTTCGGTGTGTATTCGACGACCCCGCCGGCGCGGCCGTTCTCGTGGGACTACCCGCAGGACGAGATCGACGCACTTCCGCGGCGCAGCCTCGCGTCACCGGCTGATGCGGCAGGTTCTGCCGTCATCGAGGGGTACTCGGTGATGCACGATCGCGACGGCACGCCCGAGCGCATTCTCGCCTCGTGTCTGCTCGCAGACGGTCGCCGCGCATGGGGCGACTCAACCGACGCCGACCTGGGGCGTTCGATGTGCACCGACGAGTGGGTCGGCCGCACCATCACGTTGGACCGAGAAGGCGCGCTGCACGCCGGGTGACGAAGGCCTCCGTGAGCGACACCTTCCCCCGCCAGCACGCCCGCACCCAGCGACTCACTCTCGGTGAGCCGCGGTCGTTCACCGTCTCCCCCGATGGTGCGCGCGTCGTGTTCGCCCGCTCCCACGGCGGCTCCGACCCGGTGAACACCCTCTGGGTGCTCGAGACCGCATCGGGCACCGAGCGCGAGGTGTTCGACCCGCGCGCGCTGCCCGTCGACGGTGGCGAGTTGACCGCCGAGGAACGTCGTCGTCGCGAGCGCGCACGCGAGGGGGCATCGGGCGTCGTCACGTACTCATGCGACGCAGATGTCACATGCGCGGCAACTGTCATCGGTGGTCAGGTAGTGCATGTGCGCCTCGACGACGGCACCGTGACTGTTCCCGAGATCGCCCCCGGCGTGTTCGACGTGCGGATCTCTCCCGACGGAACGCACCTTGCCTACGTGCGAGGCGATGCGCTGTGCGTCGCTCCCCTCAGTGGAGTCGAGCGTGTGATCGCACGCGAGACGAGCGAGACCGTCACATGGGGCAGCGCAGACTTCATCGCAGCAGAAGAGATGGGACGCCAACGAGGCTTCTGGTGGTCACCCGATTCGCGCACGATCGCAGCGTGTCGGGTCGACACCGACCCGATCGTGCCGTGGTGGATCGCAGACCCCGCCCACCCCGAACAGGCACCTGTCGAGCACCGCTACCCCGCAGCCGGCACGGCCAATGCGCTTGTGTCGCTCGCGCTCGTTGATGTCGCAACCGGCGACCGAACAGACGTCGACCTCGGCGATGGGTGGGAGTACCTGAACTCGGTCTCGTGGACCGCTGCCGGCCTCATCGCACAGGTGCAGACCCGCGACCAGCGGATGGTGCACGTGCGGCGAATCGACCCGGCGACCGGTGATTCTGATGTCATCTTCTCCGACTACGACGAGCACTGGGTGGAACTGGTGCCAGGGGTGCCGACGCTCGAGTCGTCTGGGCGACTCGTCACATGCGTCGATCGCGGCGGTCTGCGTCGACTGCTCGTCGACGGAGCGGTGATGACACCTGAGTCGCTGCAGGTGCGCGGCGTCGCATATGCCGGCGAGACGGTTCTGTTCACGGCGAACGACCCGAACATTCCTCGGCGCCTCCGTGCCTGGCGCCTCGACACATCGAGCGGCAACATTGCGCCGGTGTCGCCCGACCTGGGTGTCGCCTCGGTTGTCGGCAATTCAGCTGCGACAGTGACGCGGCATGCATCGCTGGCAGATGCACGCGCCTCGTTCCACGTCGTCTCCGAACACGGCGGCGCAGACGTTGCGAACCTCGCCGAGACACCGCTCGTGTCACCAAACGTCACCTTCCACGAAGTGGGCGATGCGCGCATACCTGTTGCGATTCTCACCCCGCGCGACGGACGCGACACGCCGCTGCCCGTTCTCTTCGATCCCTATGGCGGACCGCACGCACAGCGTGTCGTGGAGACCACCGGTGCGTTCGCGACCTCGCAGTGGTTCGCCGACCAAGGATTCGTCGTTGTCGTGGCCGACAACGCCGGCACACCCGGCCGCGGCTCAGACGTCGAGCGAGCCGTGTGGCGCGATCTCGCGGGGCCGGTGCTCGCCGACCAGGTCGCCGTGGCACGCGCATTGCCGCATCTCGAGCCTCGCGCCGACATCTCGCGCGTCGCCGTCAGAGGCTGGAGTTTCGGCGGCTACCTCGCCGCCCTCGCCGTGCTGCACGCGCCCGATGTCTTCCACGCGGGCGTCGCAGGTGCCCCAGTGACCGACTGGGCGCTGTACGACACGCACTACACCGAGCGCTACCTCGGACGGGTGCTCGATGATGCCGCCTACACCTCGACATCGCTGCTGCACGACGCCGAGAAGTTGACGCGGCCGTTGTTGCTGATTCACGGCCTCGCCGACGACAACGTGGTCGCGGCGCACACGCTGCAACTCTCGTCTGCGCTGCTCGCCGCCGGTCGCACACACGAGGTGCTGCCACTGTCGGGCGTCACGCACATGACACCTCAAGAAGTGGTGGCCGAAAATCTCCTGTTGCACCAGCTCGATTTCATTCGCCGCTCGCTCGGCTGACGACCACACGCTCGCGCCCGGCGGCGTCGCGGCGCACGTTGACATCGACAAAACCAGCTTCCCGCATCAGCTCTGACACTGCACCGGCTTGCGTGTGACCGATCTCGAGGGCGAGTGCGCCGCCAGGCGTGAGCCAGTCGCGTGCTCCCGACACGATCGTGCGCACGGCATCGAGCCCGTCGGCTCCGGCGAACAACGCATCATGCGGCTCCCATGTGCGCACCTGTTCATCGACCTCTACATCGCCGACTGCGATGTATGGCGGGTTTGACACGATCACATCGAACGAGCCCCTCAACTCGGCGGGCAATGCGTCGAACCACGACCCGAGCGCAAAACGCGCTCCCCCGCCGCGACGACCGAGTCCGGCTGCGTTCGCGCGGGCAACATCGAGAGCGTCTTGGCTCGCATCAGTCATCCAGACGGTCAGCGATCCAAGCGGAGATTCGTCGAGCAGCGCCAGACCGACCGCACCAGACCCCGTGCCGAGGTCTGCGACGACAGCGGGCTCCTCGCGTGTTGTGCGGCGCGTCGCGAGAGACTGGAGTGCCACCTCGACCAACGTCTCGGTGTCCGCGCGCGGAATCAGAACACGACGGTCGACGAGCAGGTCGAGCCGTCGGAACGCCCAGCGCCCCATGACGTACTGCAGCGGCTCGCCGCCAAGAAGACGCCGCGCCATCGCATCGAGGTGCAACCCCGCCCGTGCAGAGACAAGGTCGTGGCGCATCGCATCGAACTCCGCCGCGCTCTCGGCCCCGCTCGCGTGTTCGCACAACCACTTGGCCGCGACCCGGTCACCGATCGTCTCGGCGATCGACGCCATCAATTCCGCCCACGAGACCGTTCCGTCGGTCGACTCAGACATCGCCGGCAAGTTGACGCGTGCGCAAGTCGGCCGCCAGCGCATCGACGACGACGTCGAGGCCGCCCGCCAAGACATCTTGCAGTTGGTACACGGTGAACCCGATGCGGTGGTCGGTGACGCGGTTCTCTTTGTAGTTGTACGTGCGGATCTTCTCGCCGCGGCCGCCTCCGCCCACCTGGGCGCGGCGCTCGGCAGAGGCTTTCGCGTCCTGCTCGTCTTGCCGCAACTTGAGAAGTCGCGACCGCAGCACCTGCATCGCGCGAGCCCGGTTCTGCAACTGGCTGCGTTCGTCCTGCATCGCGACCACGAGCCCGGTCGGTTTGTGCGTGATGCGCACCGCCGAGTCGGTGGTGTTCACGTGCTGGCCGCCGGCACCCGAGGCGCGATAGACGTCGATCTGCAGGTCGTTGTCGTTGATCTCGACATCGACTTCCTCGGCCTCGGGCATGACGGCGACTGTCGCGGCCGAGGTGTGGATGCGACCCTGTGCCTCGGTGGCAGGCACACGCTGCACTCGGTGCGGACCGCCCTCGAACTTGAGCCGGCTCCACGCGTCGTCACCCTTGAAGAGCAACGTCGCCTGGTTCACGCCGCCCATGTCGGAGCGGTCAAGTTGAATGGTCTCAACCGACCAGCCGTTTCGCGTCGCCAACGCGAGATACATCTCCATCAGGTCGCCGGCAAAGAGATTTGCTTCCTCCCCGCCCTCTGCGCCGCGGATCTCCATGATCACGCTCTTCCCGTCGTTCGGGTCGGGCGGCAGCAACAACACCTTGAGGCGTTCCTCGAGCGACTCGACCAGGGCTTCGGTGTCGGCGATCTCGGCACGCAGCGACTCGCGCTCTGCCGCGTCGGCGTCGGCAACGAGTGCACGCCCCACCTCGAGGTCGCCCTTGGCGGCGCGCAACGACCTGATGCACTCCACCAGCGGTGTCATCTGCTTGTACTTGCGCGACGCCTCGCGAAGTCGCGACTGGTCGCCGAGCACCTCGGGGCTGCCCAGACTCGCCTCGAGGTCGACGAACTCGTTCTCGATCGAGTCGAGGCGCGCATCCACAAGAGGAAAGGCTACGGCGAGCGCGCCGTCAGTTGTCGGGTTGCACCTTTCGGAACACGAACGATGCACTCGACGGCAGGTAGCGGTATTCGCCCCATGTCCGCCAACGGCCCTTGTCGAACCCGTCGCCTCGAACCACGGCCTCGCGCGTGCTCACATCGGGCGACGTGATGCGCTTGCCGAGAGTTCGGCCGTCGTCGACGTCGACCCACCCCCACTGGCAGCGATAGTTGCCACCCCAGGGAATGGCGAAATACGCCCCGTATTCGCGGTTCCCGTAGTCGCGGTCAGGTGCGTAGGTGATGAAGAAATCGATGACACCGTCGTTCGTGTAGTCGGCTGAATGCACCGAGACAGGCTGACGACCCTGTCCGCTTCCGAGCAACTGCGACTGGTCAACCCACCCCCGGCCGTCCCAGAAATAGAAGGTCACGCTTCCCTCTGTCAGCATCATCGTGTAGAGGCCGCATTCGCTGCCCGAATAGTCGGACACATCGAGCACCTCGTACGACCGCAGGAACTTCTTCCACGCCTTCGCGGCCTCGCCTTTTTTCCACGGGACGGTCACAGGCACCGGAACGCTGGTGTCGCTCGCCGCGACCGGGACGTCAGCGTCCGCCTCGCCGGCGGCAACCTCCGCTACGGGCACAGTGTCCTCGACTGCAGGTTCGACAGCATCGCTCTCCGACGGTGCACATGCGGCGAGAACCACCGCTGATGCAAGCATCGTTGCGCGCATCATCCTTGCCACGCAGACAACGCTAGACACACACGACTCGGCGAATCAGAGATGCTGCACGACGAAAAGTGGCGTCAGATGGAGACGAGGGAAACCGAGCGACGAGCACGTGCCGCCAGTTTCTCGATCGACGGCACCACGTCACGCTCGCGCAACACCACTGCAACGGCATCGACGCCTTCGCGGTCGGCTGCATCGACGGCGAACGGCACGACGTCGAGGTCGACTCCGGAGGCAAACACGGCAACTGCGTCGCGTCCGTCGCGCATGACGCCGCGCGCGGCACACGGCACGGCGTCCTTCAGGTTTCGGCGCACGACGGGTGGCTCTGCCGGTGCGAGCGACTCGAACCCGATGCTCGAGGGCTCGCCGAGGGCGCGCCAGCGCAGGAGCCGTTCGGCGGCGAACTGGTTGAAAGGGTGCTGCGGAGCACCCACGACACGGTGCGGTGCGACGGCGTCGATCACCTGACGCAATGCCTCCGCCGTCGGAAGGTGCCCGTGGACCATCGCGAACGCCTCGCGATCGTGGGCTCCCATGCCGACCTCGAGTCGTGTCGCCCCGGTTGCTGCATCGTCGACCACCCTGCACATCTCGAGTCCGGCCACTTCGCCCACCACGACGCCGTGCTCCACCACGACGGCGGCACCGGCGGCGTCGATCACCTCGGCGAAGGCAAGGTGTTCGAGTCGCGCCTCGACGCGTGGCAGGTGCGGGTCGGAAATCGCCGGAAGGAGGCTTCGCTCATCGACGTGCCAGATTTCGATGTCGGCGTCGAACTGCGTCGCGCGACGGGCGAGCACTCCCGAGTCGCGCTCGACGAGGATGCGCACAGGGCGAGATGCGACATTCGTCGTCGCCCATGCGAGCGTGGCACCGAGAGCGCGCTCAGATTCGCCGTCGATGAGCATCCACACGGCGTCGTCGCGCAGCAGAGCGGCGCCGAGCGCGAACACGGAGGCATCGCCCGAGTCGTCACCGCCGGTGTGGTCGCGCACGAGAGCGCGCAACTTGAGCGACAGCAGTCGCGACCGGCGCTCGGCATCGGCGCCGGAAGACAACGTGGTCAGTCCTGCTTCTTTGTGGTCTTGCGTGCGCCGTAGCGCTTGTTGAAGCGCTCGACGCGTCCGCCGGTGTCGACCAGCTTCTGCTTGCCCGTGAAGAACGGGTGGCATTCGTTGCAGAGTTCGACGTTGAAGTCGGCGCCCTTCGTGCTTCTGGTGGTGAAGGCGTTCCCGCAGGAGCACTTCACGGTCACGTCGCTGTATGCGGGGTGGATCTCGGTCTTCATCTCAGAACTTCTCCTGCTGGCGGTCTGTCGCGTGCGGACTGTCGAGTGTACCGGGCTCAGACGCCCGGAGTCTTGGCCACTTCGGCCAGGAACTCGTCGTTGGTGCGGAAGGTCTTGAGGCGCTCCATCAGCATCTCTAGACCCGGGGCGGGGTTCCCCTCCTGGGCGAGGCCGCCCAGCACCCGGCGCAGCTTGATGACCAGCTGCAGCTGCTTGCGGTCGAAGAGCAGTTCGTCGTGTCTGGTGCTCGAGCCGACGACGTCGATGGCCGGGAACACGCGGCGCTCGGCAATGCGTCGGTCGAGGCGCAGCTCCATGTTGCCGGTTCCCTTGAACTCCTCGAAGATCGCCTCGTCCATGCGGCTGTTCGTCTCGACGAGTGCGGTGGCGAGGATGGTCAACGAGCCGCCCTCTTCCACGTTGCGCGCGGCGCCGAAGAACTTCTTCGGCGGGTACAGCGCGCCCGCGTCGATGCCGCCCGACATGATGCGCCCGCTCGCGGGAGCCGCGAGGTTGTAGGCGCGAGACAGTCGGGTGATGCCGTCCAGGATGATGACGACGTCCTCGCCCATCTCGACCATGCGCTTGGCTTTCTCGATCGCGAGCTCGGCAACGTGCGTGTGCTCGTCGCTCGGACGGTCAAAAGTCGATGCGATGACCTCACCCTTCACGGTGCGGCGCATGTCGGTGACTTCTTCGGGTCGCTCGTCGATGAGCAGCACGATCAGCTTCACCTCGGGGTTGTTGTTCTCGATCGATTGGGCGATGGTCTTCATCACCGTCGTCTTGCCCGCCTTCGGGGGCGACACGATGAGACCGCGCTGACCCTTGCCGATCGGAGAGATGAGGTCAATGATGCGCGCGGTCATGTTGAGCGGGTCGCGCGGGTCTTCCATGCGCAGCTTCTGGTCGGGGAAGAGCGGAGTCAGATCTTCGAAGCGCGGACGGCCCTTCGCCTTCTCGGGGTCCTTGCCGTTCACGGTGTGAATCTCGAGCATCGCCGGGTTCTTCTCGTTGCGTCCCGCCGGACGGCTGAGTCCAGAGACGTGGTCGCCCTTGCGCAGCCCGTACTGACGGGTGAGCTTGACGGGAATGTAGGCGTCGTTGCGCGTGGGCAAGTACCCGCCGACGCGCAAGAAGCCATACCCCTCGTCGCGCAGGTCCAGGTAGCCCTCGATCTGGACCGGCTCGGTGCTGACGGGCTCGTCGTCGCCGGCGTCGTAGCGATCGTCTCCCTGCGGGCCCTCGTCGCGCCCGCCACGTCCACGACGGCGGCGGCGGCGTCCGCTGCGATCGTTGTCCCAGTCGCCCTGCTGGCGCTGCTGGTTGTTCTGGCGCTGCTGGTTGTTCTGGTTGCCGCCCTGCTGGCGCTGTTGACGCTGCTGTCCGTTGCCGTTCGCCGGGCGCAGTTCGCGTCCTTCGTGGCGGGCAAGTTCCACTTCCCACTCGGCGAGCGGCTCGCCGTCGGGGCCGAGGAACACCTGGTCATCGTTGCCCTCGGTCGCGCCGCTCTTCTCGCGCACGGCGCCACGCGAACGGGGGGCGGCGGCGCCGTCACCGTCGTCGTGGCCCCCAGCGTCGTCCGACATCTCGTCATTCTTCGCTGCCTTCGGCGGACGACCGACGCGGGGCTTCGGTGCCGGTTCGGCTGTCGCACCGGTCTTTTCGAGGATCTGATCGACCAGCGTCGCCTTCGACGAGCGAGCACTCGCCTTCACGCCGAGCGCCTCGGCGATTGCGATCAACTGTTCCTTGTCCTTCGATTCAAGTGCGGACTTCTCGAGGGCTTCTGCAGCCATGTTCTCCTGCTTTCCGGCGGTCTCCTTGGCGGCCGCCGTGGGAATCTGCGGCACGCCGCTGGCGAGGTCGCAGTGGGGAATCTCGACCCTCTCGAACGAGACGGGGAGAACTCGGCGCACCGAGCGATCCCTACTCTATATGTCAAACTGCCCGGTCGCAACGATCAGGAGAAGCGCAATCTCACCCGCCGATGCCACCTGGAGCACCCTTGTGCGCGTCGAACGGGTTCGCTGCGCGATCAGCCCGGCGAACCGGTTGGTGCGGTGATCTCGAGCCACCGCAGCACGAGCCACGACACGAGACCCATGCGCACGGCGCCTTCGAAGTTCCCCTCGATGAACCGGTCGCTTCTCACGATGCGCGTCATGTGTTTGCTGACAAGTTCTTCGTCGAGGCCCGAGACATCGTCGGCGGTCTCGGGCCACGGCTCCTTCCACGCGGGCCAGTCGAACGGCCTCACCATGTTGAGGTCGCCCACCGCAATACGCAATGCGCCCCACATCTCGCCGCCGCCAGGTTCCAGCGCGGCGAGGGCGAGCATGCGCGCCGCAGTGCGGCGGTCATAGTCGGGAAGCACCGATGAGCGGTTCCGGTCGACGGGGTCTCCCCCGCGCCGGGGCGGTGTCGGGTTGTCGGTCATGGGCACTCCAGTCCGTCGTCGGTGATCAGGTGTTCAGCGAGAATCGCCCCACAGTCGGGACATGTCTCATCGAGGTCGACGTCGTCAGGGTCGACACCCATCGCCGCCAGATCGAGGCGCGTGAGTGCATCGACTCTCACGAGAGACGCGCGTGCACGATTACGACGGCGCTTGCCCCTCGTTGCGATCCGATACACCAACCACCACTTGACCAGTCCCATATAGAGACGATTATACCTTTTTTAATTTTTGATCCAGCCGGCCCCTGACGGAACTCGACTGGTACGGTTTTCGCCGTGCGGATCCTTCCCGGCCTGACCTTTTCCTGGAAACGAGCCCTCGGCATCACGGCCCTCAAGCGCCGCGTGGCTCGGGCCACCGGAATTCCGACCTCGCGGGCAGGACGACAGGCAAAGCTCGGTCGCTGGCTGGGGATGAAATGACGACACAGACACGTCTCCAACGCGCCGGGATAGTCGCCGCTGCGCTGGCGATGACGGTCGCGGGCGTGTCGTCATGCGGAAGGAACGATGATGGAGCCCGCGAGATTGACGCGAACTGGGCCGAATTCTGCTTCCTCGCGACGGACCTTCTGGCAAAGACCCAGTTCTCGCACACCCCCGACCCGACCGCGCTCGAAGCAGTGTGGAACGACGTGTCGAAGGTGTTCAGTGACATGGTGACGGCCGCCCCCCTCGATGTGGCCGGCCCGGTCAAGGTGCTCGCCGACAACTGGGAAGCCCGGAAGAAGATCTTCGAGACTTACAACTACGACATCACCGAAATGGCCTCGGTGCCCAAGATCTCCGAAGAACTTGACGCCCTCACGCAGGGCGCCGACGTGACCGATGCGAACGAGAAACTCTCGGCCGCAACGATCGCGCGTTGCAACGTGCAACCCTGAGTCTCGCGCTCGAACCTGACACACCTATTCGCTACCTTTCGGTCGTGAGAGGAATTCGACACCGATGAGATGCCTCATTTGGCTCTTCATCATCATCTTTCTTGCGATCACGGCCTTCAGCTTCCTCGTCGCCTTCCCGTTGCTCTTCATCGGCATCTTCGTTGCGATCTTTGCCATCGCCGGAGTTCTCGGAGGTGCATGACGCAATGAAACGGAGTCGCCCCGCATGACCCCACACCGATTCGGCGGTGGATGCCTCGGCTGGACACTCTTCATCATTTTCTGGTCAATTGCCGCTTTCGCGCTGGTGTTTGTCTTCCCAATCGTCCTTATCGGGTGGCTGATCATTCTGTTCGCCGTGGCCGGAGCGATCGGTGGCGGCGGCGGCGCATGACATCTCAAGAGAAAGGAGACCACCGTGAGTGACTCGAAAGAGAAGATTCCGCCTCGATTCCCGGCGGCGCATCGGTTGTCGGGGGCGCTGGCGTTGGCCTGCAGTCTGCACAACGAGCAGCCGCGAAAGGGCGGCGACATTCCCTACATCTCCCACCTCATGGCAGTGAGCGCACTGGTGATGGACCACGGCGGCACTGAAGACCAGGCCATTGCGGCACTTCTGCACGATGCCATCGAAGACACCGAGGCGACATATGAATTGCTCAAAGTTGCCTTCGGCAGAACAGTCGCCGACATTGTCCGTGCGTGTTCCGACACAGAAGAAGACAAACCCGACAACCAGAGCGAAGAGCAGTGGTGGGAGCGGAAGTCGAAATACCTGGCAGAGGTCGCTGAAAAACTGCCCGGCGATCCGTCACTGTTGGTCGCCCTCGCCGACAAGGTGCACAACGCCGAAGCGACCGTCGCAGACATGAAGACCAAAGACCTCGACGGACGCAGAGCCTTCGTTTCTCAGCGCTTCAACGCCGGCTGGGACTGCCAAGAGAAGTGGTACTCGGGGCTTGTCGAGGTCTTCGGCACAAAGGTCACCGAGCCCGCCGCACTTCCCCTAGTGGAGCGGCTACGTGAGGCACGCAACGAGATCTTCTCCATCGACCGCACGAAAGGAACCAAGTGACCGTACCCACCCAGACGAACCCACACTTCGACCTCGTACGCGTCTGGTTCGATGCGCGAGGGGCATCGCGCGACCACACGCCCGACCTCGAGGAAGAGCTCGACCAGCGCCGGCTCGACGGCGTCGAGTACTACTTCGGGGAGCCGACCTGCGCAGTCGACGATCACGTCCTAGAAGTGGCAGGCCTGGTGTCACTCGAGACGGTCCACGAACCGGACGTCTTCGATCGGTACCGCCCAGG
>JBMTOT010000021.1:0-24864 GCA_049442935.1 Ilumatobacteraceae bacterium | reverse complement strand
CTTTGCCCGCACGATCACAGAGATGGGCGTGGCCTTCATCGGTCCACCACCCGAGGCAATCGTCGAGATGGGCGACAAGGTGTCGTCGCGCAAGGCGGCACTTCGCGGCGGCGCACCGATCGTTCCCGGCACCACCGAGTTCGTCGAGTCGGCGGCCGAGATCACCGCATTCGGCAACGAGTACGGCTGGCCAGTCGCCATCAAGGCGGCCTTCGGCGGTGGCGGACGCGGCATGAAAGTCGTGCACTCAGCCGACCAGGTGCAAGACGCCATGGACTCCGCCAAGCGCGAGGCGAAGAACTTCTTCGGTCGCGACGAGATCTATGTCGAGCGGTACCTCACCTGGCCTCGGCACATCGAAGTGCAGCTGGTCGGCGATACCCACGGCAACGTCGTGTGGGTCTCGACGCGCGACTGCTCGGCACAGCGGCGCCACCAGAAGTTGATCGAGGAAGCACCGGCACCGGCACTTCCCGACGGCGTCGAAGAGGCAATGGGCGAAGCGGCGGTGAAGGCAGCCAAAGCCGTCGGCTACTACAACGCGGGGACAGTCGAGTTCATCTACCAGGACGGCGACTTCTTCTTCCTCGAGATGAACACCCGACTGCAGGTGGAGCATCCCGTCACCGAAGTGATCACCGGCATCGACCTCGTCGAGTGGCAGATTCGCGTTGCGTCCGGCGAGAAATTGCCGATGACACAGAAGCAGGTGCTTGCGGCGCGTCGCGGACACGCGATCGAAATTCGCATCAACGCCGAGGACCCGGCCGGCGGCAAGTTCCTCCCCTCGCCCGGTCCGATCACCAAACTGGTCACCCCGGACGGTTTCGGCGTGCGCTTCGACGGCGGGTACGAGTCGGGCGACGCCATCAGCCAGTACTACGACAACCTCGTCGGCAAGCTGATCGTGTGGGGCCGCGACCGCGATGTCGCAATTGCCCGCACCATTCGTGCGCTCGAAGAGATGACCGTCGAAGGTGTCGCCACGACCATTCCGGCCGATCTCGCGATTCTTCGTCACCCCGACTTCGTTGCCTGCACCCACTCGACCAAGTGGGTGGAAGAGACCCTCGACCTCTCGGGCGTGTCGGCTACTCCGGCGGGTGCACCGGCGGACAACAGCGACGCCCTCGTCGAGCGCACCACGACGGTCGAGGTCAACGGTCGCCGCTTCGGCGTCAAGATGTGGGTGCCCGAGTCGACCGGCGTCGCCGCTCCCGCGGCCAAGGCCAAGCGCCCCGCGCGCTCATCGTCGGGCTCCGGTGGTGGTGCTGCCGGTGGTGGCAGCGGCGAAGTGACCGTGCCGATGCAGGGCACGATCGTGAAGGTTCTGGTCGAGGTCGGTCAGGCAGTCGAGGCCGGGCAGGCAGTCGTCGTGCTCGAGGCCATGAAGATGGAGAACCAGATCGAGGCCGGCAAGTCGGGCACGGTCAAGAGCGTGAACGTCAAGCCGGGAGACACGGTCGGCTCGGGCGACGTCGTCGTCGTCATCGAATAAACGACGCGGCACTCACACGGTGGCCGGGACGGCCGCCGATCTATTCGGCAGCTTCGGTGAGGGCTTCCGCAAGCGACGGGTGCACGAGAAGGCTCTCAAGAATGTCGGCCACCTTCAGGTGCGCCGTGACCGCGAGCGCGATGACACTGATCAACTCGGCCGCGTGGCGACCGACGATCGTTCCGCCGAGCACGACACCGGTATTCGGGTCGGAGATGAGCTTCACGAATCCGTGCGGATCGTTGTGAATGAGGGCCTTCGGCGTCGAGGAGAAGGGCACCTTCGTCACGCGGATCTTGCGCCCCGATGAGAATGCCTCGGCTTCGGCGAGACCGACATCTGCGATCTCTGGCTGGGTGAAGATCGCCGATGCGGCCTTGTCGTAGTCGAGCACCCGGTGGTCCGCACGCATCGCACCCATGGCGTGCTCGGCGACTTTCCGTCCCTGGACGGTCGCCACCGACGACAGCGGCAATTTTCCGCTCACGTCGCCGGCCGCGTAGATGTGCGGCACCGACGTGCGGCAATACGCGTCGACGGCGATGTAGCCGCGATCGTCGAGGTCGACTCCGGCGGTCTCGAGACCGAGATTCTCGACGTTCGGGTCGGATCCGATCGCCAGCACTGCATGGCTTGCGCGCACTTCGCGACCGTCGTCGCAGCGCACCACGACCTCGTCGCCCTCGCGGGTGATCGACTGTGCACGCGCACCTTTCAGCAACTTGACGCCGCGATCCAAGAATCGATCCTCGAGGGCCGCGGCGGCCTCTGCGTCTTTGCCCGGCAGAACCTGCTGTCTGCTCACGACGAGCGTGACCTGCGCGCCGAACGAGGCGAACATGTGCACGAATTCGACACCGGTGACACCCGACCCGACCACCACGATGCTCGTCGGAAACACCTTCGGCGGGTAGCAGTCGCGAGTTGTGAGGATGCGCTCCCCGTCAGGCGAACACCACGACGGGATGCGCGGTCTGGAGCCGGTTGAGATGACAAATGCATCACCGGTGATGCGCCGCGTGCCGTCTGCCCCGGTGACCTCGACCTCGTGCGATCCCACGAATCGTGCCTCGCCGCGGACAATCGTGACACCTTGACTCTCAAGCAACTCGACCATGGTCGACTGGAGCCGGTTCGTGATGCCGGTGATGCGCTCGGTGAGAGTCTCGACGTCGACCTCCGCAGTCTGCTGTTCGATTCCCATGCCTGCGAATCTCTTGGTCGCGCTCATAGCGCCACCGGTCGCGATCATCGCCTTCGACGGAATGCAGTCGAGTAGATGTGCCGCTCCGCCGACGATCTGCCGTTCGATCATCGTGACGCGCGCCCCGAGTCGCGCAGCCCACGTGGCCGCGGCGTTGCCACCTGGCCCGCCTCCGACGATGACTATGTGTCGCTGCGCGTTCACGGCACGGAGGTTACCGACGTGGTCGTCTCGGCCGGTGGACTCGTGATGTCGACAGGAGGCAGCGACGATGACGTTGTCGTCGATTCGACCGTGGTGGTGGTTGTCGTTGTCGTGGTGCTCGAGGGCGACGGGAACGACACCTTTGGAACAGCGGCCGAGTTCGGACAGAATCGCGACTTGTAGCCCCACTGGTGACGAGGTTCACCAACCCACTCGAAATGCATGCCATCGGCGGGCCAGAAATTTCCACCCCACGCGAATCCCCACTTGCGCATGATGCGCACGACACGGCAATCGATCGTGGGCGTTGCCCCCTGCTGGTTCGTTGACGGGTTCACGTCGATCGCCATGCCGAATGCGTGGCGTGAAAGACCTGGAAACACGCCGGCGAGTCGGTTGTAGCGGGTGGTGAGACAGCCGCCGTAGCGATTCGAATTCTTGACGTCGATCTCGCCGGAGAGACCTCTTGCGGCGATCTCATTCAGAGCCTTCTGCAGCGCATCGGCCACAACCGTGTGACAGTTGTTGTAGAGCGGAATCGATGAGTAGAGACGTTTCCAGGAAATGTTGCGCATCGCCCATTGCTGGTCGACGAGGACCGCCGAGCCGCCGTTCGGGCGGTATGCGACCTCGCCAAAGAGCTTCTTGACCGTCGCGAGTCCGAGCGTGCCGTCGGGGTTCGGGGCGTCCCATGAGGTGCGAAGTCTCCATGCCGACCCCGGTACCACTCCGCGCGAGCGAAGCCCTTTCAGTACCCGCGCCGGTGTGTCGATACCGGTGATGACAACTCGCGAGATTTTCGGAAGTCCGAGACGTGACGACATCACCGGAGTCGCGACGGCGAGGTCTCCCGAGTCGACGAACTCGTCGGCAACGATCGCCCCCACCGTGAACTTGCGAGCCTTGAACGATCGACTGCGCAAGGTGAACTTGTCGCCGACCCTGGCTTTTCGCACCGAAGCCGACGTCTCCCCCATCACGACTTCGCCGCGAGCAAGGACGTCGGCCAGCGCATCGCCGCCGACAGTGCGGAAGAAGTCGACCGATGCGATCTTGGTGTACATCGGCAGCCGCCACGTGCCGCGCAATGACAGCAATTTGCGCGAGCCCCGTTGGTGTGACGTGAGCCCGATGGTGGCGTACCTCACCGCGTGACCGACCGCCCCGCCGGATCTCGCTCCGGCTGTGATCTGGCGCGTCTGGGCGGTCGTGAGAGAGACGCTCCGCGAGATCGTCATCGTCGGCACCAGAGCACGGTCGGGAAACTCGACCGCGGAGCCATCATCGGGCAGAGCCGACGCGCCCGGGGCCAGCGTCAGCGCGACTGCGGCCACGACTGCGGCGACCACTGTGCGCATGTATGCGACCGTAGCGGTCGGCGCAAATGACAAGCCACTTCGGCCGGACCCCTCCTTCCAACTACCGTGGAGCCACTGTGAGCGACCAACCCGACGACGCCAACCTCGACGACGACGCGGGCGGGGGTCTCGAGCACGAGAAGGCCCGTCGCCTCGATCGCATCGCCCACATGCGGGCCTCAGGAGTCGACCCGTACCCGCACCGCTTCGACCGTTCGCACACCCTTGCCGAGATCCGCGCCGCTCACGGCGGCGTCGAGGCCGGCACAGAGACCGACGTACGGGTCGCCGTCGCCGGTCGCGTGATGCTCAAACGCGTGCAGGGAAAGCTCGTATTCCTGACCCTCAAGGACCGAAGCGATGCGCTGCAGTTGTTCGTGTCGCTCGGCGAGATGGGCGACGAGGCCTTCGCTGATGTCGCCGCTCTCGACCTCGGCGACTGGATCGGGGCAGAAGGAACGGTGATGGCGACACGAAAGGGCGAACTGTCGGTGAAGACGTCGTCTGTGCGCTTGCTCGCCAAGGCGGTGCGTCCCGCCCCGGACAAGTGGCACGGCCTCTCCGACGTGGAGACCCGCTACCGCCAGCGCTATGCCGACCTCATCGTCAACGACGAGGCCCGCAAAGTGTTCGCCGTGCGCCACGAGATCATCGCGAGCTTCCGCCGCACCCTGCACGAGCGCGGTTTCATCGAGGTCGAGACCCCTGTATTGCACGTGGAAGCCGGCGGTGCGCACGCACGCCCGTTCGTCACGCACCACAACGCCCTCGACATGCGTCTGTATCTGCGCATCGCGCTCGAGTTGCACCTGAAGCGCCTCATTGTCGGCGGCATGGAGCGGGTGTACGAGATTGGCCGCGTGTTCAGAAACGAAGGCATCTCGACGCGCCACAACCCCGAGTTCACGATGATGGAGCTGTACCAGGCGTTCGGCGACTACACCGAGATGATGGAGATCACCGAGGCTCTCATCACCCGCTCGGCACTCGACGCGACCGGCTCCTCGGTTGTCGAGGTGCAGGGGGAACCCGTCGATCTCGCCAATCCGTGGCGCCGCGCAAAGATGACCGACCTCGTCGCCGACGCCACCGGAGTGGCGGTTCATCCGTCGATGGACCGCGCTCAACTCGCCGCTCTCGCCGAGAAGCACGGCGTCAAGGTCGAGGCACGCTACGGCACCGGCAAGATCATCGAGGAGCTGTTCGAGGCAACGTGCGAGGCGTCGCTCCGCGAACCGACATTCGTGACGCATCACCCCGTGGAGGTGAGCCCGCTCGCTCGAATCGACGAGTCGGACCCGCACCTCACGGAGCGCTTCGAGTTGTTCGTGGGTGGCCGGGAACTCGCAAACGGGTACTCCGAGTTGAACGACCCGGTCGAGCAGCGCGCGCGCTTCGAAGACGAACAGCGTTCGAAGGAGGCGGGAAACCTCGAAGCCGGCACCGTCGACGAGGATTATCTGCGCGCGCTCGAATACGGCATGCCGCCGACCGGCGGCCTGGGGATCGGCATTGACCGTCTGGCGATGCTGGTGTCGGGCGCACCGTCCATTCGCGACGTGATTCTCTTCCCCACTCTTCGACCGGAGGTGTTCTGACATGGCAATCGCATGGGGCACAGGCATCGAGACCCTCGATGCAGACGGAGCCGTTCTCGAGGTGCGTTTCCGCGCGCTCGGACTCGGCGGGATGCCGGCCGATGCGCCATCTGGCGAACCGGGCGTCGAGACCGTTCCCGAACGCGCCGTTGCGCTTCGCGAGACACGTCTCGAGATCGACACCGACTCGGCCCCAGCGAACACCGTCGATGCATGGCTGCGGCTGAACCTGTTGTCGCAACGACTCGCCAAGCCCCGCTCCCTCAACCTCGACGGCATGTTCGGTCTTCTGCAGAACGTTGCGTGGACGAACCGCGGCCCGGTGCCCCTCGCGGCACTCGAGAGCATTCAGTGGCATTCCGCTCGTCGCGGCGAGCACCTGGTTGTGCACGGTGTCGACAAATTCCCGCGCATGACCGACTACGTCGTGCCGTCGGGCGTGCGCATCGCCGACGCCGGCCGGGTGCGTCTCGGTGCGCACCTCGCCGAGGGCACCACGGTGATGCACGAGGGCTTCTGCAACTTCAACGCGGGAACACTCGGTGCGTCGATGGTCGAAGGCCGCATCTCACAGGGAGTCGTCGTCGGCGACGGCTCCGACATCGGAGGCGGGGCATCGATCATGGGTACCTTGTCGGGCGGCGGCAAGGAGATGGTCACGATCGGCGAGCGTTGCCTCTTGGGTGCCAACTCGGGACTCGGCATCAGCCTCGGCAACGACTGCATCGTGGAAGCTGGTCTCTATGTCACAGCCGGCACCGTGGTCGTCGATCCATCGGGTGCGACCGTGAAGGCGCGACTGCTATCGGGACAAGACAACTTGCTGTTCCGTCGCAACTCGCTCACGGGCGCGGTCGAGGCGATCGTGCGCTCGGGCACGTGGGGCGGCTTGAATGCCGACCTCCACAAGAACTAGGCACTCCCTCGTGAGCCCCGACGAACTCGAGTCCCTCATTCATCGCCGTGCGAGCGGAATGACCATCGACCGCGAGCGGCCCGTCGACGACGATGTCGTCTCGCGCATCGTGAGGTCGGGGATTGCCGCCCCGAATCATCGAAAGACCCGTCCGTTGCGCGTCGCGGTGCTGCGTGGCGATGCACGACTCCGTTTCGGCGACGCTGTGGCCGATGTGATGGCGTCACGCGGTGAAGAAGACCACAAGGTCGACAAGACCCGCACCAAGTACGGCCGCGCGCCGGTCGTGCTCGTGGTTGCGGCGGCAGAGGGGGCGACAACGCTCGAGACCGACGAGAACCGTTACACCGTCGCGGCCGGCATCCAGAACATGCTGCTCATGCTCGAATCATTCGGATTCACCGCGTTGTGGAGCACGCCCGCAACGGGCGCGAACGCGGCGATGTGCGAGTTCTGTTCATTCGACCCGACCGACCATGTGATGGGCGTCGTCTATTTCGGCTGGCCGACACGCGAGGCACCGGTACGCGACCGCCCGGAACCAGTCGTCAGTTGGCTTGACTGATTTCTTGCGTCTCGCTCTGCCCGGTCAGTGACCGGGTTGATAAGTGCCGAACACCTCGCGCAATGCGTCGCTGACCTCTCCGAGCGTGGCGTGTGCACGGAGAGCCTCCTTCATCGGAGGAAGCAAATTGTCCGTGCCGCGAGCGGCGGCCCGCACCGCATCGAGTGTGGCCACAACTTTGGCCTGGTCGCGGTTCTGTTTGAATGCGGTCAAACGCGCAACCTGGTTCACCGCAAGGCTCGGGTCGATCGGGAAGACGTTCGGCTCGGGCTCTGAGTCGACCGTGAAGCGGTTCACCCCCACGATCACACGCTCGTCGTCATCGATCGACTTCGTGTAGCGGTACGCACTGTCGCCGATCTCGTCCATCTGGTATCCGGCTTCGATCGCGGCGACTGCACCGCCCATCTCGTCGATCTTTGCGATGTACTCCCAGGCGAGACGCTCCACCTCGTCGGTGAGTGCCTCGACAAAATACGACCCGGCAAGAGGGTCGGGGGTGTCGGCGACGCCGCTCTCGTACCCGATGATCTGCTGTGTGCGCAGTGCGATGCGCGCGGCCTCTTCTGTCGGGAGACCGAGCGCCTCGTCGAAGCCGTTGGTGTGCAGCGACTGCGTGCCTCCGAGCACGGCGGCGAGCGACTGCACTGCGACGCGCACCACGTTGTTGAGCGGCTGCTGGGCGGTGAGGGTGCTGCCCCCGGTCTGGGTGTGGAAGCGCAGCAGTTTGCTCGATTCCTTCTTCGCCCCGAATCTCTCGGTCATGATCTTGTGCCACATGCGGCGGCTGGCGCGGAACTTCGCGACTTCCTCGAAGAAGTTGTTGTGGCCGTTCCAGAAGAAACTGAGGCGCGGTGCAAAATCGTCGACATCGAGTCCGGCGTCGACGGCCGCCTGCACGTAGGCGATCGCGTTCGCCAGCGTGAATGCAATCTCCTGCACGGCGGTCGAGCCGGCCTCACGAATGTGATAGCCGGAGATCGAGATGGTGTTCCACTTCGGAATGTTGCGCGAGCAGTAGTCGAAGATGTCCGTGATGACGCGCATCGAGGGCCGCGGCGGATACACGTACGTGCCGCGTGCGATGTACTCCTTCAGCAGGTCATTTTGGATCGTGCCACTGACGGCAGACGCCGGCACTCCCTGTTCTTCTGCGACCAACTCGTACATGAGGAGCAGGATCGCCGCCGTCGAGTTGATCGTCATCGACGTCGACACCTTGTCGAGCGGCAGATCCTTCAGAAGAAGGCGCATGTCGTCGAGACTGCTGATTGCGACCCCGACCTTTCCCACTTCGCCCTCGGCGCGCGGGTGGTCGGAGTCGTAGCCCATCTGGGTCGGCAGGTCGAAGGCGCACGACAGGCCCGTCTGGCCGGCCTCGAGCAGGAACTTGAAGCGCTGGTTGGTCGACTCCGCCGACCCGAAGCCGGCGTACTGGCGCATTGTCCAGAGGCGCCCGCGGTACATCGTGGGGTAGACGCCGCGCGTGTACGGGGGCTTGCCCGGCTCGCCCAAGTGCGTGGCGGCGTCCCATCCGGCGAGTGTCTCGGCGGTGTAGAGGGGGGCGACCTCGATTCCCGAGTCGGTCTGCTTCACGTCGTCTGCCATTCCCCCGAGGCTACGAGGCGGAGACCTGCGGCTCCCAAGCCGCCGACGAGCCGAACCGTGGACGGGGGCGGTTCAGCGGGCGGCGACGAGTGCGATCTCCATGCGCCACTCCGGCCGCGCCAGTGCCGGCACCGTGACCAAGGTGCTGGCGGCCCTGTGCTCCCCCATCACCTCGTCACGCACCGCCATCACGGCGGCGAGATTGTCTGAAAGCGACTCAGTTGCGACCACATACGTTGTGATCGAGACGATGTTCGCCACCTTCATCTCCGATGCCTTCAAGATCTCGATGAGGTTCGCCCACACGCTCCGCGCCTGACCCTCGATGGTCGCGGGCACCGTGCCGTCGGGCATGACGGGCACGACGCCCGACGTGAACACCATGGAGGCGGGCGCGTCGACACGCACGGCATGGGCGTACTTGGCCGCCGGCGGAGCCATGGATTCGGGACGTACTTCGCTGGTTCCCACAGGGTCCATTGTGCCCTAGGGTGGAGACATGACAATCACGCCAGACGCTCCGGTGACCAAGCCCCGCGAGATCGATGGGGTTCCGCTCACGCCCAAAGAGGTGACCACCCTCTACATGGAAGAACTCGCCCCCAAGGCGACCGTCGAAGAGGAGCGTCTGCGCCGCAAGCAGAAGCTTGCCGGCTCGCTGCGCATCTTCGGCAAGTTCGGCTTCGGTGAAGGAGTCGCCGGGCACATCACGGTGCGTGACCCCGAATACCCCGAGTTGTTCTGGGTCAACCCGCTCGGCATGTCATTCCGCCACGTGCGCGTCTCTGACCTCATTCTCGTCGACCACGACGGGTCAGTCGTCTACGGCAAGCACAGTGTGAACCGCGCCGCCTACGTCTTGCACTCGGCCGTGCACGAAGCGCGCCCTGACGTCGTGGCGGCGGCTCACGCCCACAGCGTCTACGGCAAGGCACTCTCGAGCCTCGGCGTGCCGCTCGACCCACTCACACAGGACGCGTGCGCGTTCTACGAGAACAACACGGTGATCGCCGACCACGGCGGCGCGGTTGTGTTCGAAGAACAAGCAGGCCGCGATTTCGCGAAGGGTTTCGGCCAGAACCGCGCCGCGATTCACCAGAACCATGGGCACTTCACCGTCGGTACCACCATCGACTCGGCCGTGTACTGGTACGTCTGCTTCGAGCGGTGCGCGCAGGCCCAGCTCGCCGCGATGGCAGCCGGCACCCCGAAGCACATTCCGCACGACTCGGCCGTCTACACGCGTGAGAACGCCGGCAACGAGATCACCGGCTGGATGCACTTCCAGCCTCTGTGGCAGGAGATCTGCCGCACCGATCCCGATCTCTTCGACTGATCCGTCTGCCCACGAACACCCCGACACCTTCTCTGGCGGCAACCCTGCCGCCAGAGGCACTCTTCGTCGTGTCCGCGGCGGCACAATACGGCGGCGCCGTCATCGCGATCGGATTGTTCGACGATCTCTCGCCGTCGACTGTCGCATGGCTGCGCGTGCTGTCGGCTGCGGTCGTGCTGCTCGCTCTGTCACGGTCGCTGCGAACACTGCGCTGGACCGCCCACGACCTCGCGCTGACGGCCGCGTTCGGGACTGCGACCGCGGTGATGAATCTTCTGTTCTTTCTGGCCGTCGACCGGTTGCCACTCGGCAAGGGCGTCACCATCGAATTCATCGGGCCGATCGCGGTCGCAGCAATGCAGACACGAACACGACGGAACGCCGGAGCGCTCGCACTCGCCACGGTCGGAGTCGTGGTTCTCGGCGGCGTCGAGATCGGCTCTGACCCGCTCGGACTCGTCTTCATTCTCGGAGCATCGGCGATGTGGGCTGGCTACATCGTCGCCGGATCTCGCGTCGCACTCGCCGACCGGGGTCTTGCCGGGCTCGGTGTCGGCATGGCCATCGGTGCTCTCGTGATCACGCCGTTCGGCCTCTCCGACGCCGCAACGGCGTTCACCTCGCCGACACTCCTGATCGCGTGTGTGGCCGTCGGCGTGCTCTCGAACGTCGTCGGCTACGGCATCGACCAGACGACGCTTCGACGAGTGCCCGTGCGCCGCTTCTCGGTGCTGTTGGCGCTGTTGCCTGTCTGCGCGGCCGTGTTCGGTCTCGTGTTCCTCGGGCAGAAGCCGTCGGTCATCGACCTCGTCGGCATGGCGCTCGTCTTGGCGGGCGTTGTCACACAAGAGCGCGACGAGATAGTGCGCCACCACCACGAGACCGCCACGACCTAGCGTTGTCGCCATGTCTCGAACACGGCGACTCATCATCGTGATGATCATTGTGATGGTCGTTGCCGGCCTCGTTCTGCCTGCATTCGTCGCCACCTCCCCCACTGACGCCAAGAGTGCGCGCCCCGATGCCATCCCGACGGCCGCACCCCGACAAGGCACGACCGGGCTGCCTCCGTCGGCGCTCGTGGTGCACGGACGTGGCAACGGCCACGGTCGGGGCATGAGTCAGTGGGGTGCCTACGGATGGGCCACCACTCGTGGCTACGCGTGGGAACAGATCGTCGACTTCTACTACGGCGGTGATGGCCGCGCCGTCGCCCCGCACGGCCTCGCAAGCGACACCGTCACCGTTCGTCTGCGCGACCTCGACGGCCTGCAAACGGCCGCCGTCAGCGACACCGCACAAGCTACGTGGGCGGGGGCCCCCGGAACCTACGGCACGATCCTGGCGCGACGAGTGGGCACCAACCGGTACGACGTTTGGGGCGCACCGACCGTGTCCTGTCCGCCGTCATCGGGTGCGCCATCGGGCTTCACGCAACTCGCCGCGGGAGTGCCGGGACCGATCGACGTCGCCACTGCCGCCTCGTCGACACCGACCGCCGCTGCCCCACAAGACCTGGTGGGGGTCTGTCTGCCGGCGACATCGTCGGCGAAGGCGCGCATTCGCTACTACCGCGGCATCATTCGTGCCGTCAACGATGCGAACGGCGCCGCGCGCACCGTGAATGCGGTGTCGATCGAGTCGTATCTGCGCGGCGTGGTGCCGCGCGAATCGCCCGCCGGCTGGGGTGATGCGGCCGGAGGCGCCGGCATGCATGCACTGCGAGCCCAGGCGATCGGCGCGCGCAGCTACGCGCTGTCTGAGTCGCGGTACTCATTCGCGAAGACCTGCGACAACCAGGACTGTCAGGTGTACGGGGGCGCCGCTCTGCGCACACTCGGTGCCGCGACAGCATCGGTGCTCGAAGACCGCCGCACCGACACCGCAATCGCCGAGACGGCGAACTTGGTGGTCAAGGACGCGGCCGGTCGATTGATGCGAACCGAGTACACCTCGTCGAACGGCGGACGCACCGCAGGGGGGACATTCCCCGCAAAGGTCGACGAAGGAGACATCGCGGCCGATGCCGCCCAACAGATGTGGACGCGCCTATTCAGCGCTACTGACGTGCAGAAGCGCTACCCCGCCATTGGCGTCTTCATGTCGGCCGTCACCCAACACGACGGTCTCGGCGGCGAGTGGAACGGATACGCAACCTCTGTCACGATCACCGGCACAGCAGGGTCGATCGTGCGCACTGGTCCGCAGTTCCGCTCCGACTTCGGACTTCCGAACCACTGGTTCGAGACGTCGCTCGTGGAGCCCGCGATCTCCACTGCGCCGCCGGTGGGTCAGGTTCTGCTCGTCGGCGACTCGGTGTCAGAGTCGATTGCATCCGAGTTTGCCTCCGTCGTCACGCCTGCCTACCCGCAGATGGAATTCCACGCATGCGCAGGGCGCGGCATGGCTGGCGCCGACTGCCAGTTCACCGTCACGGCCCCCCAGGTTGACCTCGACGGCGTCGGCGTGGTGAATGCGGCCGCGACGCCGGCGGTGGCGATCATCGCGCTCGGATACAACGACGACCCCAACACCTTCGCCGGAGAACTCCAGCAGATGCTCGCATCGCTCGCCGCCAAGGGCGTGCAGCGCACCATTCTCGTGAATCTTTCATCACGGAGCACGACACGCAACTACACCAAGACGAACGAGGCGATTGCCGTCGCCGCGGCGTCGAACCCGCAGATTTCGGTGTTCGACTGGAACGCCGCAAGCGCCGACGCGGCCCGCTGGCGCTGGTTCGAGAACTCCTCGTTGTGTTGCTGGGTGCACCTCTCCCAGAGCGGACAGGCCGAGTTCGCGCTCTTTCTGCGTCGTCAACTGGATGGTCTCCGAGACCAGGGACTCCTCCCGGTTGCGGCGACGGCGGCCCCGGTCATTCTCGGTCTGCCGATGAAGCGGGGACACAGAGGCGGAGTGGTGACGGTCGTTCAGAAGCGGCTGAACCTCGCGCTCAACTTGAAAGGGAAAAAGCGCATTGCCACTGATGGCGTCTTTGGTGCGGCGACGTTGCGCACGGTGAAGACGTTTCAGAAAAAGGCCGGGCTCCCCGCCACCGGCACCGTCGACCGTGCCACTTGGGACGCACTCGGTCTCGCCAATCGGAGCGATCTGGCCGTTCTGCGGCTCGGCACCAAGCACCCGTCAGTGGCAAGCGTGCAGCGGGCACTGGCAAAAGTCTTGAAGAAGAAGATCCGCGCATCCGGCGTCTACGACCGCACCCTCGTGAACCACGTGAAGACCCTCCAGAAAAACCTCGGCATGAGGCAGTCGGGCCGGGTCGGCCCGAAGACCTGGGTGCTCTTGTCAGCAGCCGCCGCTCAGGCCTGAGAATTCGGGGTCACGACACGCCGCAGCGTGCCTTCCACGCCTCGTCGCTGACGAGTCGCGGATACCACTCGCGATAGTCGCGCTTCAGCGACTTGTAGTTGCGGAAGAGTCGCCAGGTCGTCGAGAACACCTCGCGCTGGATGGAGACAAAGCGCTTGTAGTCGCGGCGACAGAGGAAACCCTCGTCAAAGCGCGGGTGTCGATAGAGGATCGTGTCGTGGCGAATGGCGAGACCGACAGCACGCACGTCGATTTGGGCCACGCCGATCGACTTCGACCTCATGAACGATGGAATCCACTTCCCTGCTCCGGTGAGGGGCGACAGGAGGAATCCGCCCAGTCGCACAACCTTCGGTCTCGGCGCCGTGAAGCCGAGTTCGCGGAGCTCGTCCGAGAGCGGAGCGGCTTTTTCCTCGTCGACACGGCGAATCTCGTCGTGCTTGGCCGCGTGGTCGATCGCCATCCACGATTCGGGGCCCGCGAGGAAATCGCGCATGCCGCGAATCATGTATTCGGCGCTCGCATACCGGTGCGAGTAGGCGTTCCGGAAACCGAACCCCAGGTAGCGCCACGCGAGGTGCCACCACTTGTGGTCGTCGAATACCAGCGTGTCGATGAGGGCGAAGTTACGGATCTCGTAGTACAGCGACGACGGGTTGTTCTTCAGTGCGAAGTCGGCGTGCCAGACGAAGATGCCGTTCATCGTGACGGTGTGGCGACCGGTGTGCATGAGCCCGAATGCGACGTCGTCGCCGCGCACGAACACCGGCAGCGGGTTGTCTTTGGCGAGATGCAGCGGAAAGACCGTATACCACCAGGCCGAGTAGTCGATCTCTGGTTCGAGATGGTCGTGGAGAACGTCGGCCCGCCGTCGCAGGTCGACCTCGCGCCCGATTGCCCGCAGCGGGTAGACGCTCCGGAACTCGTACGACGACCCTGCCTCGAACTGCATCCACGGCTGTTCTTCGCTGATCATCGCGCCGTGCACGCACAGGTCTTCCGACACCGCATGCGACAGCAGCGACAGCGTGCGCACGATTGACTCGGGCTCGAGCGAGATGTCGTCGTCCATGAAGACGACATGCGTGGCCCACCCCTCCTCGCGGAATTCGATCAAGCCGCGCGCGAAACCTCCTGCTCCGCCCAGGTTCGGGTTGGGCACCACGCGAACCGGGGCCGACGCCGGAACGTCGGGGCGCAAGTTCTGGGCGTTGTCGACGACCACGACCTTGATGTGCCCGCGCACCGCCTCGTCGTCGGCTTCCAGCTTGACGAGGCGGTCGATGGTGGCGAGTACGTAGTCCTGGCGGTTGAACGTGGTGATCGCCACGCCGAGCCGCACGTCTCGCGCCACGGGGGTTCGCGTCAGCCATTCGCCGCCGCGCACCGTGACCGGGCCATCGAGCGCGGTCACGGCGACATAGAACGACTCGGCCGCGACTGCCCTCATGTCATCGCACCACAGGTCGGAGCCGTCGTCGCTCGTCGCGACCACGGTCTCGATGCCGTCGGCGTATGCGATCAGTTCGGTTCGTGCCGGCCCGCTCAGCTCAATGCGCACGCCGATGTCGGAGACGTTTGTGAGGCGACTCCACCGACCCGCCGAGAACACACCGAATGCGGTGTCGAACGTGGCGCGTTCACCCGCCGGGAGACACACCCCCTCCCCGGTCACCTCGCCGGCGCCGGTCCGCACGTAGAGGCTGGGCTCGGCAAACCCCGGGGCCGGGGTCCGAATCCGGGCCAGGGTGTGGGTCATCCCATCAGTCTCACAGAGGAGCGACCACCAATGGCACCATTGGAACCTTTTTGGCCCGGGCCGCCAGGAACGCCTCGGCGACGTCGAGGGCTTCCTTGATGGTCACGTCCATGTCCAAATAGCGATATGTCCCGAGTCGGCCGAGGAACGTGACCCCCGTGGCGGCCTTGGCCTCGTCGACGTAGCGGACCAGTTGCTCCTTCTCCCGCACCAGCCTGATCGGGTAGTACGGAATGTCCCCCGGTTCGGCCAGCCTGCTGGTCTCGGTGTAGGTGACGGTGCGCTGGTGCGACTCCCAGGGGGCGAAGTGCTTGTGTTCGGTGATGCGGGTGTGGGGCACATCGAGGTCGCAGTAGTTCATGACAGGGCAGCCCTGGAAGTCGCCCTCGTGTTCGTACTCGGCGAAGTCGAGCGTGCGGTATCCGAGCCGACCGTGGCGGTGACCGAACCACTCGTCGATCGGACCGCTCCAGAACACGTGCTCGGCGTCGGTCAACTCGTCGGCGCGCACCTCTCGCCCGAGCGTGACCTCGATGAGCGGATGATCGAGCATGGCCTCCACGATCGGGGTGTAGCCGTCGCGCGGAATCGCCTGGTACGGGTGGTTGAAGTAGCTGTCTTCGTAGTTGAAGCGCAGCGGCAGGCGCGCCAGGATCGACGCCGGCAGTTCGGTCGGCGACATTCCCCACTGCTTTTGCGTGTACCCCTTGAAGAAGGCCTCGTACAGTTCGGGCCCGACGAACTTGAGCGCCTGATCCTCGAAGGTGACCGGCTCAACGATGCTCGTGTCGGCGCGGGTCTCAATGAAGCGCCGCGCCTCGTCGGGCGACATGGTGGTTCCGAAGAACTGGTTGATGGTGTGCAGGTTCACCGGCAGCGAATAGACCCTGCCGCCGGAGGTCGCCTTCACCCGGTGGTTGTAAGGCTCCATCACACCGAATCGGCGGATGTAGTCCCACACGTTGTCGAACGCGGTGTGGAAGATGTGGGGGCCGTAGACATGCACCATCACGCCGTTGGCGCGCCGCTCGGTGTGGGCGTTTCCTGCGACATGCGGGCGTCCGTCGACGACCAACGAAGCAATTCCGGCTTCGGCCAGTTGTCGCGCGACGACCGCACCGGAAAATCCGGCTCCGACGATGACGATCGATGCAGTCACCCGAGAGACGCTAGTTGCTCAGCCGTTGTCGCACCGGGCGACGACACGGCCGGCGGGGCTCAGTGATCGAGCCAGGGAGCACAGAGGCCGTCGAGGTCGCGAACCTGAATTCGGTCGCGGTTCTCGTAGGTCACCTGGTTGGTCGGGTCTTCTCTCAACTTGAAGACCCGGAACGACATCTCGGTTGTGTCGACCGTGAGAATGCGACCGATCAGCGGATCACCCAAGTCGAGCAGGATCTTGAGGGTCTCGAGCGCCTGGATCGACCCGATGATGCCCGGCAGCACGCCGAGCACGCCCGCCTCTGCGCACGACGGAGCAAGTTCCGCCGGCGGCGGCTCGGGCACCATGTCGCGATACGTCGGCCCCTGCCGCGGGTGGAACACCGACACCATTCCCTCGAAGCGGAAGATGCTTCCGTGCACGACCGGGATGCCGAGCTTCACGCTCGCATCGTTCAGCAAATAGCGGCTCGGAAAGTTGTCGGCGCCGTCGACGATGACGTCGTAGCCAGAGATGATCTCCATGATGTTCTCTGCCGACAGCCGGGTGTCGTAGGTGACGACGTTGACGTCCGGGTTCAACTTCGAGAGCGTCTGTCGCGCTGACTCGACCTTGCGCTCACCGACGCGGTCCAGATTGTGGAGAATCTGTCGCTGCAGGTTCGAGGCGTCGACTTCGTCCATGTCGACGATGCCGATCGTGCCGACACCCGCCGCGGCGAGGTACAGCGCGGCCGGCGAGCCGAGCCCGCCGGCGCCGAGCATCAGCACCTTGCTTTCGAGCAGCCGTGCCTGCCCCTCGACTCCTACCTCGGGCAGAAGCAGATGACGCTGGTAGCGGTTGCGCTGGTCGGCACTCAGCGTGACGGGCGCCTTCCACGGTCGTCCCTCGTCTTTCCACTTGCCGAAACCGCCGGCCATTGAGAGAACGTTCGTGTAGCCGAGGTCCTGCAAGGTTGCCGCCGCGAACGCACTGCGCACTCCGCCGGCGCAATAGACGACGATCTCCTGGGTCTTATCTGTTGCTCTGCCCTCGATCTGGGCCTCCAAGTGACCGCGAGGAATATGAAGCGCACCCGGCAGTGCTCCCTGGTCGTATTCGTCGGGTTCACGCACATCGAGCACGAGAACGCCTCCGGCATCGATGCGACCTTGTGCGTCGTGGGTGTCGATCTCTGTGATTCGGGACTTGGCCTGTGAGAGAAGGTCTTTGAAGGACGCCATGGGCAAAACCCTACCCGTTCAGTCAGGTTTTCAGACTGGCCGATCCGGCCCGCTCAGAGCCCGGCACGGCCGGTGATCGCCAGCAGTGCAGGGGTGATCGAACCGCGCACGAGGACGTGTGCGAGCCGGTCCATGGCGGTCACTTCTCCATTGATGATCACCACGTCGGCGCCCGCTGCACGAGCCCGCGGCACTACCCCGTTCGCGGGCGAGACCTGAAGCGTGCTGCCGACTGCCAGCAACAGGTCGCACGATTCGGCCTCCGCGAAGGCCCGCTCGATCACTTCGGGAACGAGCGCCTGCTCGAAAAGAATCACGTCGCTCTTCACGATGCCGCCGCACACCTCACACGGCGGGTCCTCTTCGCCCGCGCGCACGCGTGCGATGAACTCTGCCATCGGGCGTCGGTCGTTGCAGTCCCAGCAGCGCCCGAACGTGATCGTGCCGTGCACCTCCACCACCTTGCCGGGATCAACGCCGGCCTCTTGGTGCAACCCGTCGACGTTCTGCGTCACGATGGCCGACAACTTGCCGCCTTCTTGCAGACGTGTCAGGGCCCGGTGACCGTCGTTGGGTTTCGCGCGCCCGTCGAACGTCTCGGCGCGGCCCTGCCACGCGACCTTTCGCACCTCCGGGTTGCCGAGATAGTGGCTGAGCGTCGACGTCTTCTCAGCCAGCGGGTTCTTCGTCCACAGTCCGTTCGGGCCGCGAAAGTCGGGGATCCCCGAGTCGGTCGAGATGCCGGCACCGGTGAACACCACGATGCGAGATGCGCGACGAACCCGCTCTGCCACATCGGCGAGCAGTTCGTCGGGAAACTCGTCGGCGTACATGTCTCCATTGTTGTCTCTTTGGTTGCCAGGTGCGCACACACGAACGCCATGACACTCGACGCTCTCACTTCCGCTCCTGTCCG
This sequence comes from Ilumatobacteraceae bacterium, assembly GCA_049442935.1. Classification (GTDB taxonomy): domain Bacteria; phylum Actinomycetota; class Acidimicrobiia; order Acidimicrobiales; family Ilumatobacteraceae; genus UBA2093. The sequence goes on along the minus strand of JBMTOT010000021.1, from coordinate 6,187 downwards.
AGCAGCCACACGGGTCGTGCAGGGTCGCGGCGTGCACCTCGATCTGCCCACCAACGGGCGCCTTCCGGTGGTTCCGTGGCACGACCCGGTGATTGACCTGAACGGTGAGGCGACCACGGGTGACTACGTGGAGTGGTTTTGGTTGCCGGTGCTCGGGCCCACCGCCACATGGCTGCTCCGACGACTCGCGGCCCTTGTCGCCGGTGCCGACGAATGCGACTCCCCCGTTGTCGTCGATCTCGCCGAGTTGGCCCACTCGATCGGCGTCACATGGCAGCCAAATCGTGAAGGCGCGTTCGCCCGCGCACTCACACGGTGCGTCATGTTCGGTGCCTGTGCCCCAAGTGCCGACACAGAGAGTCTCACCCTCGCTGTGCGTCTCACCATGCCTCATCTCCCGGCCCGGCACATCGGGCGTCTCCCGTTGTCGTTGCGCGACAGTCACGCGGAGTGGATCGCCGCGGTGCGCACAACCGTCTCCGGTTCACAGGCGGGATGAAACAACTAGGTTGAGGTGGTGAAACTTCGCATCTTCACCGAACCCCAACAAGGCGCCAGTTACTCCCAACTTCTCGCCGTCGCTCGTACGGCTGAATCAGCCGGCTTCGACGCGTTCTTCCGCAGCGACCACTTCCAGAAGATGGGCACCCATGTCTCAGGCCTTCCCGGCCCGTCCGATGCCTGGATCACTCTCGCCGGACTCGCCCGTGAGACGTCGACCATTCGACTCGGCACATTGGTCAACTCGGCCACGTTCCGCAATCCGGGCGTGCTCGCCGTCAGTGTCGCCAATGTCGACGACATGTCGGGCGGACGCGTCGAGCTCGGCCTCGGTGCGGGTTGGTACGTCGACGAGCACCGGTCCTACGGCGTGCCATTCCCCGCGCTCGGGACGCGCTTCGAAATCCTCGAAGAACAGCTTGCGATCGTCACCGGATTGTGGTCGACACCAGCCGACCAGACTTTCTCCTACAGCGGGCGTCACTATGAAGTGACCGATTCCCCCGCATTGCCGAAGCCGGTCCAGTCACCAGTTCCAGTCATCGTCGGCGGCGGCGGAAAAAAGAAGACCCCGATGCTCGCAGCCACATACGCGACCGAGTTCAACTTGCCATTCGCACCGCGAGAGGCATTTGCCGCCCAACGGGGCCGGGTCATCGAGGCGTGCCGCGGCATTGGACGTGACCCGTCGACCATGACGTGGTCGAGCGCACAAGTGGTGTGCATCGGCAAGAACGACGCAGAGATCGCACGGCGTGCGGCCGCAATCGGTCGCCAGGTGGACGAACTGCGCGAGAACGGCCTGTGCGGCACTCCGGCCGAGGTGGTCGAGAACCTTCTCACCTGGGCAGAGATCGGCGCCGATCACATCTACATGCAGGTTCTCGATCTCGACGATCTTGACCACATCGCGTTCATCGGCGAAGAGGTGCTTCCCTTCGTGTGACCGTGGCTCGCGGTGCGTGTCAGACCGCGAACAGTTGCTCTGGTACCCACCCGCGGTGCGCCTCGAGCAAGTCGTCAACCAGCGACCAGATCTGGTCGAGGTCGAGCTCGGCGGCGGTGTGCGGGTCGAGCATGGCGGCGTGGTACACGTGGTCGCGTCGTCCGGTGAGGGCCGCCTCAACCGTGAGCGACTGCACATTCACGTTCGTCTGCATGAGCGCGGCCAGGTGCGGCGGCAATGCGCCGATGCGGTGCGGGTGAATGCCATCGGCATCGATGGTGCAGGGCACCTCGACGCAGCACCCGTCCGGCAAGTTGTCGATCAGACCAACATTCGGCACGTTGCCGTAGACAACGGTGGGCGAACCCGTCTCGACCGCCTCGATGATCGCACTGCCGTACTCGAGGCTCGGCACCACGCGGATTCTCCCGTCGGGGTCTTCGAGGCGCGTCCGCAACCGCTCCCAGCCGTCGATCTGACGCTCGCAACGACGCGGGTACTCGTCGAGAGGAATACCGAATGCGTCGACCAGGTCAGGGCGGTCGCGCTTGATGAACCACGGCACGTACTCGCTGAAATGCTCGCTCGACTCGGTGACGAAATGGCCGAGCCGCCGGAACATCTCGTAGCGGACTGCGTCGCTGAGCCCTTCGACACCTCCGTCGGAGCGTGCTTCTTCTCCCCTGAGCGGCGCCGGATGCGTCGCCGCAAATTCGGCGATCGCCGGGTACAGGTCACGCACACCGGCGTCGGTGCGCTCCCCGAACTCGAGATAGAAGGCCATGTGGTTGATGCCGGCGCAGCGGTACTCGAGCGAGTCGGGGTCGACACCGAGATCTCCGGCCAGTTGGTGCGCAGTGTGCTGCACACTGTGGCAGAGCCCGATCGTGCGGATGCTCGATGCGCGCGAGACGGCCCAGCACAACATGCTCATCGGGTTCACATAGTTCAGGAGCAGAGCGTCCGGGCACAGCTCTTCCATGTCGCGGCAAATGTCGAGCAGAACCGGGATCGTGCGCAGACCGCGCATGATCCCCCCGACACCGAGCGTGTCGGCAATGGTCTGGCGAAGGCCGTACTTCTTCGGCACCTCGAAGTCGACGACCGTCGAGGGCCTGTAACCCCCCACCTGGAACATCGTCACCACGTGGTCAGCCCCGGCGAGGGCATCTCTGCGGTCGAGTGTCGCTTCGATGCGGGCCGGCACGCCGAGCGTCTCCACGACTTTCTGGCCGACGATCTCGGACGTGCGCAGACGCTCGGCGTCGATGTCGTGGAGAACGATCGTCGATGTCGCAAGTGCAGGTCGGGAGAGAATGTCCCCCATCAGATTGCGGGCAAAGACGGTGCTGCCTGCCCCGATGAACACGATGCGCGCCACGTTCGACATCGTAGGTGGGCCTCCCGGTGCGCTCAGAGAACGCCGGTTGCGAGCAGCACACTCGCTGTGGCTGCCGCCCCGAGGCGCCACCAGCCGAAAAGACGAAGCGACCTGGTCTCGAGCCAGGTCACCATCCACCGGATCGCCAGAATCGCGGTGACGAATGCCGTGGCCAGCCCCACGAGTGGGACCGCGACCCCGAAGGCGTCGATCATCTCCTGCCCGTTTCGCACGAGGTCGAGCGCGGTCGCCGCCGACAACGTCACGACGCCGAGAATAAAGCTGAATTCGACGGCTGCCGACAGTGACAGTCCGATGGCGAGCGCCGCGACCAACGTGACGAGACTGCGGCTGACACCGGGCCACAGCGCCGCAACTTGTGCGACACCGACCAGCGCCGCCATGCGAATGGTCATGTGTTCGAGATCCACAGTGCCCGTTCGAGGTTTCCAGATCAACAAGAACACACCACCCAACGCCCATGCGATCGCCACGGGAACTGGCCCGAACAACGCGTCCTTGAGGCGATCACCGGCGAGCAGCCCGACCACGGCCGCGGGGAGAAACGCCGCGAGCACGCGAGCGGCGATGTCGCGCCCCGCCGCGTCGCGACCGACGACACCACGCGCCACAGAGCCGACCCGCGACCTGTAGAGAAGCAAAACTGCAAGGATCGCTCCGAACTGAATCGCGATGGAGAACGTGTCGAGAGCCGCCTCGGCGCCGTCTCCAATGCCAAGGAGTTCTCCGAGAACGAGGAGGTGACCCGTCGACGAGACAGGAAGGTATTCGGTGACTCCCTCGACGACCCCAAGAATGAGCGCCTCGATCACCGACAAGCCTCCGCTCGATGCACTCATCCCGGCGAGGCTACGACAACGCACGGTGCAGGAGCCCGTATCGAGGCTCACCTACTCTTCTGTCATGGTCGCTCACGGCACTCGCTTCCGCGGCTTCGACGGCTTCCGAGCCGTCTCAGTGACAATCGTGCTTCTCTCGCACCTGCCCATCGCGCTGGCATCTCTCGGGAGGGCCGACTGGTACGAGGTCTTCCCGAATGCCGGCTTTCTCGGTGTCAACATGTTCTTCGTTCTGAGCGGGTTCCTCATCGCCCACCGTCTTCTCGCCACCGCCCGCGACGACGGGTCGCTCAGGTGGCGTCGATTCTGGGTCTCGCGGTCAGCGCGCATCTTGCCCGCACTTGTTGCGTTTCTCGCCGTCCATGTCGTGTACGCGACTGCCACCGGGTTCCCTCCAGACGGCAACGTTGGCGACGAAGTGCTGATGGTGGTCTCGTCCATCTTCCAGTTTGCGAACTATGCGATTCTCGCCGACATCGACAACCTCTTCGACAACGGCGCGCTGTGGTCACTCTCAGTCGAGGGACACTTCTACGTTCTCGCCCCATTCCTCGTGTGGCTGGTTGCGAGGCGCAGGTCGGCGGTGCCGCCGGGACTCGTCATTCTGTGCGTCGCAGTGGCCCTGCTGTCGTGGCACCGTCGCGAGGTGTTCGGCGATCTCGGCTCGTTTTCCACGTACCTGCGCACCGACACCCGCATCGAGAGCATCCTCATCGGCGCAATCGGTGGAATGGCCTTTGCCCGCACGAACATTTTCAACCCGCGAGTCCTGACGGCGCTCACGTTTCCTGCGGTTGTCGCGATGGCCGCGATCTATGCCCAGGCGACGCAACAGAGCGAGTTCATTTGGAACTGGGCCATGACGCTCTTCGACCTGTGCACGCTCGTCGTGATCGCCGGTCTCGCCGCAGGGTCGTCACCGCTCACTGCCGCGCTCGAGTGGACGCCACTCGCATGGCTCGGCGGCATTTCGTATGCCGTCTACATCTGGCAGGTTCCCGTGCTGCAGTTGCTCCTGCGCCATGCCGACCAGTGGCCCGACATCGTCAAAGGTGCGTGTGCGTTGTCGTTAATCGCCGTGATATCGGCCGCATCGCAGCGTTATGTGGAAGACCCCGTGCGGCGCTCTGCGATCGTGTCGCGTCTCGCCGGGCGGTGAGCATCACTTCGACTTGATCTTCACCGCGTTCGACGAGATCGACTTCTTGCCGATCTTGCAGAAGGCCCTGATCGACTTGGCGCCCTTCAGTGATCCTGACTTCGGCTTCAGGGTGGTGGTGCCGTCGGAGGTGATGCGCTTCACTGCCACGACCTTGCCCTTGTTGGTCTTCACCTGGCAGTTCGCGCCCTTTGTCGCCACGATCTGAATGCGGGTCGACTTGGTCACCGTCGCCGCCGCCTTCGGCTGACCTGTCGGAGGTGCGGGAGAGATGATGCGGACTGCGCCGGAGCTCTTCTTGAGCGAAAGAGTCAAGGCCGATGCCTCAGCAAACGAACGCACGCCGCTTGACGCCACGCGACCGCTTCGCGCACTCTGGCTGCTCGCACCGGGAGGAGCCGAGCACTTGGACGGGTTCGCCTGACAGAACTGTGAAAGAGACGCTGTCGTGCACGGCGAAATTCCATTCTGGGAGCAGAACGATTGAAGTGCGTCACCTTCGGGTTGAGGCGTCGGCGTCGAGGAGCCCCCGCTCGACGGGAGGTCAAGGTCGATGGACTCGGTTCGGGTGAAGGCACCGCCACCTGTGTAGCCGGCAAACGCGCCGGTGCCCTGGGTCATGTACACCTTCAATGCGAGAGCGATCGACACTGTGTCACCGTCAATCGAGCCGTCCTTGCTCCCCAGTGTCCCGTTCGCCTCCATGGTGCCTGCAAGCGTCGACGACTTCGCGTCGGCGAACGTCATCTTCCATGAGCATGCCTGCGATGTCTTGCCTGAGAATGAGGTCATCTCGGCACCCATGCGGGAGATCGTCATCTTGGTGGTGACCTGTTGGTCCATGTTGCACTTCATCGCGAGAGAACCAGAATCGAACCCCGGGTCAGACTCTGCGAGTTCTGCATTCGAGACAGTGCCACTCAGTGCCACGGCCGATTGCTTAATGGTCACTGTGCAGGACATGTCAGCAGAACCTGTGGTCGCGACCGCCTGTCCGACCTCCAGCGGTGACGGCGTGCAGTTCGGCTCCGCGCCGCTGCGAAGACTTTGCTGGTCGAGCTCCACACCGAAATTCAGTGATGCCGGTGGAACAACCGTCGCGTGTGCAATCGACGCCGGAGAGACGCCGGCCAGCGCCGCCATGGCAGCCGCCGGAATCAACAGTCGCAACTTCACGAGAAACCCCCTCAGGTGACGCTATGAGGGGATAGTACTGACGGACGAACAGCGTTGCGAGAGCCAAAACTGCGAACATTTCGACGAATTCCTGGGAGACTCTCCGGACAATTGGCACTCCCAACGGGATTCGAACCCGTGCCGCCACCTTGAGAGGGTGGTGT
>JBMTOT010000020.1:0-25384 GCA_049442935.1 Ilumatobacteraceae bacterium | reverse complement strand
CCCCACGTCACACTCCCCTTCGGCGGCGTGCCGATCGGCATAAAGGAACTCGATTCGGTCGTGGGCTGGCCAGAGACCGAGGCGTCGATGGTGTTCGCCGACCGCATCGCCACGCACACTTCGATTCCGGTCGAACGCATCACCCGGCGCGGCGGAGCGGTCCCGTTCGGACTCACGACGGCGAGCGAATTCGGCGGCGTCAATCTCACGCGCACCCTGCTGAACGGAGCGACGCGAAACCCGTGGAACCCCGACCGCACACCGGGTGGATCATCGGGTGGCAGCGCGTCCGGTGTCGCGGGCGGAATGTTCTGTCTTGCCACCGCCGGCGACGGTGGCGGTTCGATTCGCATACCGGCGGGCTTCACCGGACTCGTCGGACTCAAGGCGACGTACGGTCGCATTCCCCGCGGCCCTCGCTCGCAGTACGGCAATCTCACCGTCACGGTCGGGTGCGTGTCGCGCAGCGTCCGCGACACCGCACGATGGTTCGATGCCGCCAACGGACACGACGCCCGCGATCCTCTCTCGCTCCCCCGTGTCGACGGATGGGAAGCCGGCCTCGGCTCTGTGCCCGTGCGCGGATTGCGGGTCGCGATCGTCGACGACTGGGGCGGTGCCGTGGTGTCGCCCGCGATGTGGTCGGTGCTCGCGGAGGCGGCCGAACATCTCGTCGCGACAGCCGGGCTCGTGCGCAACGACAGTGTCGGCACGGAACTGCCGCGCATGGGTCGCGCATGGTCTCTCAGCGGCAACCTCGAGATCGCCGCGATGCTCGGTGAGGCGTGGCCTTCCTGCGCAGAACAGTTGACGCCAGAGATTCGTGCTGGCATGGAGCTCGCCGACGGTCTCTACGGCGCAGAAGCACGCGCCCGACTCGAGGACCGTCGCGCACTCTTCAACGAGCGCATGGCAGAGATCTTCGACGAGGTCGACCTGATCATCGCTGCGTCGAACCCCGATGTCGCGTTCGCCGCCGAAGGACCGCTCCCGTCGGTCTTCGGTGGCATCAAGGCCGGCGCACGGAACAACGGGGTGCTCACGTTTCCATGCAACCTCCACGGAAACCCCGGCATCTCGGTGCCGGCGGGGATGGTTGAGGGTCTTCCCGTCGGCCTGCAGATCATCGGTCGCCACCACAGCGAGCCCGTGCTGCTCGAACTTGCGCACATCCTCGAACGCGAACGACCGTGGCCTCTCGTCGCGCCCGGAGCTCCGCTGTGACCGGCGTCGGTCCGCTCGCGGGCGTGAAGGTCGTCGACATGTCGGTGATGATCTCTGGTCCCTTGGCCGCGATGATGCTCGCGGACCAAGGAGCCGAGGTCGTGAAGGTCGAGTCGCCGGGCGTCGGTGACATGATGCGCCATCTCGGGTCGCGAAAGAACGACATGACAGGCATCTTCGCCCTCCACAACCGAGGCAAGCGCTCGGTCGGCGTCAATCTGAAGACCGAGACCGGCCGTGACCTTCTGCGCCGACTGGTGGCCGACGCCGACGTTCTGATCCAGAACTTCCGACCCGGCGCGCTCGACAAGCTGGGCTTCGGCTGGGTCGACATGCACGCGCTGAATCCGCGACTCGTCTACGTGTCGATCAGCGGTTTCGGGCCCGACGGACCCCGCAGCGGACAGCGCGTCTACGACAACGTGATCCAGGCGGCGTCCGGACTGGCCTCGGTGCAGACAGACAAGGTCACCGGCCGACCGCAGATCTTCCGCACGTTGGTCTGCGACAAGGTCACCTCGTACACGGTTGCCCAGGCTGTGACGGCCGCGCTGTTCGCACGCGAGCGCGGCGCCGGAGGACAGCACATCGAGGTCTCGATGATCGACTCGGCGATCTCGTTCATGTGGCCGGACGCGGCGATGGACGCTGCCCTACTCGACGACGACGTGCAGCGTGCCCCGACGATCGGCGAGAACTACGGCGCACTCGAATTGAAGGACGGCTTCGTCACCGTGACGGCCGTGTCGCAACCTGAGTTTGAGGGGTACATGCGCGCACTCGGCGGCGAGCATCTGATCGACGACCCGCGATTCGCCGACGCCGCGTCTCGGTCGGCGAACATCGTCGAGTACCGGGCCGAGGTGAAGAAGCTCACCGACTCGATCACCGTGGCAGAGTTCCTCGAAAACGCGGTCATCCACGACGTTCCGGCCAGCGCTATCAACACGCTCTCCTCGGTGCCCGACGAACCGCAGGTCGTCCACAACAACGTGTTCGTCGAACGCGACCACCCGGTGGCGGGTCGAATCCGCGAGGCGAGGAATGCACCCCGTTTCGGCACGACCCCGACGTCGCTGCCCGGGCATGCGCCGATGTGCGGCGAACACACAGACGAGATCGCCGCCGAACTGGGCTTCGACCCGGCCGCACTGCGCGCCGACGGCGCCGTCTTCTGAGCGACCGGTCGACGCGTCGTCAGGCGAGGACGGCGCGGGCGACGAGGTCCGTGCCGAACGCCGTCAGGATCGCCAGGTACAACAGTCCTGTTGCTGCCATCACTGCCGAATAGCTGCGTTCGCGCAGCGCGAGACGCGTGACCTCCACGAGCACCACCGTCGTCACCGCACATGCAACCCAGAACCACCCGAGCGTGCCGCCCCATCCGTCGTCGACCGTTCCGACGAGAACGCTCACCATTCCGGTCGGCAGCAGCATCGCCGCGATCTCCACCGGTCCGACAACACGCATCACCGTCACGAGTTCGCTCAGGATCGATCGGGGCAGACCCGGCTGCACCAGGTACCAGTGGCCGAGCAGCATCGAATCGCTGACGGCCCCGAGGAAGACCGTTCCGACGACGACGCGCACCACGCTGACAACCGCGTTTCCGCCCGCATCGGCCGCGTCGACCCCGGCGGCGAGAACTCCAACGGCGCCGACCAGCGGAGCGAGCAGGTCCCATGTGGCGTTGCGCCGCCGAATCGTCGCCAGCGCGGCAACTGCGACTCCGGCGGCCGCGACATCGCGCACGAGCAACGGGTCGGTGGCCCGTGCGGAAGCGACCGACCCGATCGCGAGCGCCGCAAAGGTTCCGCGCAGCAGCCAGCCGTACCCTGCACCGATTTCGTGGCGGCGCGTGGTCCACCACAGAAAGAACATTCCTCCTGTCGCCCATTGCAGGAGGACGGTTGCCGCATCGAGACGAATCATGGACTTTGTCGCGTCTACGTCAGACTCCGAGAACCACGAGCGAGTGGTCTGCGGTGTTCAGTGCGCGCGGGCCGTCGTCGGTCGCCACGACGATGTCCTCGAGTCGCATGCCCCAGCGTCCGGGAATGTAGATGCCCGGCTCCACGCTGTAGGCGTGACCCGCCTCGATCAGGGTGTCGTTGCCCTGCACCATGTACGGGTCCTCATGCTCTTCCATGCCGATGCCGTGGCCGGTTCGGTGCACGAACCACTCCCCGTACCCGGCGGCGTCGAGCACCGATCGTGCCGCGGTGTCGACATCCTGGCACGGCACGCCGACCTTTCCTGCGGCGACACCCGCGGCCTGGGCCTCATGAAGGGCCTCGTATGCCTCGACGATGTCACGTGGCGGTTCACCGAGGTGAACGCAGCGGGTGATGTCGCTGCAGTAGCCGTCCTTCGTGCCGCCGAAATCGCACAGCACGATCTCGCCTTCGCCAATGACGCGTTCGCCCGCATGGTGATGCGGGCTCGCGGCGTTCTCGCCCGCGGCGACAATTGCGAAGTTGACCTTGTCGTGGCCCTCGGCAATCAGGCGCGCAGAGATGTCGGCCGACACTTGCGCCTCGGTGCGCCCCACGAGTGCGATGTCGCCGGCCTGCAATTGGGCGGCGACCCGGTCGGCCGCGGCGGCGGCCGCGGCAAGAGCCGCGATCTCGGCCGCATCCTTGCGCGAACGCAGCGCCTCCATCACCACTTGCGAGCGAACCCATGACCCACGAGGCCGGTGACCGAGCAGTTCCACGAGGAAACGCGACCACATCTGGTCGCCGACCGCCACCGTGCCGGCGGCGCCGAGCAGGTCATGGGCGAGGGCCACCGGGTCGTCGGTTTCGTTCCACGGCTTCAGGGTGAACACCGACGGCATGTCGGCCACGCGCGGCGCCTCGAGACGCGGAATGAGCATCGTCGCCTCCCCCTCCCGCGGAACCACGAGCAATGTCAGGCGTTCGAGCGGCATCGCCTCATAGCCGACCAGGTACGGCAGGTCGCGACCGACAGAGACGATCAGAGCATCGACGTTGCGCGCCGACATCTCCGCGCGCACGCGCGCAAGACGCTCCGCGTACACCGCCTCGGCGTGGACTGCGCCGCTCATGGGCGCACACCGATCGACACGGCCACCGACCTGCCCCCGGCGGTCTCGGCCGCCTCCCGCGCGTGATAGCTCGATCGAGTCAGCGGGCTCGACTCCACGTGCGCAATTCCCATCTCTTCACCCCATGTCTTGTAGAGCGCGAACATCTCCGGAGTCACCCAGCGCGCCACCGGCAAGTGGTTCGCGGTCGGCCGCAGGTACTGGCCGATGGTGACGATCTCGACACCGACGGCGGCCAAGTCGGCGAGCGTGCCTCGCACCTCGTCGTCGGTTTCACCCATGCCCACGATGATGCCTGATTTGGTGCACAACCCGGCGGTCCTGGCCCGCGAGAGCACCGACAGGCTCCGTGCGTACCCTGCCGACGGCCGAACCGCGCGCTGCAGACGGGCGACGGTCTCGATGTTGTGGTTGAACACGTCGGGCTCCGCCTCGATCAGAATGTCGAGCGAGGAACTGCCGCGTGCGTCGGACACGAGCGTCTCGATCCGCGTCGAGGCATCCATCGCACGAATCTGCTCGATGCAGCGGGCCACATGTGTCATGCCGTCGTCGGCCAGGTCATCGCGGGCAACCATTGTCAGCACCACGTGGCCGAGTCCCATGCGACGCACTGCTTCGGCGACACGTGCCGGTTCGTCGGCATCGGGTGCCTCGGGTTTGCGCGTGTCGATCAGACAGAAGCCGCATGCCCGTGTGCACCGTTCGCCGAGCACCATGAACGTCGCTGTGCCGTCACTCCAGCATTCCGAGAGGTTCGGGCACCCTGCTTCCTCGCACACGGTCACCAGCGACAGGTCGCGGCGGGTCTTTTTCAACCCGAGCACCTCTTCTCCGTGGCGCACGTGCGGGCGGATCCAGTCGGGCTTCTGCTCCGACAGAGGTACCGCATCGGTCACCCCCGCACGTGCGAGTCGCCCCATGAGCCGCACCGGTGCACCCGGCCCTTCGCCGCGGGAGAAGGCCGAAAGGTCTTCGGGGCGTTCCCACCACGCGACGTCCTGTCGCTCGATTGTTCCATCGCCCCACACCGCCGCCGCGCGGGCTACGACTGCGTCGACGACTTCTCTCATTGTGACGTTGACACCTTCCTCGGCGAGAGAGGTCACGGGGTGCTCAGCGATGCCGCACGGCACGATGTGGTCGCGCATGTACGTCAGATCGGGTGCGACATTGAGCGCGAAGCCGTGCATCGTCCGCCCTCGCCCCACGCGCACACCGATGGCGGCGATCTTTCTCGGCCGAGCCCCGACGCCCACCCACACGCCCGGGTAGCCGTCAAACCGCGACGTCGACAGCCCGAGGTCGGCGAGTGCGCCGATGAGAACGTCCTCCACCGAGTGCACATACGCCGACGCGTCGGTCATGTCGGCCGGACCGTTGCGCCCCTCGAGAGCGAGAAGTGGATACCCGACCAGTTGACCCGGCCCGTGGTACGTGACGTCACCCCCGCGCTTGACGCTCACAAGTTCGGCGGCGACGTCGGCCGGATCGCACTTGAGGTTGGTTGAAAGATCCGCCGACGGACCGTGGGTGAAGACGTGCGGATGCTCGAGCAGCAACAGATGATTGCCGGTCCCGTGGCGAAAGGTCGCTTCCTGCACCGCGAGAGCCTCGCGGTACGGAACGGTTCCCAGCCAGCGAACCCGCAGCGTCTCGTTCGATGCGGCCATCAGGTGTTCCCTGCCGCGCCTTCCCCTAGACCTCGGACGACCAGTCGCGGGTCTCGAGAATGTCCTTCACCCGAACCAGGAACCCCGCCGCGTACGCGCCGTCAAAGGCGCGGTGGTCCCACGCCATCGCCAGGTTGCCGACCGGATGAATGGCAATCGACTCGCCACCGCCGGGAACCGTGATCACAACGGGCTTCTTCACGATCGCGTCCGTGGAGAGAATTGCCACCTGCGGCTGGTTGATGATCGGCATCGTCAGGACCGAACCCGCCGAGCCGTTGTTCGTGATCGTGAACGTCGCACCCGAGATCTCGTCGGGGGTGACGCGCCGGCCGCGCGCCCCCCCTCGGCCTCCACCTCGACAAGGGCGTGTGCGGGGCCGCGCGCGCGCGAGGCGAGATCGTTCGTCTCGCGCGCGATCGCACGCAGTCGCTTGCCTTCTGCGTCACGGATGACCGGAACCAGAAGGCCTTCGTAGTCGAGGTCGACGGCGATGCCGAGATCAACGTAACGATGAACGATCAACTCGTTCTCGCCCAAGGATGCGTTCATGTGCGGGAAGTCGACGAGGGCGTCGATCGCCGCGCGCGAGATGAACGGCAGGTAGGTGAGGCTGAACCCCTCGGTGGCGCGGAACTCTTCCTTTGCGCGGGAGCGAGCAGCATCGACGTTCGCGTAGTCAACCTCGACGACGCTGAACGCGTGCGGACTGGTGCTCTTGCTCATCAGCATGTGCGCACCGGTCGCCTGGCGGATACGCGACAGCGAGACCACTTCGTCGCGTGCACCCGCCTGCACGCGGGGCGCCGCCGCACGCGGCGCGGGTGCAGCAGCCGGAGCAGACGCGGGTGCCGACGGTGCAGCCGGTGCTGACGGGGCGGCAGGCGCCGCACCGCCGCGCGAGTCGATGACGGCGAGCACGTCGTCGCGGGTGATTCGGCCACCGGGGCCGGTGCCGCGAATCGTCGACGCGTCGAGTCCGTTCTCGGCGATCAGCTTGCGCACGATCGGCGACAACACCACTCCACTACTGCTTTCTCCCCCGACCGGTGCCGCCGGCGCGGGGGCGCCCGGCGCGACGGGTGCAGGTGCGGCGGCCGGCGTCTCCGGTGCCCCGGCACCGTGCGCCGCGGACGACCCGGTGCGTTCGACCGGAGGGAGTGCACCGGCGTCGGTCGACGGCGCTACAGGTGCCGAGGAGGGCGCAGCAGGGGCCGGAGCAGGTGCGCCGGCAGAGTCGCCGACGACCGCGATCACGGCGCCGACCGGCACCGTCTCGCCCTCTGGCACGCGAATCTCGAGCAACGTGCCCGCGATCGGCGACGGAACCTCGGTGTCGACCTTGTCGGTCGACACCTCGAACAACGGCTCGTCGGCCGCGACTGTGTCGCCGACCGCCTTGAACCAGCGCGTGATGGTCCCTTCGGTGACCGTTTCGCCGAGCTGAGGAAGTGTGATCTCTGCCATGTCCGTCCTTTGTACCTGCGTCGACCCTATGCGTTGATGCTGCGGCCGGTGAGTGACATCACGGTCTCTCCGAACAATTCGGTGAGGCTCGGATGCGGCTGGATGAAGTGCGCGATCTCGTCGACGTTGGCTTCCCAGTTGACGGCTAGGTAGCCGCCGGAGAGCTGCTCAGTGACCCACGGCCCGACCATGTGCACGCCCAGCACCTGACCGGCGGATCCGTCAGCGTTCTTCTTCGCGATGATCTTCACGAGGCCGTCGATCTCGCCGAGGATCTGCGCGCGGCTGTTGGCGCGGAACTGGTGCTTCGCCACGACCACGTCGTGACCCGCGGCCTTCGCCGCCTCTTCGCCGGGGCCCGCCCACGCCACCTCGGGGCTGCAGTAGATGGCCCCGGGCCCCCGGTCGTGATCGACAGGGACGCCCGTCTCGCCGAGAACTTGGCGCACCACAAGAATCGCCTCGGCGTACGCAACGTGTGCGAGCTGGGGTGTGTTCACGAGGTCGCCGATCGCCCACACTCCCGCCACGTTGGTGCGACAGTGCGCGTCGACCTCTACGAACCCTCGGTCGCTGACGGCCACCTTGGTTGCTGCCAACCCCAACTGGTCGGGGAACGGACGACGACCGACAGAGACGACGACTGCGTCCACTTCGAGAGTCTGGCCCTCGCCGTACGAGACGACGGTGCCGCTTCCATTCGGGGTGTGACCGGTCACCGAGACACCCGTCTTGATGTCGATCTTCTTCTTCTGGAACGCGCGCACCACGACGTTGGCAACGTCTGCGTCGAGTCCAGGGAGAATCTTCGGAAGTCCCTCGAGAATCGTCACCTGCGACCCGAGGTCGGCGAACGTCGATGCGAATTCGCATCCGATCGCACCGCCGCCGATCACCGCGATCCGCGACGGCACGCGATCAAGCATCAGAACTTCGTCCGACGTCATGATCGGCCCGCCCGGCTCGAATCCGGGGATCGTGCGCGGCACGCTTCCGGCCGCCAAGATGACGGCGGGAGCGGCAAGTTGCGTCACCGTTCCGTCGGCTGCGGTCACCGTGACTGAGTTGTCGCCGTTCAGCGAGCCGACACCGAGCAGGTAGGTGACCTTCTTCGCCTTCGTCAGCCCCGTGAGACCTTTCACCAGTCCGTCGACGATCTTCTGCTTGCGCGCCTGGGCGACGGCGAAGTCGACGGCACCGACCGTCGCACCGATACCGAATTCATGTGCGTGCTCGACGTGGCGGCGCGCGGCGGCGGTCTCGAGGAAGGCCTTGGCCGGGATGCAACCACGGTTCAGGCACGTGCCGCCGATTGTGTCCTTCTCCACCAGGGCGACATTGAGTCCGGCGGACGCACCGTAGAACGCGGCGGCGTACCCGCCGGGCCCGCCTCCCACGACGACGAGATCGAACTGATCAGCCATGGGGTGTATCTCCTATCGACGGATTGCGAGTCGTGCCGCGCGGGCGACTTCAACGGTAGCGGTTGTGCCTACGGCGACCACTGTGCACGGCTGCCTGCACGCAAATAAGCAACCGTCACGGTGCCCTCCGACGGCGGGAACGTGACGACGCAGGTGGTGGGCGAGACCGCCGATGTGACCTGACATGCCATGCCATCGCTCACAACCAGAGGCACCACCGCCTCGCCGGAGGCCACGAGCCGCCACCCCTCGAGAGCATCGGCACCATCGACCCCGACCATTGTGACCGTGACACGCGTCGCATCGGCCTGCTGGTCGACGGACCGTACGGAGACCGTCATGTCGCCGAGCGTGGCATCGGCCCCTGCGGCGAGGAACGACACTTCGGAGTCGTCGGTCGAGATCTGCAGCAACTTGAAGCCACCGGCGAGAATGATGACGATTCCACAGACAAGTGCGGTGAGTATCAATTTCCGGGTGCTCATCGTGTGGCCATCTTCGACGTCGGCGCCATTGCGCGGTGTTCAGGTTAGGAGTGCGGAACAACCACGCCACGAACGGTGTTGACTCCGACATGAAGATTCTCGTCACAGGGGCCTCTGGTCTCATTGGTTCGGCCTTGGTGCCGTCACTCGAGGCACACGGCCACACGGTGGTGCGCGCCGTGCGTCGACCGGCCCGCGACCGTGAGGTGCAGTGGAACCCGGCAGAGGGCATCCTCGACCCCGCTCATCTGGCAGGTGTCGACGCCGTGGTGCATCTCGCCGGTGCAGGCATCGGCGACAAGCGGTGGAGCGATTCGTACAAGCGCGAGATTCTCGAGAGCCGCACGAAGTCGACCGACCTTCTCGCGCGTTCAATCGCGGCGGTCGAGAATGGGCCGACGGTCTTCCTGTCGGGATCTGCAATCGGCATCTACGGACCCCGCGGCGACGAAGAACTGCCCGAGAACGCCTCGCACGGTGACGGATTCCTCGCCGATGTCTGTCGTCAGTGGGAAGAGGCCTCCGGTCCCGCCGAGCAGGCGGGTACTCGAATCGTGCACCTGCGCACGGGAATCGTGCTGTCGCCGAAGGGTGGTGCACTGAAGAAGCAGTTGCCGTTGTTCCGCCTCGGCCTCGGCGGCCGGTTCGGGAACGGTCGACAGTGGCAGAGCTGGATCTCGATCGACGATGAGGTCGGTGCGATCACACACCTCCTCGGCAGTTCGCTGTCGGGCGCGGTGAACCTCGTGGCACCCGAGCCGGTGACCAACGCCGAGTTCACCCGCGTGCTCGCCAGAGTGCTGTCGCGGCCGGCGCTGTTCCCGGTTCCCTCGTTCGGGCCCCGCTTGTTGCTCGGCGGCGAACTCGCAGATGCGCTGTTGTTCACCGGGCAGCGCGTGGTTCCTCGGGCGCTCGTGTCCGACGGATACCGTTTCGCGCACTCCGACCTCGAGACCGCACTGCGAGCACTGCTGAAGAAATGACCACTCCCCCGCTTCCCGCCTCGGCTGACGTCGTCATCGTCGGTGCGGGACTCGCCGGGCTCACCGCCGCGCATGTGCTCGACGTGGCTGGCGTCGACACGGTCGTTCTCGAAGCATCAAACGGGGTCGGTGGCCGTGTTCGGTCCGACATTGTCGACGGTTTCACGCTCGACCGCGGCTTCCAAGTTCTCCTCACCGGGTACCCCGAGATTCACCGTCATCTCGACATCGACGCCCTCGACCTGCGGGCGTTCGAGCCGGGCGCGATCATGTGGCGCAACGGCAAGGGCACCGTCATCGGCGACCCATTTCGCCGGCCGACAACGACCCTGTCGACCGCGCTGGCCCCGATCGGGTCGGTTACTGACAAGGCGCGGGTTGGGCTTCTGCGTGCGCGTCTGCGCCGCGCCGACCCGCGCGCCTTGCTTCGTGGAGCAGACATCCCCACGCGCGACGCGCTCCGTGAGCGAGGTTTTTCGCACGACGCGATCGAGCGCTTCTTCACTCCGCTCTTCGGCGGCATTCAGCTCGACCCGCACCTGTCGGCGTCGTCGCGCATGTTTGACGTGATCTTCCGCACATTGGCAACAGGTGATTCGGCGGTTCCGGCGCGCGGCATGGGGCAGATCACCGCGCAACTGGCCGAAAGTCTGCGCACGGTGCCCGTCCACCTGTCGACTCCAGTCGCCCGCATCGCCCCCGGGGAAATACGCACCGAACGCGGCGAGACGATCTCGGCTCGCGCGGTCGTCGTCGCCACAGAGGGACCCGTCGCCTCACGCCTGCTCGATCTCCCAGCAGTAGGGTCGCGCGCCGCCGGCTGCGTGTGGTTCGACGCTCCTCGCGCGCCGATCGAGGGCAAGTACATCGTTCTCGACGGAACTGGTGGCGGCCCGGTGTTGAACGTTGCCGTGATGTCGAATGTTGCTCCCGACTACGCGCCGGTCGGTCGTCATCTCATCGCCGCCGCACTGCCCGGGGTCGTCGAGGGTGACATCGAAAATGTCGCCCGAGCGCAGTTGCGCCAATGGTGGGGAGCCCAGGTCGACCAATGGCGCCACCTGCGCACCGACCGCATTGCACACGGTCAACCCGCGCAAGACCCACCGTTTTCGCCGAAAAAACCCGTGTCGTTGGGCGACGGCCTGTTCGTCGCCGGCGACCACCGCGACACTGCGAGCATTCAAGGTGCGATGTTCTCGGGAAGAAGATGCGCCGAGTCGGTTGTTGAACATCTCGCCGGCGCGTCGCGCTGACCCAACCGTGGCGCAGGCCGCACGACCCAGGGAGACACCATGACGAACATCCAGGTACACGACCACGGAAAGGTTGTCTCGCGTTCGACGGTCGTGCCCGCGAGCGCCGACAAGATCTTCGACGTCCTCGCAGATGCACGACGCCACCGCGAGTTCGACGGATCGGGCTCGGTTCGTGATGCGTTCGTCGATGCACCTGAGCGCCTGTCGCTCGGGGCCAAGTTCGGAATGAAAATGCGCATCGTCGTTCCGTATTCGATGACCAACACTGTCGTGGAGTTCGAGGAGGGACGCCGCATCGGGTGGCGCCATGTCGGCGGGCACGTGTGGCGATACATCCTCGAGCCGGTCGAGGGCGGCACGAAGGTCACCGAAGAGTTCGACTGGTCGACCAATCGCGCGCCTCTCATGCTGAAGGTCATGAACGCCCAGAAGTACAACGCGAACGCCATCGACAAGACGCTCGGTCGCCTCGTCGCAATGTTCTCCTGACGGCAACGCCCGACGACGAGACAGTTCAGCGAACCGCGTCGGAGATCGACCGCCTGAGGTAGCGGCCGCGACCCGCACGGCCGCGGAACGTGCCTTCGTCGACGATCACCTCGCCGCGCGACATCACCGTGCGCACCGCGCCGGTCACCGACATGCCCTCGTACGCCGAGTGATCGAGGTTCATGTGGTGCGTTCCGGCGCCGAGAACGTGCACCTGGTTCGGGTCGTACACCACGATGTCGGCGTCCATGCCGGGCGCGACGGCGCCCTTCGACGGAAGCCCGAAGAGCCGAGCCGGCGCGGCCGAGCACACATCGACCCAGCGCTCGAGCGAGATCATTCCGCCCACCACTCCTTGGTGCACGAGGTCCATGCGGTGTTCGACTCCGCCGATCCCGTTCGGCACTACATCGAAGGTGAGCCCGTGCACCATCTTCTGCTCGCGAAGACAGAACGGGCAGTGATCGGTCGACACGACAGCGAGTTCGTCGGCTCGCAAACCCTCCCACAGGTCGGCCTGGTGTCCTTCTGCGCGCGAACGCAGCGGTGTCGAACAGATGTAGGCGGCGCCGTCGGGCCACCCCTTTCCGAGGTGTTCCTCAAGGGAGAGATGCAGATACTGCGGGCACGTCTCGGCGAAGATGTTCGTGCCGCGACCGCGCGCCTCGACCACTTCGTGAAGTGCATGCGAACTCGACAGGTGAACGATGTAGAGCGGTGCATTGCCCGCGACACGCGAGAGAACGGCCGCGCGATGCACGGCCTCGGCTTCCAACTCGGGCGGTCTCGTGCGCGAATGCCACTCGGGCGTCGTGTGCCCGTCGGCGATCGCCTGTGCGATCAGCACGTCGATGGCAAGACCGTTCTCTGCGTGCACCATCGCCATCATCCCGGTCTCGGCGCACATCTGCAGTGCGCGCAGCATCTGTCCGTCGTCTGAGTAGAGCCTCCCGGGGTAGGCCATGAACAACTTGATCGACCCCACGCCCTCGCGCTCCACCAGTGCGCGCGCGTCCACGAGCGCCTGGTCGTTCACACCGCCGAGCACCTGATGCAGACCCCAGTCGATGACGCAGTCGGCCGCCTCGGCGAGTCGCTTCTCAAACGAGTCCGGAACCGATCCGCCGGCGCGCTGCTCAGCGAAATCGATGATGGTTGGCGTGCCGCCGTGGGCAGCGGCGATCGTGCCCGTCTCGAAGGTGTCCGACGAGGTCTCGGCACCGGTGTCGAGCTGCATGTGCACGTGCGCATCGACTCCGCCGGGCACCACCAGGCACCCGGTCGCGTCGATCACCAGGTCGCCCTCCGCGGGAACGACGCCGCCTGCGGCGCGAGGCACGACGGCCTCGACCTTGTCTCCCACCACCACCACGTCGGCCTCGGCGCGACCGCTGGCATTCACCACGGTGCCGTTCACGACGATGCTGCGCACCGTCCCAATCTAAACGCGCGACCAAGCACGAACGACCACACCCCCGGTGCTAGACACATCCGTCGTGACAGTCCTCTTGCCATCCGGTTTCTCCTGCCACGTGACGAACATCGGAGTGAAGGACTCCTCCGACGACTTCACCGTGGTTGCCGCTCCGTCGGGCGCAACGGCCTCCGGGGTGTTCACAAAGAGCCGCTTTGCCGGACCGAGCGTGGTCATCTCGCGTCGCCATGTGGCCTCCGGCGAGGCTCGTGCCGTCGTCGTCGTGTCGAAGAACGCAAACGTTGCAAACGGCGCCCAAGGTGTGAGCGACGCCGAAGACCTCGTGTCGGCCGTGGCATCGAAACTCGGTGTCGCGACCGACGACGTGCTTGTCGCATCGACGGGTGTGATCGGGCGCCCCTACCCCATGGATCGCATTCGTTCCGGCGTCTCGGCACTGCCCGTTCCTCTGCCGGGCGCATCGGCCGACGACGTCGCGCGCGGCATCATGACCACCGACACCGTGCCGAAGATCAGCGAGGCTCGCGTGGCCGGATCGGACGCACGAGTCGTTGGCGTTGCGAAAGGTGTCGGCATGATCGAGCCCGACATGGCGACCCTCATCGCCCTCGTCTTCACCGACGCTCGGGTTCCCTCGTCGGTTCTCGACCGCCTGTTTCGCCGTGCCGTGGACACGACCCTCAACTGCGTGTCTGTCGACACCGACACCTCGACGAGCGACACCGCGATCGTGATGGCGAGCGGCGCGGCCGGCGCAGTCGACGAGTCGGCCCTCGAAGACGCGCTGCACACCGTCCTGCTCGAACTGACGAAGAAGATCGCGCGAGACGGCGAGGGCGCAGAGACGCTGATCGAAGTGACGGTCGATGCGGCGCGAGACGACGACCAAGCCAAGACGGTTGCCAAGGCGATCGTGAACTCCCCTCTCGTCAAGACAGCCGTGCACGGGGCCGACCCGAACTGGGGCCGCGTGGCGATGGCCGTCGGCAAGTGTTCGCAGTACGACGACATCGACCAGGACTCAGTCGTCATTCGCTTCGGCGACCACGAGGTGTACCCGCGCCGTGTCGACGACTCGGGTCTCGCGGCATTGTCTGCGTACATGTCCGGCGACACCGTGACAATTCATGTGTCGCTCGGCACCGGAAGTGCATCGGCAACCGTGTGGGGCTGCGACCTCACCGACGGCTACGTGCGAATCAACGCCGACTACACCACTTGATCGCCGCTTAATCGCCGCGCCGGTCAGCCGCCCGCAATTCGCCGTTCCACATGATTGGCGCGCCGATCAGCCGCCCGCGACGCGCCGTTCGATGAACTCCCCGATCGCCGAACGGTACGGCGCGATGCCCTTGTACTCGGCGACATCGTCGGGAAGCTTCGTCACCAGGTCGCCGAAGTCCTGCACCAAACCCCGTTCTCGCGAGGTGAGACTCTCGAGAGTCTCGAGATGCGTGCGAATACCGAACAACACCGCACCGGTGACCGGCAAGCGTCGTAGCGTCTGCCATTCGACGCGGAACCACAGACGTGCAGGGTCGATGTCGGCGGTGACGGGCGGCGCCACGGGCTGAAACAGGGCCGGATGGTTCGCCAGTCCCCAATTGAGCCGCCACACGGGACGCTCGGGGGTAAGCCGCGCCAGCATCGCACCAACCGGCGACGACAGGTCGACGTCGTACCTCGCAACAGGTTCATGGATGTCGTCCATCGTGCCGCCGATCTTGTCGGCCAGACGCCAACGGTTCGGCGAGCAGAGCACCGCGGCCACCAGGCGGAGTCGACCCTCGCGCTCGGCAAGGAGGCACAGATCATCGGCCACCTCGAGCGCGGCGTCGACGAGCGCATCGATCCCTGTTGCCGTCGACAACGGAGCCGACACCGATCCGAGAACGCCGGCCGCCGCCTCCTCGCACGCCTCTTCCGAGCCCGGCAACCATGCGAGGACATCACGAGGACGGTCGACCACGAGTGCCCGCTTCATCTCGCGCGTCGGCGCCCAGTCGTCGTCGACCGGCGACACCCACTGCCCCGGCGGGAGCGGACGGGCCCCGCCGCGTAATCGCGCCGCGGCGCGGGCCGGCGGCACCCAGTCGTCGGGAACAGGGCACATACGGCGAGTCCCCGGGCTCGCACCCGGGGACTCTGAGAGTGGACGCCGATCGACCGGCGTGTACGGATCGTCGTGCCAGACGGTCACTTGGGTGGCATGCGAATGCCGCCGTCGACCCTGATCGTCTCTGCGTTCATGTAGCTGTTCTTGACGCACTCGAGCACCATCGATGCGAGCTGCTCGGGCTTGCCGAGCTTCTGCGGGAAGAGCACGCCCTTCTGCAGCTGCGCCTTGAACGCCTCGCTCGCGTCGCCGCTGCCGTAGATCGGCGTGTCGATGAGACCGGGTGCGACGGTGTTCACGCGCACGCCCACGGCCGCGAGGTCGCGCGCCACCGGCAGGGTCATGCCGACCACGCCGCCCTTCGACGCCGAGTAGGCGTTCTGGCCGATCTGTCCGTCGAACGCCGCGACCGACGCGATGTTCACGATTGCGCCGCGCTCGCCGTCTTCGAGCGGCTCGGTCTGGCTCATCGCGGTTGCCGCGATGCGGATGGCATCGAAGGTGCCGATCAGGTTGATCGCGATCACCTTCTTGAACGCCTCGATGTTCGCGGCCGATTCGTACGAGCCGTCCTTGCCGACGGTGCGCTGCGCCCACCCGATGCCTGCCGAGTTCACGAGCACGCGGAGCGGACCCATTGACTTGGCCATCTCGACTGCGTTGATGATCTCTTCGGTGACCGTCACGTCGACCGGGCAGAACGCCGCATTGCCGACTTCCTTGGCAAGTGCCTCGCCCTGCTCGCGCTGGCGCTCGAGGTCGGCGATGACGACCTTTGCTCCTTCCTGCGCGAGAAGGCGGACCGATGCCGCTCCGATGCCCGAGGCACCGCCTGTGACCACTGCGCTGACGCCGTTCAAATTCATGAGGTCAGGCTAGGCACGGCGGGTGCCCCGCCCACAACTCGAGGTCAGCGGCCTGTCGTGCGCGCCACTGCGAGTGCGTCCACGAGGTCGTTCATCGGGTCGCCGCTGTGTCCCTTGACCCACTCGAACTCCACGCGACCGCGGGAGTTGACGAGATCGATCAACGGCTCCCACAGATCCCGGTTCGCAACCGGTTGACGCTGCGAGTTGCGCCAGCCCTTGGCCAGCCAGCCGCGCCACCAGCCGTCGTTGAAGCACTTCACGACGTAGTTCGAGTCGGACACGATGCGAATCACGCGCGAGTCGGAGGCGAACTCACGCACCGCGTCGAGCACCGCAACCAGTTCCATGCGCTGGTTCGTGGTGTGATCCTCGCCTCCGGCTCGTTGCGGCTCACCCCCAGGAGCGACGGCCCACGCCCAGCCACCCGGGCCGGGATTTCCCGAACATGCACCGTCTGTGTAGACGACGAGCACGTCGTTCGCGTCTGCAACTGTCACGAATGAAATTGTCCCCCACCGACCGCCCCGCATGCGGGATGGGTCACGGACGCGGCACGGGACGCGAAACCTGCTCGGTGGTGGGAGAATGGAGCCGTGCTGTTCGACGGATCGATTCACCAGTTGCCCGACACCGATCCCGACGAGACCTCCGAGTGGCTCGAGGCGCTCGACCAGATCGTCGAGACCGCCGGCAAGACCAGGGCGCGTTACCTGTTGTCGCGCCTTCTCGAGCGCGCACAGCAGCAGCAGGTGAGTTTTCCCGCGACCGTTTCGACGCCGTACGTCAACACGATTCCGCGCGAATCGGAACCATGGTTCCCGGGCGACGAACACATCGAGCGACGCATCAGGGCCTACGTGCGGTGGAACGCGGCCGTTATGGTGTCGCGCGCGAACCACGCCGCAGAGGGCATCGGAGGGCACCTCTCGACGTATGCATCCTCGGCGAGCCTGTACGAGATCGGGTTCAACCATTTCTTCCGCGGGAAGGACAACGGCACGCCGGGCGACCACGTGTACATCCAGGGACACACGGCACCGGGCATCTACGCGCGCGCCTATCTCGAGGGCCGGCTCGACGAGTCCGACCTCGACTCCTTCCGGCGCGAGATCGGCCGCGACGGTCGCGGCCTGTCGAGTTACCCGCACCCGCGCCTCATGCCCGCCTTCTGGGAGTTCCCGACGGTGTCGATGGGGCTCGGACCGATCACGGCCGCCTACCAGGCGCGCTTCAACCGCTACCTCCACAACCGCCGCATCGACGACACCACCGGCAGCCGCGTGTGGTGCTTCATCGGCGACGGCGAATCGGACGAACCGGAGACCACGGCCGCGATCGCCTTCGCAGCGCGCGAGCACCTCGACAATCTTGTCTTCGTCGTGAACTGCAACCTGCAGCGTCTCGACGGACCGGTGCGCGGCAACGGCAAGATCATTCAGGAACTCGAGGCGCTCTATCGCGGTGCCGGATGGAACGTGATCAAGGTGATCTGGGGCTCGCGCTGGGACGAGCTGCTCGCGCGCGACGTCGACGGCGTCCTCCTCAACAAGATGAACTCCACCGTCGACGGCGAGTTCCAGCGCTACACCATCGAAGACGGCGCCTACATCCGCGAGCACTTTTTCGGTCCCGACCCGCGCCTGCGCCAGATGGTGGCGCACCTCTCCGACGAGGAACTGCGCACGCTTCCCCGCGGCGGACACGACTACCGCAAGCTCTACGCCGCGTACAAGACGGCCGTCGACAATCTCGGCACCGGTCGCCCGACCGTGATCCTCGCCAAGACGATCAAGGGGTGGACGCTCGGGTCGGCGATCGAGGCACGCAACGCGACGCACCAGATCAAGAAGATGAACTTCGAGCAGCTGCGCACCTTGCGCGACCGGCTGCACCTCGAGAGCGAGATTCCCGACTCCGCTCTCGACGAAGACGAGCCGCCGTTCTTCCGACCGGGCCCCGACACCGTCGAGCACCAGTACATGGTGCAGCGACGTCGCGCGCTCGACGGCCCGCTCCCCCAGCGACTCGTGCGCACGCGTCGACCGTTGATTCTTCCTGCACCGACGGCATTCGCAGAGTTTGACGCAGGATCGGGTGCACAAGCCGTTTCGACAACGATGGCCTTCGTGCGCCTGCTGCGCAATCTCGTCCGCGACCCCGACTTCGGCCCGCGTGCGGTGCCGATCGTTCCCGACGAGGCGCGCACGTTCGGCATGGACTCGATGTTCCGCGAGGTGCAGATCTACGCCCCGCAGGGCCAGAAGTACGAGCCGGTCGACCACGACCTTCTGCTCTCGTACTCGGAGTCGACGCAGGGTCAAATTCTCGAAGAGGGCATCACCGAGGCCGGCGCGATGAGCAGCTTCATCGCCGCGGGCTCCAGCTACGCCAATCTCGGCGTGCCGATGGTGCCGTTCTTCATCTTTTATTCGATGTTCGGTTTCCAGCGCGTCGGCGACCTCGCCTGGCAGGCGGCAGACTCGCGCACGCGCGGCTTCCTCCTCGGCGCAACTGCCGGTCGCACGACCCTGCTCGGCGAGGGCCTGCAGCACCAGGACGGCCACAGCCAGCTGCTCGCCTCCACCATTCCGGCGTGCATGGCATACGACCCGGCGTTTGCTTTCGAAACCGCGGCCATCGTCAAGCACGGCATCGAGCGCATGTATGGAACCGACCCGGCTGACATCTTCTATTACCTCACGCTCTACAACGAGAACATCCAGATGCCGGCGCGCCCCGCCCATGTCACCGATGCCGACATCGTGAACGGCCTCTACAAGTGGCGAGCATCCGACGGTGTCGCGGCGGCGAACATCATGTTCTCCGGCTCTGCCTACGCCGCGGCCGAGCGAGCGGCCGTGATCCTCGCCGAGCGCCACGGCATCTCGGTCACTCTTTGGTCGACACCCTCGTGGAAGTCACTCCGCGACGACGCTGTCGAAACCGAACGCTGGAACCGGTTGCACCCGACCGCACCGGCGCGCACCTCGACACTCGCCCGCACACTCGATGGAGATGCCCCAATCGTCGCCGTCACCGACTACATGCGTGTAGTGGCGGACCAACTCGCCCCGCACCTGCCGGGTCGACGGTTCCTCGCCCTCGGCACCGACGGCATGGGGCGCAGCGACACCCGTGAGGCGCTCCGCCGCTTCTTCGAGATCGACGCCGAGCATGTGGTCGTGGCAGTGCTCACGACCCTCGTCGGCTCGCACGGAGTGACCGCCGACACCGTCGCCCGGGCGATAGCCGACCTCGGCATAGATCCCGACGCGACGCACGCATTGACGAGAGACTGAAACCCCGCAGCGACCACAGGAGACCCGACATGGCAGGAACCCTCTTCATCACCGGCAACCCCGCGGCCGACAAACTGCTGAACGCGAACGGCACGGCTCTCATGATCGGCATGCTGCTCGACCAGCAGGTTCCCATGGAGTGGGCGTTCAATGGTGCGTTCACGCTGAAGCAGCGACTCGGACATCTCGACCCGAAGCGCATCGCCGCGATGGATCCCGACGAATTCCTCGCGGTGTGCACCGAGAAGCCCGCCATCCACCGATTCCCGAAGGCCATGGCCGCGCGCATCCAGGGGCTGTGCGCGATGCTCGCAGGCGAGTACAAGAACAAGGCCGAGAACATCTGGGCGGGCGTCGACGACGCCGACGAGCTGTTCGCGCGTCTTCGTCGTTTCCCTGGCTTCGGCGAAGAGAAGGCACAGATCTTTGTCGCCCTCCTCGCCAAGCGCTTCAATGTTCGGCCGATCGGCTGGAAGCAGGCCGCTGGCGTGTTCAGCGACACGAACCCGCGCACCGTTGCCGACATCACCTCCCCCGAGACGCTGCTGAAGGTGAGGGCATGGAAGAAGGCCGAGAAGGCCGCCGACCGCGACAAGCAGTCGCGTCCTCTGAAGCCTGCCGCAACCAAGAAGGCGTCGACCAAGAAGGCACCGACCAAGAAAGCATCGGCCGGGAAGTGACCGTCCTCGTCACCGGCGGTGCCGGGTACATCGGTTCGATCACGGTGCGCCACATCCGCGCGTCGGGACGAGCGGTCGTGGTGCTCGACTCGCTCGAGAACGGCCACCGCGCCGCAGTCGGCGACACACCGTTCGTACAGGGCGACATCGCCGACACCGCTCTCGTCGAGCGGCTCTGCGCCGAGCATGGCATCGACGAAGCAGTGCACTTCGCCGCCTACAAGGCCGTCGGCGAGTCGATGGAAAACCCGGGCAAGTACTTCGCGAACAACGTCGCAGGCTCGCAGCGCCTGCTCGAAGCACTCCACGGTGCCGACGTCGGACGCATCGTCTTTTCTTCGACGGCCGCGCTGTACGGAACGCCCGACTCTGTGCCCGTGCGCGAATCAGACCCCGTGCGCTGCGAAAGCGTCTATGCCGAAACAAAGCACATGATCGAGCGCATGCTCGGCTGGTATTCGCAGACCACCGGCATGCGCCACGTCTGCCTGCGTTATTTCAACGCGGCCGGTGCATCCGACGACGCAACGCTCGGCGAAGACTGGCGGCACAGCCAGAATCTGGTACCCCACGTCATGCGCGCAGTGCTCGGTGCCTCCGACGGCCTGCAGGTGTTCGGCAACAACTACCCCACACCTGACGGCACCGGCGTGCGCGACTACATCCACGTCGAGGATCTCGCCGCCGCCCATGTCGCCGCTCTCGACCACCTCGCGCGCGGCGGCGACTCAGTCACGTGCAACGTCGGCACCGGCCACGGCTCGAGCGTGCTCGAGATCATCGCCGCCACCGAGAGGATCACCGGGCGCTCCGTGCCGCACCGCATCGTCGGTCGACGCGCCGGAGACCCGGCAGAGTGCTGGGCCGACGCATCGCGCGCCAATGAGCTTCTCGGTTGGACGGCCACCCGTTCCCTCGACGACATCATCTCGTCGGCGTGGAACTGGCACTCGACGCACCCGCGCGGGCACGACTCGTGACCGTGATCCGTCAGGTGATGAGCGCGCGCTGACGGTCGAGCCACCCGAACAACACCGCGATCGCCCGCGGGTCGTGGCGCAAGCGGTGACCGGCGCCGGCGATGACGCGCAGTTCGGCAGAACCATGTGCCTCAGCCAGCACGCGCGAGTCGGCAACCGGAACGCTCTCGTCGTCTTCGCCGTGCATCACGAGCAACGGTCGCGGAGCGAACCGTCGCGCAGCGTCAACAGGACGGAAGCGGCGCAGCTCGCGTGTCCATTCGTCGAACGCCGACGGAAAGCCGGGCGTGCGAATGGCGCCGATCTCGCGTCCGTGCTCGAGGAATCTCCGCGGCTGCCCGGCCCAGTCGTCGAAGTCGGCGCGCGCACCGAGAAGTGCACACCCGCGCACGCGCGGATCGTCGGCCGCGACGCACAGTGCAAGAGCACCACCTGTGTTCGTACCCGCAAGCCAGATCCCCGCCGGTGACACTTCCTGCTCGAGATGGTCGATCGCCGCGCGAAGATCGTCGACCCAACCTTGCATCGAAAAGTCTCCCTCGCTCTGGCCGCAGCCGCGGAACGTGAACGACAGCGCCGCCCATCCGAGGTCGTTGGCGATGCGATCCATGAGCTGCGGAAACGTCACCGCCGACTGACGGGCATCGAGCGGGCCGATCGGGAACCCGTGGCACAAGATGAGACCTGGCAACGCGGGAACGTGTCCACTCGGCCGAGCGAGATAGCAGCTGAGAGTCAGCCCAGATGAACGGAAGGTTCCGTTCATCGCCCCCGTCACGGTTGCCTCAGGCGCGCGGCTTGCGGAGACGACGCCGCGCACCGGGGGTCGCGAGCGAGTACCCACGGTTGCGGGCCTCGGCCAGCGTGTCGGGTCCGAAGCACAGGCCGACACCTTGCTCGACGATCTCGTCGATGATCGCCGAATCGGTCCACTCGTCGAGGTCATAGACGAGTTGGGTCCTTTTGTCGCCGAGGAATCGGGTGTGTTCGAATTTGACCGGACGCTCCATGGTGAACACGGTACTCGCCGCCGTCGGGTGGCACGCGCCCGCGCGGCTAAGTTCGGCGCCATGAGCACCCTCACGGCCGCCGATCAACCGGATCGAATCGAGTTCTTCTTCGACTACATGTGTCCGTGGGCCTACAAGACGTCGCTGTGGATCCGCGAGGTGCGCGAGACCCGCGGCTTCGCCATTGACTGGCGGTTCTTCAGCCTCGAAGAAGTGAACCGCGAGGACGGCAAGAAGCATCCGTGGGAACGAGAGACCGCCTACGGCTGGACTCCGATGCGGGTCGCGGCATGGTTGCGTCGCAGCGACATGGACTGGTGCGACCGTTGGTACCTCGCGTGTGGACGCGCACTCCACGAAGAAGGCCGGCGACCGTACGACCGCGACGTTGCGCTCACACTCCTTGCCGAGAACGACCTTCCGGTCGACGCCTGGGACGAAGCCCTCGCCGACCCCACGACGCACGACGACATCCGCCGCGACCACGAGTTCGCAACCGGTGACCTCGCCGGTTTCGGTGTGCCGATCATCGTGGTGCCCGACGCCCGTCCGCTCTTTGGTCCGGTGGTGCTTCCCCCGCCGACGGGCGACCGTGCGCTCGAGTTGTGGGACATCACGCTCGCATCCGCGCGGTTCCCCGGCCTCTGGGAGATCAAGCGCCCGAAGACCGACGCCGACATGGCAGACATCGGACGCAGTTTCGAGACTTACCTCACCACGCGCCAGTGGCGCACCGTACAGAACCCGGCCCGCTAGGAGGCGCGATGATTCCCCACGACACGATCGACAAACTCGAGAGCATCTTCACCTCGCTCATCGCTCTCGGCGAACAGTTGAACGAAGAGCAATGGAAGACGCCGACGCAGCTGCCCGGGTGGACCGTTCAGGACAATCTCTCGCACATGATCGGCACTGAGCGCGTGATGGAAGGACTCCCGGCGACCGAGCATCGCTCGGGCGACCATGACTGGGTGAAGAACCCGATCGGCGCGTCAAACGAGAACGAAGTCGATGCCCGTCGTTCGCTGCCCGGCGCGGACGTTCTGGCTGAATGGAAAGACTTGGTTGCGCGTCGTCTCGCGACGCTGCGCTCGGCCGACGACGCCTACTACGACATCGAGATGATGAACCCGACAGGCCCCGGCACTCGCGCCGATTTCCTGCACGTGCGCGTTCTCGACTGCTGGATGCACGAACAGGACATGCGGCGCACGCTCGGGCTCCCCGGCCACCGTTCGGGTCCGGCGGCCGAGCACACGATCGACAGGCTCATTCGCACAATTCCGATCGTGGTCGGCAAGCGCGCCAGGACTCCGGAAGGTGGCACGGTGGTCATCGAGGTCACCGGCGACGTGTCGCGTCGCGTCGTCACCACCGTCGTCGACGGACGCGCGCAGATGGGCGTCGACGGAAATGTTCTTGCCACGGTGCGCATGGATTCCGACACTTTCCTTCAATTGGCCGGCGGTCGCGCGACGCACGTCGACACCGCCGGTCGGTGGAGCGTCGAAGGCGACGCCGCACTCGGCGAAGCAGTCGTGGCGAACTTCAACATGATGATCTGAGAGTTCGCCGGCTGCCGGCGAAACACGATCAGACGTCTGTCGCGCGCGGACCCACCGCGCCGATGGCCTCGAAATAGGCCACATGCGCATCGACGACATGCACAACGTCGACGTCATCGAGGATCTTCACGCCGCGACGCTCGGCTTCTGCGAGAAGGTGCGCGGCCAACGTGAGGTCGTCGACCACAAGAGGGTCGGCGATGTCTTGTGGCCGGTCGACCACGTCATCTGGCTGCAACCCGCGTGCGTGCATCCATGCGATGTGGGAGCGGAGAAGCTCACCCAGTTCGTCGAGCGTCAGCCGGGCCTGGGTCTCTGTGGGCAGTGCGGCCGACACGTACTCCAGTGCCTCCTCGAAGTGCCACACGGCACGCGGCGCAACGGCATCGAGTCGCCTGGCCTCGCGGCCGATCACGACGGCGGCGATCACAAACACTCCGACCGTCGACAGAACCACGAAAGCGAGGGTGATTCCGGGCACGAGCGCAGTGTAGGGGCGCGGCCCTTGCGGGCGACTTCAGAAACTCTCCATCACTAACCAGTCGGTGTCGGGAGCAACGGTGATCTCGCGCGCAAAGAAACCTCTGCCGCCACTGATCCACGTGTAGAGCATGTAGCGAGGATGACCGGGCCGGTAGATGAGGTCGCGGCCGCGGAAGTCGAATTCGTATGCGACCGACGGACACGCATGGGCAATCGAGCCCGCGAACGGGGCGGACAGCGTCATGTGCGCATGACCGCTCACGACCGAGAGCACGTTGCCGTGCCGGGAGACGACGCGTGCGAGTCGTTCGACCGATTCATCGTCGAGGCGAACTCCCGCGAGAGCGGCTCCGCCGATCGAGAAACACGGATGGTGCATCGCCACCAGCGTCGGCTCTCCGCCGGCCAGCCGCTCCTCCAGCCACTTCGCCTGGTCGTCGTCGAAGACTCCGTCCTCGCGTCCGGCACGCGACGAATCGAGGACCACCAGTTGTCCCTGCGACAACGTGCGCACGTAGTCGAGCCGGCCGTCGACACCGACATGGTCAAACTGCTCCTGAATCTTGCGCGACTCGTCATGGTTCCCCGCACACAGCAACACCTCGACTGCAGCCGCATCGAGCACCGCTCGCACGCCCTCGTACTCGGCGTCGGTTCCCGCGCGCGCGGCGAGGTCACCCGTGATCACCACGACTTCCGCGCGGGCGGCCGCGTGCGTGATCGCGGCAATGAGATTGCTGACCGGGTCGGATCCCTCGAACAACGGGTCGTTCGCCCCGGTGATGTGCGGATCGGAGATCTGGGCGACGACGGTGCGCGGCATGTCCCGACACTACGGCGAATGCAGAAGAGCCCGGGCCGTGTGGCCCGGGC
>JBMTOT010000019.1:0-25638 GCA_049442935.1 Ilumatobacteraceae bacterium | reverse complement strand
CGATTGATGATTCCGAAACGGTTTGGGAGTTTGGAAAGAAAGAGGTTTTCTGAGAGGCTCAACGTTGGCAGTACATTGAGTTCCTGCTGAACGATTTGGACACCTGATTGTTGAGCCACGCGTTTGGATTTTGGCGAGTAGATCCGTCCTTGGATTCGCATGGTCCCGTGGCTGGGTTGGATCAGGCCAGCGATCATTTTGCAGAGGGTGCTTTTGCCAGCCCCATTGGCGCCTAGCAGTGCATGGACCTTCCCGGGGTGAAAGTCCAAGCTGACTTGATCGACGGCTCGCGAGGCAAAATCTTTCGTCAGCGATTCGAGGGTGAGCACGCGATTTGCGCCTTTGAGCTTAGCATCTATTTCAGTTGATCGGCCGTGACGAGATCGACACGCTGTGCGGCGCCGCACTGCTCGCCGCCTATCCCGACCGGCTGGCGATGCGCCGCGAGTCGGCCGGGCAGTTCGTGATGCGGGGCGGAGGCGGCGTGCGTCTCGACCGCGACGATCCGATCGCGCGCGAGACCTTCATCGTCGCCGCCGACATCGACGCCAAGCGCGGCACCTCGAGCGTGCGACGGTGCGCGGCCGTCGACCTCGCCCTCATCGCGCCGGTGCTCGGCGACGACGTCGACGTCGACACCCGACTGGTGTGGGACAAGTCGCGCAACGACCTGGTCATGCGCGTGGTGCGAAAGGTGGGTTCGATTCGGCTCGACGAGCGCGACCTTCCGCCGAACCAGGGCGACGACACCGTGGGCGAACTCTTGGAACGCATCCGAGCGACACGGCTATCGGTGCTCGGCGGCACCGACGCGGCCGAGAGATTGCGCGCACGCGTCGCGTTCGTGCGCCACCATCTCGGCGACGCGTGGCCCGACATGTCGGCAAGGACTCTTCTCTCGACCCTTGACGACTGGCTCGCCCCGTATCTCGCGGGTGCGACGTGCCGCGCCGACCTCGAGCGCATCGATCTCTCGATGGTGCTGTCGTCGATGCTCGGGTGGGATGCGAATTCTGCGCTCGACAGACTCGCACCGCGCGACTGGACACCGCCGCGCGGTCGTGCGATCGCGATCGACTACGCAGACCCCGATCAACCCACGGTGTCTGCCCGCGTGCAGCACGTGTTCGGCGTGCGCGCACACCCCGCGGTGCTCGACGGTGCCGTTGCGATCCGCGTGCAGCTGCTGTCTCCCGCCGACCGTCCGATCCAGGTGACGTCGGACCTCCCCGGGTTCTGGAGCGGGTCATGGCAGGAGGTGCGGCGCGACATGGCCGGGCGGTATCCGAAGCATGAGTGGCCTGTCGACCCGAACGCCTAGCGTTGTCGACATGGCAGAGTTCGCGTTCACCGAAATACTCCCCCTCGGCCCCGACACCACTCCGTACCGACACATCACCAACGACGGAGTGTCGGTGGTCGACACCGCGGCCGGCAGGTTCCTCCGCGTCGAACCCGAGGCCCTGACCCTCATCACGGAAGTCGCCATGCGGGACATCGCCCACCTTCTGCGCCCGGGACACCTCCAGCAGCTGCGGAACATCCTCGACGACCCCGAGGCGAGCGGAAACGACCGCTTCGTCGCACTGGACCTGCTGAAGAACGCCTCGATCTCGGCCGGCGGTGTGCTGCCGATGTGCCAGGACACCGGAACCGCGATCGTGAAGGCCAAGAAGGGCCAGTTCGTGCTGACGGGCGGCGGCGACGAGGAAGCGATCGCGCGCGGCGTCTTCAACACCTATCTCACGAGCAACCTCCGCTACAGCCAGATGGCGCCAGTCACGATGTACGACGAGAAGAACACCGGCAACAACCTTCCCGCCGAGATCAAGATCTCGGCCGTCGACGGCGACGCCTACAAGTTCCTCTTCATGGCGAAGGGCGGCGGGTCGGCGAACAAGAGCTACTTGTTCCAGGAGACGAAGGCGCTCCTCAACGAAAAGACCCTGCTGCCGTGGGTGTTCGACAAGATGGTCACACT
The DNA here is from genome assembly GCA_049442935.1 of Ilumatobacteraceae bacterium. Taxonomy (GTDB): domain Bacteria; phylum Actinomycetota; class Acidimicrobiia; order Acidimicrobiales; family Ilumatobacteraceae; genus UBA2093. The sequence continues at coordinate 23,657 of JBMTOT010000019.1, read as the reverse complement.
CGGCACGGCGGCATGTCCGCCGTATCACCTCGCGGTCGTGATCGGCGGCACGTCGGCAGAGCACGCAGTCGAGACCGCCAAGCTCGCGAGCGCCCGCTATCTCGACTCCATCCCGACGTCAGGCAGTGCCCTCGGCCACGGGTTCCGCGACCTAGACCTCGAGGCAAAGATCCTCAAGCTCTCCCAAGAGACGGGCATCGGCGCGCAGTTCGGCGGCAAGTACTTCTGCCACGACGTGCGCGTCATACGTCTTCCCCGCCACGGCGCGAGCTGCCCGGTCGCATTCGCGGTGTCGTGCAGCGCCGACCGCCAGGCGCTCGGAAAGATCACCGCCGACGGCATTTTCCTCGAACAACTCGAAACTGACCCCGCCCGTTTTCTGCCGGAAGTGACCGAGGACAAGCTCTCGGAAGAGGTCGTGCACGTCGACCTCACGCGCCCGATGGACGAGATACGCGCGACGCTCTCGAAGCACCCCGTCAAGACGCGCGTGATGCTCACCGGTCCGATGGTCGTGGCGCGCGACATCGCCCACGCCAAGTTGAAGGAGCGTCTCGACTCGGGCCAGGGGCTCCCCGACTACATGCGCGACCACTGCGTCTACTACGCCGGTCCGGCAAAGACGCCCGAGGGAATGGCATCTGGTTCGTTCGGCCCGACAACGGCAGGCCGCATGGATTCCTACGTCGCGGAGTTCCAGGCCGCCGGCGGCTCGTTCGTGATGCTCGCCAAGGGCAACCGTTCGCGCCAGGTGACCGAAGCCTGCCGCACCCACGGCGGCTTCTATCTGGGATCAATCGGCGGGCCAGCCGCACGCCTCGCCCAGGACTGCATCACCAAGGTCGAGGTGCTGGAATATCCCGAGCTCGGCATGGAAGCGGTGTGGAAGATCGAAGTGAAGGATTTCCCCGCGTTCATCGTGGTCGACGACAAGGGCAACGACTTCTTCGACCAGGTCGGAACAGGAACCCCGATTTCTCTGCGCTGACGATCGGCGTCCGGGCCGTCAGTCGCCGACGAATCCGGGCCAGTTGCCCATGTAACCGATGAATGTCTCTGAGAGACCTTCTGCAGCGAGAGCCGCGCGGCTCGCAGGAAGCGGGCGCACGACGAAGTTAGGGTCGGCGGCCAGCCGCGGGAAGTCGTGGTGCAGGATCGCGCCGCGTCCGACCGCGACCATGTCGGCACCGGCATCGATAGCGCGCTGACAGTCGGCCGCCGAATAGAGCTTTCCCGCCACCGCGAGCCGCGTGTCGCCCCTGTCGAGACCGGCGAAGATATCGACCAGACGCTCGTTCTCGAAACCCTCGTTGGCTCCGGACTTGAAGACGTCCCACAGCGACATGTCGATGAAATCGACCGCACCGGTCGACACCAACATGGCGAACACTTCCATGATCTCGTCGGTGCGCATGCCGAACCTCTCGGGCGACAGGCGGACAGACAGATTGAAGTCGGCGCGGCACCGCAACCTGATGCCGTCGACGATTTCGAGCAGCATTCGCGAGCGGTTCTCGAGCGACCCGCCGTAGCGATCAGTGCGGCGATTGAGATCCGGGTTCAAGAACTCACAGATCATGTAGTCGTGCGCGCCGTGCAGTTCGACTCCGTCGAAGCCGGCCCGGTCGCAGCGAACCGCAGCGGCGACGAAATCTTCGACGAGTTGCTCGACCTCACCGGTGGTCAGCGCACGCGCCCCATTCTCGGGATCATCGGATGGACAGACCGGGTCGGCACCGATGAGGGCGGCGGGCGACCGACGGCCGGCGTGGTGCAGTTGCGCGATCGCAACCGCATCGCTGGCTTTCACGTCGCGCGCGAGTCGCTCGAGCCCCGGCAGGTGAACGTCGTCGAAGACACCCAGTTGCCCGGCGAAGCCCTGGCCGATCTTCTGCACGTGGGCCGCGCATGTCATCACGAGACCGAAGCCCCCGTCTGCGCGCATCGTCAGCCACTTGTGCTCGTCGTCGGAGAGTGTTCCGTCGTCGTGGCTCTGCTGGTTGGTGAGCGGGGCGAGCATGAAGCGGTTCTTCATTGCCGGCCCGCGCGTGAACGCGACGGCGTCCTGCAACGACGTCACAGCAATCCCTTCAGCGCCGCACGGGTGTCGGCGATCTCGTCGGGCGTCGCTCCGAACTCGACCGCGGCGAAATCGGTGACCCCGATCGCGGCCAGAGCCGACACCCTGTCCTGCACCTCTGCAACCGTGCCCGTGATCGCGATGTCGGCCGGACCCGCCGCACCTTCCTTGTCGAGCATCGCGCGGTAACTCGGCAATGTGCCGTACACGGCGAACACCTTCGCCGCACGCGCCGCGGCCGCTTGTTTGTCGGCGGTGACACACACAGGAAGCGCGGCGATGACGCGCGGAGCCGGACGGCCCATCTCGTCGGCGGCACGCGTGATAGTCGGAATCGTGTGGTCGGCGAGGGTCGCAGGTCCGGTGCACCAGGTCAACGTGCCGTCGGCAAGCGCGGCTGTCACCCTCAGCATCTGCTCGCCGAGCGCGGCGATCACGACACCGAATCCGGTCGAGCCCTTGGCGGCGATGGCGGCGTGCACGCGGTATGTCTCGCCGTCGAAGTGAGCCGTCTCCCCTCGCGACAGAGGCATCAACACCTTCAGGTATTCACGCAGATGACGCACGGGCTTGTCGTACGACATGCCGAGCATGTCCTCGATCACGACCTTGTGCGACAGTCCGATGCCGAGCGTGAAGCGGTTCCCCGAAGCGGCCGCGACGGTGTGGGCCTGCTGGGCGATCGCGTGCGGGTGACGCGGAAACGTGGGTACAACGCTCGTGCCGAGTTCGATGCGGGGCACCTCGCGTCCGACGACGGCAAGAGCCGTCATCGCATCGAGTCCGAAGATGTTCGGGGCCCAGAAACTCGAGAATCCGTCTGCCTCTGCAGATCGTGCTTCTGCAACGACATCGTCAATCGTTCCGTCGTTTACTGCCCCGCCGAAAATGCCCATTCTCATGGCGACCGACGGTACCAGCGGCGAGGTGGCCCGACCTCTTTCGGATCGATCAGGCGAGACTGACCAACTCCAGCCATTCGTCGCCGTAGTAGTCGACCTGGCCGTCGGGCATCAGCAGAACCTTCGTCGGACGGAGACTCATTACGAAGTCGGTGTCGTGGCTCACCATGATGATCGACCCCTTCCATCCCTCGAGCGCTGCCGCGACGGCCTCGCGGCTCTGCGGGTCGAGGTTGTTGGTGGGTTCGTCGAGCAGCAGCACGTTGTTGCGCCCGACCATCAGCATCGCGAGCGCGAGCTTGGTCTTCTCCCCGCCCGACAACGTCCCGGACTCCTGGAACACCTTGTCTCCGTGCAAACCGAACATGCCGAGCAGACCGCGCAGCTGCGTCTCGGTGAGCCCGCTGCCGGCCGGAAGTTCGCGGCGCATGTGCCACAGGAGCGATTCGCGGGGGTCGAGCAGGTCGTGTTCCTGGGCGAAGTAGCCGACGCTGACATGATGTCCCCACTCCACGTGCCCGAGGTTCGCCGTGGTCTGTCCGGCGAGGATCCGCAGCAACGAAGTCTTGCCTGCGCCGTTCAGACCAAGCACGAGCAGGCGCTCGCCGCGACCGAGGTCAAATGCGACGTCCTCGAACACGGGCGGCCCGCCGTACGCCTTCGAAAGTTCGCTGACGCGCACGACGGTTTCGCCCGATGCCGGCGGGTCGGGAAACTTGACAGCGATCTTGCGCTCGCGCCTGGTAGTCCCGGTTCCCTCCGACTCGATGCGCGCGATGCGCTTTTCGATGCTGTGCGCCATCGTCGCCTTCGTCGCCTTCGCGCCGAATCGGTCGACGACCTCCTGCAGCCGAGCGACCTCCTTCTGCTGCGCGAGCGCTTTCTTCTCCGCTCGCGCCTCGTCGTCGGCACGAGAACGCCGGTACTGGCTGTAGGTGCCGCGGTACTCCACCACCTGGCCGGTGTCGCTCTCGTTCGGGCGGTCCAGGTGGAGAACGCGGGTAATCGCCTCGTCGAGCAGTTCGAGGTCGTGACTGATCACCAGCAGTGCGCCGCGATAGTCGCGCAAGAATTGAAGGAGCCACATCTTGGCATCGACGTCGAGGTGGTTCGTGGGTTCGTCGAGCATCAGCAGATCGCTGCCGGCGAACAGAATGCGCGCAAGTTCGACGCGACGGCGCTCGCCGCCGGAGAGCACCGAGAGCGGCAGGTCCATGCGGTTCGATCCGAGACCGAGACCCGATGCGATCGAACGAGCCTCGCTTTCGGCCGAGTACCCGCCCTTCATGCGGAAATCCTCCTCGGCGCGCGAATAGCGCGACACCGCACGATCGTCGGGATTCTCTTCCATCGCGATGCGCAATTTCTCGAGGTGCACGAGGTCGTCGTCGATCCCGCGGCCCGACAGCACGTGTTGCACTGCAGTGCGCCCATCGAGCGCGGCCTCGGAACGCGGGTCTTGCGAGAGATACCCGAACATGCCCGATCGCCGAACGGTTCCGCCGGCCGGCTCGGCCTCTCCCCCGAGCACCTTGAACATGGAGGTCTTGCCTGCGCCATTGCGCCCGACAATGCCCACCTTGTCGCGAGCCATCACGGTGAACGTCGCACCGCGCACCACTTCCTTGCCGCCCACCTCGACGGTGAGGTTCTGCACATGCAACATCGTCAGCCCGCCGGATCGGTGGCAGGAACAGAGTTGAGTGAGGTGGCCGGCACGGAGACGTCCACGGTGGTCACGGGCGCCTGCGTCACGGCAGGTCCGGAGGTCGTGTCGACGGAAGATGCACCGTCGTTGGCCACGTCGATACCTTCGGAATCACCGTTGGAACGGGCAGAGGGCACGAAGTCGTCGCGAGTGACCAGCGAGTCATCGACGTAGACCGACGGCAGGCACGATCCGGTTCCGGCCGGCGCGTCACCCGCTGCCGCCGAGATCGACTCAACGAGCAAGGTGCGTCCCGCCGCCGTCGGGTGCACCTTGTCGCGGTTCAGCACCCCGGCCTGAAGGGACACCGCGCCCCAGTCGAGCACCGACGCGTGCGGATTGCGGGCCGCCACTCGGCGGATGGCGCGGTTCACCTGCGCAATCGATGCCTTGTACTCGGTGGCGGTGAGCAGCAACGTGGGGCGCGGACCGAGCGAGACGACGATGCGGTCGAGGTCGTTTTCGTAGCTCTCCTCGTTGCCTCCGTAGTTCGTTCCCAGGAAGACGACGGCTGCGTCCCAGCCTTCGGTGATGCGCTCACGCACGACGGTTCGCCCGAACCCGACCATCTGGCCGGCTTCTGCTTCGACCGCGACGCGCCACCCTCGCGGAACCAGCTCGTCGCACATCGCTCCGCCGTAGCGACTGGCGGTGGCGGCGAGAATCGAGTCGCCGATCACGAGCAACTTGTTCCCGCCCGCACGTTCTGCGAGCACCGGCCCTTCGAGCGGCGGCATGACCGCTCGCACGCCGTCGACGGTCACGACCCCGGCGGCCGCCGCGGCACCCGGAATGCGCCCGATGCCCGCCAGCGTCTGCTCGGTCGGCGCCGCACCGGACCCTGAACAGCCGGCCACGACGGCGAGTGCGGCTGTCGCAACAGCAAGGCGACGGAGGGGGCGGTGGTTCATCAGAGTCCCCAAGGCTAGGACTCCGACGCGGTCCCTCCCCGGGCAGCCCTCATCTCGTCTCGAATCTCGCGCAAGAGACTGGCCACCTCGTCGCTGCCCGCGTTGCTGGTTGCCGGCTCGGCTGGAGCGCCGCCGGCTTCGGGCGCTCCGTCGTCGGCATTGCGAAAGCGGTTGTAGAACTTCACGACCATGAACAGCGCCAGCGACACGAGGAAGAAGTTCAGCGACGCAGTAATGAACGCCCCGTACGGGATGTCTGAGCCGTTGACCGTGACCACGTTCTTCGAGAAGTCGGGCTGACTTCCCCCGAAGAGCGCACCGATGAACCCACCGAGAATTCCGGGCTGCTGCGCGGCACCGGCGAACGAGTCGACGACCGTCTTGAACGCGGCGCCCATCACGAACGCGACCGCCAGGTCGACAACGCTGCCGCGATTGATGAACTCCTTGAATTCGGCGACGATGCCGCGCTTGGTGATGCGGTCGATCTTTGCGATCTTTTCCACCTTGTCGAACAACTCGGGCATGTGACGACCCTAGATCGACGTGCGGAGCCGCCCGCGGTATCGATGCCCCTCGGACGGATCAGGGGGCGACGAGGTCGTCGAACTTGTCGATGCGCCGCAGGGCCGGGAACCGCAGCCAGTACGTCGCGGCCACGACGATTGTCGCTATTCCGCCGCCGATCACCGTCGCCGGAGTTCCGACGAGGCTCGACACCGCCCCCGACTCGAATGCACCCAGTTCGTTCGACGCGCCGATGAAGACGTTTTCGACGGCCGACACCCGTCCGCGTTTTTCATCAGGAGTCACCAGCGGCACGAGCGACGACCTGATGAACACACTCACCATGTCGGCCCCATTTGCGACGAGCACGGCGAGAAACGCGATCCAGAAGGTGCGCGTGCTGCCGAGCACAATGGTGGCGACTCCGAAGATCGCCACCACCGCGAGCAGGGTGCTTCCCACTCTTTGGCGCACGGGACGCACGGCAAGGGCGACCGCCGTCAGTGCCGCCCCGATCCCACCTGCGGCCCGCAGCCACCCGTACGCCACATCGCCGACGCCCAGCCGTTCCTCGGCGATCACCGGCAGAAGAGCGACGGCACCTCCGAAGAGAACAGCGAACAGGTCGAGTGAGATCGCGGCCAACAGAACGGGGGTGCGCCTGATGAACACGAGTCCTTCGACCGCGTCGCGCAGCGTCGGACGCTCGGTGGGCACCGGTGGCGCGAGCGACGCCGGCAACGGAACGAACGTGAGGAACCCCATTCCCGCGGCGATCAGCACCGCCGCCCCGCCGGAGGCGCCGGCGGGGTCAACGGCGTAGAGAAAACCGCTGATGGCTGGCCCGATGATCGCAGCTCCCGTCCATGTCGCCCCGTACATCGCGATGACCCGCGGCAGTCCGCCCTCGGGTGCGATCATCGCCGCGATCGGCCGCAATGCCGGCGACATGAACGCACGCGCCGTGCCGAACATCGCCCCCACGAAGAACATCGGCACGGCCGATGTCGGGTCCGACAGCGCATAGACCAGCAGCAGCAACGAGGTGACGAGCTCTCCCGACTGCGCGGCGAGCGAGATGCGCTTGCGATTGAACCGATCGGCGACGGTTCCCGTAACGAGCACGAGCAGCGCCGCCGGAAGGAACTCGGCGAGGCCGAGCAGTCCGATCGACAGTTCAGAGTCGGTGATGTCGAAGATGTGCTTGCCGAGCGTCGTGGCCTGCAGCATCACTCCGGTGGTGAGAACCGTGCTCGAGGCGAGCAGCGGCTTGACACCGGGGGCGGCGAGTGCCTCCCGTGCGGTGAGCGAACCCGGGGTCGTCGTCAACGGGCGGTCCAGCCGCCGTCAACGACGAGCGCCTGTCCTGTCATGAACGACGACGCGTCGCTGGCGAGATACAGAAGAGCGCCGTCGAGTTCATGCTCGGCACCGAGTCGCGCGATCGGCGAATTCTGCGATACGTACTTCTGCGACCCTTCGTCGGTGTCCATGCCGGCCGTCATCTCGGAGAGAAACCACCCCGGGCAGAGCGCGTTCACACGCACGCCCTTGCGCGCCCACTGCACGGCCATCTCGCGCGTCATGTTGATCACCGCACCCTTGCTGGCGGCATAGTTCGCCTGCTTGACGGGCGTGCCCGCGACCATGCCGAGGATCGATGCCACGTTCACGATCACGCCCGAACCGCGTGCGGTCATGTCGGCCCCGCACAACTTGCTGAGATGCCACGGTGCGACCGTGTTGACCTCCATCACCTCGCGGAACTGCTCGATCGACTCGCGCTCGACGGCGACCTTGTGCGTGATGCCGGCGTTGTTCACGAGCACGTCGACACGGCCGAACTCGGCCAGGGTGCGCGCCACGAGGTCCTCGCGCTGGGCGGCGTCGGCCACGTCGCAGCGCACCGCTAGCGAGCCGGGCAGCTCGAGCGCCAGCGCCTCCAGCCGCTCGATGCGCCGTGCCGCCAGCACGACGCGTGCACCCACCGAATGAAGCACACGGGCGAATCGCTCCCCGAGGCCCGCCGATGCTCCGGTCACGACCGCAACGCGCCCGTCGAGCCTGAACTGTGCGAGCGGATCGAGAGCAGGAGGTGCCATGTAGCCAAGGCTAAACGCGGCCGGGTGCTGTGCCAGCATGGAGCCGTGAAGGTGCGCGTGGGTGTCGGTCTCGGCGTGCGCACGTGCCTGAACGATGCGGGCTTTCTCGACGTCGCCGATGCGCTCGAGAGGCTGAAGTTCGACTCGCTGTGGCTGAGCGAGCGCATCGGCGGCGAGGCACCCGACCCGGTCGTGGCGATGTCAATGGCGGCGGCACGCACCGAGAAACTCAAATTCGGCATGAGTGTGATGGTGCTGCCGGGGCGAAACCCCGTGGTACTCGCAAAGGAACTCGCCACCCTCGACCGCATGTCGAACGGGCGCCTGCTCCCTGCCTTCGGTCTCGGCGCGGTCGATGCGCACGAGCAGCAGGCCTTCGGCGTCGAACGCGCCACCCGCGCCTCGATCTTCGACGAGGCCCTTGCCGTCGTTCGCGCGTGCTGGACGGAGGAGTCTGTCGACTTCTCAGGCACTCATTACAACTACGAAGGGCTGCGCGTGCGCCCGAAACCGGTCCAGAGCCCACCCGAGGTGTGGCTCGGAGGCATCGCGCCGAGCGAACTGCGCCGCGTCGGCAGACTCGCCGACGGTTGGCTGCCGTCGTTCGTCACTCCGTCCGATGCCGCCGACGGATGGCGCGCTGTGAACGAAGTGGCCGCGCAGCACAGCCGCGAGATCGACCCCGAGCACTTCGGCGTGCTCATCCCGTACACCCTCGACGAGCCGCCTGCCGCACTTGTGGCAGGTCTCGCGGCGCGTCGTCCCGACCTTGCCGACCCGTCGGTGCTCGTGCCGCGCGGATGGAGCGGGCTCGTGCGCGCGATCGAAGATTTCGTCTCCGTCGGCGCCTCAAAATTCGTCGTGGTGCCGATCGTCGAGCCGCAGAACTCATCGGCCTGGGTCGACCACCTCGTCGACGCCGCAGATCATTTGCAGCCGCTCCAGACCTGAGTCATCAGGCCCATAGCGACGTTTCCCGGTGCGTCACTTCTTGCGCGACGCCGCCGGCTTCTTGAAGTTCGCGCAGAAATCGATCAGCAGGCGCGTGCCATAGGCGGTGGCACCGCGGTTCAACCAGCCGTCATCGCCGTCGGAGTCCATCGGCCCGGCAATGTCGAGGTGCGCCCACGGAACGTCACCCACGAACTCGCGCAGGAAGAGCGCCGCCGTGATCGCACCGCCGTACGGTCCGCCGATGTTGCGCATGTCCGCCACGTTCGAATCGAGCAGCTTGCGATAATCGGAGTGCAGCGGCAGTTCCCACACGAGTTCGTCGGTGCGTCCCGACGACGCCTTGATCTGGTCGACGACACCGGAGTTGTTGCCGAGCACACCCGCGACCTTCTTGCCGAGCGCGGCGAGGCAGGCGCCGGTGAGCGTCGCGATGTCGACCATCGCGTCGGGCTTCGACTCCGCTCCGAGCGAAAGGCCGTCCGCCAGGATCAGGCGTCCCTCGGCGTCGGTGTTGTGGATCTCGACGGTCTTTCCGTTGCGCATCGTGAGCACATCGCCGAGCTTCATTGCGCTTCCGCTCGGGAGGTTGTCGGTGCACATCAGGTACGCGGTCACGTGCGTCTTCACCTTGAGAGCACGCAGCGTCGACATGGTCGCGAGCACGGCGGCCGCACCGCTCATGTCCATCTTCATCATCGCGTGCATCGGGTCGCTCGGCTTCAGCGAGATGCCGCCCGAGTCGTACATCACGCCCTTGCCGACGAGCACAACCTTGTTGCGCGCCCCTGTCGGTGCCCACACGAGCTTCACCATGCGCGGCGGCTCCGTGCTCCCGGCGTTCACTCCGACGAGACCTCCGCAGCCCATCGCGATCAGCTGGTCGCGGTTGTACACCGTCGAACGCAGGCCGCTCTGGCGGGCGATCTCGACTGCATGGTCGGCGAACTTGCTGGCGGTCAGGTGCGACGGCGGCATGTTGGCGAAGTCGCGCGCCATGCACACGGCGCGGGCGGTCACCGCACCGGCATCTGCGCCGGCCTTCGTGTCGGCCCTCTTGTCGGCTGACACGAGCGTCACCTTCGTCAGCGCGGCAAGTCCCGACTTGTCGTTCTTCAGCTCGTGCCAACGGTGGAGCGCGAGGGCGATTCCCTCTGCCACCGCCTGAGCGGCGGCCTTGGTGTCGCCGCGCATCGTGCCGGCGAGGGTCGTCGCGAGCGACTCATGCTTTGCGCACGCCCGCGCGAGCGAGGCGGCGATCGTCCGCAGCGAATTGGCGGTCAGATCGCGCGGCTCGCCGATGCCCACCAGCACGCGTACCGGCTTTCCTTTGGCAACAGGGGCCAACGCATGTGTCTGACCGGGCTTGCCGTCGAATCCGACGGCGGACAGATCGGCCCGTGTGAGACCCAGGCCTGCCGGCACCGGACCGGAGGAGGCGACGGGGATGCCTTCGACGGCAACTCCCGACGGGGTCGATGTGGCGGTGGAAAACACAGTGCGCATGAGCCCAAGGCTATTCGGCACCCCGGCACGGGCCCTCACCAGGTGCTGTCACAGAACGAGAAAGAGCCCGGCTACAGGCTCTTCACGGGACGCGACTCGCCTTCTTGCCAGCGCGCCATCGTCCAGAGAAGGTCGGAGAGTCGGTTGAGATAGGGCACCACGTAGCTCGGCGGAGGTGCGGCGCCGTATGCCTGCCGTTCGGCTCGTCGCACCGTGGTGCGCGCGAAGTCGAGCCATGCGGCGACCGGGTGCTCGCCGGGCACGACGAACTCGGTCGGGGGTTCGAAGCGGGTGTCGAGATCGTCGATGATCGACTCGAGCCGGTCGACCATGTCGGGCGTCACACTGCTCTTGCCGGGCTGCAACTTGTGACGGTTCTCCGGAAGCGTCGCGAGTTCGGCCATCAGCACGTAGAGATCTTTCATGATCGGCACGACGATCGCGTCGACTTCGCTTCCGTGGCCGGCGGCGGTGCGCACGAGGCCGATCACGGCCTGGGCCTCGTCGACGGCACCATACGCGCGAGGCAACTCTGAGTCCTTCGGGACCCGACCGCCGTAGAAGAGACCGGTCGTTCCGTCGTCACCTTCGCGCGTGTAGATCTTCTCTCGGGCCACGTTTGCGATGCTACGGCAGTGCGCAGGCAAACGACCCAAGTAGCGTGTCGGGGTCATGAGCCGCCAGACCTTTCTCGAAGCAGTTCGCGAACGCGTGGTCGTGTTCGACGGTGCGTTCGGCACCTTCGTCCAGGGCCTCGACCTCGGCCCCGACGACTTCGGAGGAGCCTCGCTCGAGGGATGCAACGAAATGCTGTGCCTCACACGTCCCGACGTGATCGAACAGATGCACTCCGCATTTTTCGAGGTCGGCGTCGACGTCGTCGAGACGGCCTCGTTCGGCTCGTTCTCCACGGTCCTCGCCGAATACGACATTCCCGAGCGTTCGTACGAGCTGAATGTCGCGTCGGCGAGCATCGCGCGACGGGTCGCCGACGACTTCGCCACCGACGGCCGCGCGCGCTTCGTCGCCGGCAGCATCGGACCGGGAACCAAACTGCCGAGCCTCGGGCACATCGGATTCGCCGAACTGCGCGACGCGTACGTTGACCAGGCGCGCGGCCTCCTCGACGGCGGTGCCGACCTTTTCCTCATCGAGACCTCGATGGACCTCCTCCAGGTCAAGGCCGCGATGCAGGCCTGCCGCATGGCGATGCGCGCCGTCGGACGGGAGGTGCCGATTCAGGTGCAGGTCACCATGGAGACGACCGGCCGCATGCTGGTCGGCACCGAGATCGGCGCGGCATACGCGGCGATCGGCGCGATGAAGCCCGACGCCATCGGAATCAACTGCGCCACCGGACCCGCCGAGATGCAGGAGCACCTTCGCTGGCTGAGCGAGCACTCGTTGCTGCCCATATCCGTCCTGCCGAATGCAGGCCTGCCGAGCGTCGTCGACGGCAGGACCCACTACGACCTGACACCGTCGCAACTTGCCGAGTTCCACAGGCACCATGTCACCGACCTCGGCATCGGCATAGTGGGCGGCTGCTGCGGCACCACCCCCGAGCACCTTCGACAGGTCGTCGAAGCGGTGTCGGGGCTCGAGCCGAAGCGTCGCCAGCCCGTGCACGAACCGAGCGTCACCTCTCTCTACTCTCCCGTCTCCATCGAGCAGGACAACTCGTTCCTCATCATCGGAGAGCGAACGAACGCAAACGGATCGAAGGCTTTCCGTGACGCGATGCTCGCCGAGGACTGGGACACCTGCCAGCGAATGGCGACCGAACAGATCCGCGAGGGAAGCCACGTCCTCGACGTGTGCGTCGACTATGTGGGGCGCGACGGCACGGTCGACATGCACGAGATCGCGTCACGCTTCGCCACTCAGGCGAGTGCGCCGCTCGTGCTCGACTCGACCGAGCCCGCCGTCATGGAAGCCGGCCTCGTGCACGCCGGCGGCCGCTGCATCTTGAACTCTGCGAACCTCGAGGACGGCGAAGAGCCGGGCAGCCGTCTCGACCGTGTCTTCACCCTCGCCCGTGATTTCGGCGCCGCCGTCATCTGTCTGCTCATCGACGAGCGCGGCCAGGCTCGCGACGTCGAATGGAAGATGGAGGTCGCCCACCGTCTGCACCGCATCGCCGTCGACCGCTACGGGCTCGAGGCCTCCGACCTCATCTTTGACCCGCTCACCTTCCCGCTCGGCACCGGCGACGAGGACCTCCGCAAGGACGGCATCGCCACGATCGAGGCGATCCGGCGCATCAAAGAGGAGATCCCCGGTGCGCACACGGTGCTCGGGCTCTCGAATGCCTCATTCGGCCTCTCCCCGGCGACTCGCCAGGTGCTGAACAGCGTGTTCCTGGCCGAGGCGCGCGACGCCGGTCTCGACTCGGCGATCGTGCACGCGAGCAAAATCCTTCCGCTCTCGCGCATCGACGAGGAACAGGTGCAGGTCTGCCGCGACCTGATCTGGGACAACCGGCGCGAGGGATACGACCCGTTGGCCCGCCTGCTCGAGATGTTCGCAGGTGTCTCGTCCGTCGCCGCGGTGAAGGAGGACCGCAGCGGATGGACGATCCAGCAGTTGCTGCGCCAGCGCATCATCGACGGCGACCGTGACGGACTCACCGACGACCTCGAGCGCGCGATGTCAGACGGCATCGCACCGCTCGACATCATCAACGAGATCCTGCTCGACGGGATGCGAGAGGTCGGAGAGCTGTTCGGCTCAGGCAAGATGCAGCTGCCGTTCGTGCTGCAGAGTGCCGAGACGATGAAGTCCGCCGTCGCCCACCTCGAGCCGCACATGGACAAGTCGGGTGCCAGCACATCGAAGGGCAAGTTGGTGCTCGCCACCGTGAAGGGCGACGTGCACGACATCGGCAAGAACCTCGTCGACATCATCTGCACGAACAACGGCTACGAGGTGCACAACATCGGCATCAAGGTGCCGATCTCGGAGATGATCGCGAAAGTCAAAGAAACCGGCGCCGACGCGCTCGGCATGAGCGGTCTTCTCGTGAAGTCGACCATCATCATGCGCGAGAACCTCGAGGAGATGAACACCCAGGGACTCGCCGACATCCCGGTGCTGCTGGGCGGCGCCGCACTCACCCGCAGCTACGTCGAACAGGACCTCCGGCAGGTGTACGAGGGTCGCGTCTTCTATGGTCGCGACGCGTTCGAGGGTCTCGCGACGCTCGATCGCCTGATGGAGATCAAGCGCACCGGACAGGACGACCCCGACTTCGGCCGCACGGCGCCCGAACGACTGTTGCCGCGCCGCGAAAAGGTGGCAGTTGATCCGTCGACGTTGCCGAGACGGTCAGCCGACGTCGAGACCGACAACGTCGTGTTCGCACCGCCCTTCCTCGGGTCGCGCGTCGTCAAGGGCGTTCCGCTCGACGAAATCGCCGCGTACGTGAACGAGACGGCGCTCTTCCGCAACCAGTGGCAGTACCGCCCGGAGGAGGGCGAATCGGATTCCGACTTCAAGGACCGCATCCGGCCGTTGTTCCGCGAGCAACTGGCCGCGGCGAAGGCCGGCGGCTGGCTCGTGCCGCAGGTGGTGTACGGCTATTTCTGCGTCAACGGCGACGGAAACGACCTCGTGGTGTGGACCGACGAGACGCGCACCGAGGAGATGTGCCGCTTTTCGTATCCGCGCCAGAGCGAGGCACCGCATCTGTGCATCGCCGACTTTGTCCGCCCGATCGAGTCGGGCGAACCCGACTACGCGGCGTTCCACATTGTCACCATGGGTCGCGAAGTGAGCGAGAAGGCGGCCGAGTTGTTCGCAGAGAACCGCTACCAGGACTACATGGTCGTCCACGGCATGGGCGTCGAGATGGCCGAGGCCCTCGCCGAGTACTGGCATCACCGCATTCGCACCGAGTGGGGCTTCGTGGCAGAAGACGGACCGAGCATCGCGGGCCTGTTCCGCCAGCAGTACCGCGGCGGTCGGTATTCGTGGGGCTACCCGGCGTGCCCCGACCTGGAAGACAACGCCAAGGTCGCCGACCTGCTGGAAGCAGGCCGTCTCGGCATCGAGGTGAGCGAGGAGACCGGCTGGCAGTACCAGCCCGAGCAGACGACGTCGGCGATCATCTGCCACCATCCGCGCGCGAAGTACTTCGTCGCGCGCTAAGCAGCATTTCGCGTCGCCTCGAGATTCGGCCGAACTTGCGGCGCAGACGTCGACGCCACCTCAACAGACAGACGGTGAGCGCACCGCGCGGCATCGGCACCACGACCGACTGCCGGGAGCACCCGTGCTCCCGGCAGTCCACCGATTCGACGTAGTTCTCGAGCACCGGGTCCAAGACCATCGGTCTTATCCCAGGTGCACGATTCACATCAACCCTTGACCCGGAGCGTGATCCCGCACTTGGCGGCGAGCGAACGCAGCTGCTTCTTCTTTGCCCTCGTAGGTGCACCATTCGCAGTCAGACCGTTCGAAGCGAGACACGCCCGCTGATCGGTACTGAGTCGGGCGAATTTCTTCCAGATGCCGCACGACTGCGCCGCCGCCTTCATGGACACACGCCGTACGGCTTTCGCGGTTCCGGCCGGAATCTTGGCCTTGGCGGCGGCAAGGCAGTTGTGCTGCTCTGCCGTGAGCTGGATCGGGTTGGGCTTGGCTGTCCCGGTGCTCGCCAGGGATGTCCCGGCACCGAGCCCTCCGAGCGAAAGCAGCACGCCGCACGTCGCTGCGGCGGCTGCTCGTCTCATCGTTGTCATATGTCTTCCTCCTGGGAGTGTCTCGGGCAGGTTCGCTGCCCACAGTGATGGTGCCCAATGAATCTCGCGTGTTGCCGGCCGACGCCTTGCGGATTGCTGGAGATTCGGTGGCGTACACACAGGAAGTGCCCAGCAAACACCCAGAAACGAGTGCGACAATCACACGGTGCCACAGGTCCGGGTCCTCGTCGTAGAGGACGAAGAGAACATCGCCTATCTGTTGCGGACCGCGCTGTCGAGCGCCGGGTACGAAGTCACCGCCGCGGCCACAGGATCGGCCGCTGTCACCGCGGCCGTCGAGCGACCCCCCGATGTCATGGTGGTCGATGTGATGCTCCCCGACTTTGATGGCTTTGAAGTGGCCCGGCGGGTCAGGAACTCAGGAATCTCGGCGCCGATCTTGTTCCTCAGTGCACGCGGCTCGGTTGAGGACAAAGTTCGCGGACTCACCATCGGCGGCGACGACTACGTCACGAAACCCTTCGCGCTGGAGGAACTCATGGCGCGAATCGCAGTTCATGTGCGACGTGTCGGTCTCGGGACACAAACCGTGCTGCGCGTTGCCGACCTTGTCCTCGACGACGCTGCGCACCGGGTCTGGAGGGGAGACGTCGAGGTGCACCTGTCGGCCACCGAATACACCCTGCTGCGCTATCTCATGCGCAACTGCGGCAGGGTGATGACCCGTGCCCAGATTCTCGACCACGTCTGGCAATACGACTTCGGGGGTGACGGCTCGATCATCGAGACCTTCGTGAGCAACCTCAGGAAGAAACTCGACCGAGGCGAGGTCCGACTCATCCACACAATCCGCGGCGTCGGGTATGCGATGCGGGAACCGCGGTGAAACTCCGCACGCGAGTGGCGATTGCCGCAGCCGGCGCCGCGGCCGTGACGGCATTGACCGCCCTCGTCTCACTCGACGCACAACGCGATCATCTCGACGCGAGGCTCGACGACAGGATCGATCGTCTGATTCCGATTGCCCGACTGGCACACAATCGCTGGGTCGCCGACCGCAGGAACCAACGGGGGTTGGAGCTGGCCATGTCGGAGGCATGGGTCGGATACTTCGATGCGAGGGGCGACATCCAGACCATCGCGACCCCGAACGATGACTCGTCGGTGTCGCCCGTCTTGACCGGGACCCCCCAACCTGGGAACCGCGGCGATGTCCCGTCTTCTGACAGAACGGGCGAATGGCGAATGCGGGCCGTGGGTGTGGCCGATGGAGGCGTGCTCGTGGTCGCACTCCCGACCGACGCTGACGACGATCTCCTCACACTCCTCGTTCGTCTCAACGTGGCCCAATTCATTGCCGTGCTTCTCACAGTCGGGCTCATCACATGGTGGGTCGTGACTCTCGGAGTTCAGCCGATCGTGCGCCTCACTCGGGAGGCCCGCACGATCACACATGGAAACGGACCTCGTCGCCTACTCCCGGACAGCCGCAGTTCAGAGGCATCCGACCTTGCAGAATCTCTGAACGAGATGATCCGCGCGGTTGAAGAGTCCGAACAGCGCGTCCGACGATTCATGAACGACGCCTCACACGAGTTGCGGACACCCCTCACCACGTTGCGGGGATACACCTCGCTCTACCTCGACGGCACCATGCGCGACGAACGCGGCGTTGCCGATGCCATGCGGCGCATGAATGCCGAGGCAATTCGCATGGCGCGCATCATCGACGACCTACTCGCCGAAGAACGCGTCACCGGCGCCTCCCTGAAGCCAGAACGGTTTGACCTGGTCAATCTCGTCGCCGACTGCCTCGGCGACCTCCGTGCTCATGAACCCGACCGGATGATCATCCTGTGGGAGTCCGAGCCCGTGATGGTGACGGCGGACATGGATCTCGTCACGCAGGCGGTGACCAACCTCGTGCGAAATGCGCTTGATCACACCACGGCGAACGTCGAGGTCCAGGTGACCTCGGGGCCAGACTCCGTGCGCATCGAGGTATCCGACAACGGTCCGGGCATTCCCTCCGAACACTTACCCCATCTTTTCGAGCGTCTCTACCGAGCCGACTCCGGGCGCCACGGAGGAGGCGCCCACTCAGGGCTCGGCCTCGCCATCGTTGCGGCGATCGCCGGGGCCCACGGGGGTGACTGTGGCGTCGACTCCTCGGTCGGCGCCGGATCGCGTTTTTGGATCAACCTTCCGCTCGGCGTCTAGGCCGGTTGGCTCTTGTTCCAATTCCCGACGAGCCGAGCGTAGTGACCGTCGAGGGCGACAAGTTCGTCATGCGTCCCGACCTCGTTGATGCGTGCATCCGACACGACTGCGATCACATTGGCGCGTCGCACCGTGGTGAGCCGGTGCGCGACCACGATCACAGATCGTCCCTCCATCAATCTCTCGAGCGCGCGTTCGACCAGCATCTCGGTGCCGGGGTCGAGATTCGAGGTCGCCTCGTCGAGCACCAGCACCGCCGGGTCGACGAGTGCGGCGCGAGCGAGGGCCACCAGCTGCCGCTCTCCTGCCGACAGACGAGATCCGCGTTCGCGCACTTGAGTGTCGAGTCCGTCGGGGAATGCGGCGAAGCGTTCCGTGAGCCCGAGCGAGTCGAGGGCGGCATCGATGTCGTCGCCGGTCGCAGCGGGTGCCGCGATCAGCAGGTTGTCGCGCACCGTGCCGTCGAAGAGGAACCCTTCCTGGGGAATGACAACCACGAGCCGTCGCAGATCGTCGAGCGAGGCACGGCGCAGGTCGACTCCCCCGAACGACACCGTTCCCGACGTCGGGTCGTACAGCCGCGCCATCAACTTGGCGAGCGTCGACTTGCCGGCTCCGGTCGGCCCGACGAGCGCCAACCTCTTGCCCGCCGGCAGCACGAGCGACACATCGTTCAGTGCGGGCGAATCAGCCGCGGCATAGGTGAACGACACGCGGTCGACGACGAGATCGCCCGACGACGGGAGCGCGACGGGATCCGCCGGGTCTGCCACGTCGGGTTCGGTGTCGAGAATGCCGAACAGCTTGTGCAAGGCGGCGGCGGCCGACTGCAGCGTGTTGTACAACTGCGACAACTGCTGGACGGGGTCGAACAGGTTCGCGAGCAGAAGCACGAATGCCACCACGGTGCCGAGCGAGACGGTGTCGCGGTGCACGAGCCAGCCGCCGATGCCGACCACCAGCGCAGAGGCGGCGATGCCCGCGAACTCGACAACGCCGAAGTACCACGTGCTCACCTTCACCGAGTGCACATGGCTGCGGTACAGCGCCCGGTTCGACTCGGTGAAACGGCGGATCTGCTCGTCTTCGCGCGCATAGGCCTGAATCACTCGCACGCCGGTGATTCCCTCCTGCAGCGCAGAGAGATTCGACCCGACCTTCTCGCGCACCTCGAGGTAGGCCTTGTTCGAGTCGCGCTGGAACTTCACCGACGCCGCGATGAGGAACGGGAACACCACGAGTGCGACGAGCGTCAACTGCCACGACATGCTGAGAAGCAAAAAGAACGCGAGCAACAGCAGCAGTCCGGCGGCGAGGAACTGCATGAGCCCCCACTGCACGAGCTCGGCCATCGACTCGATGTCGGCGGTCATGCGTGCGACCAGCACGCCGGCCTTCTCGCGGTCGTAGAAGGCCATCGACTGGCGCTGCATGTGCGCGAACACCCTCACGCGAAGCAGGCGCAGAAAACCCTCACCGGCAGAGTTGAGCGCGACGTACTGCAGTCGACCGACCACATAGGCGACCACCACGACGGCGATGTATGCCGCGACCGAGACGTTCAGTGCGCCCGTGTCTCCCTTTCGCACGCCGGCGTCGATGCCATGCCGCACGATCACCGGACCTGCGAGAGTGCACATCACCGTCACCACGACCCAGCCCATCGCCTCTGCGGCCTTGCGACGGAACTCCCGCGCCATGCGAACGCTGCGCACCAGGACGACGCGCGTCTGGGTACGGTCGAGTTTCTCGTCTTCTTCGATGGCCCCGAGTCCGCGGCCGCCGCGGCCGCCGCCGCCCAGCTGAGCCCCCTTGAGCGCGCGAAGGCGCTGCTCGCGCAGTCACAGGGGGCGCCCCCCGCCGCCGCGCCCGCCGCGCCCGCCGCCGCGCCCGCCGCCGCGCCCGCCGCCGCGGCCGCCGCGGCCGCCGCCGCCCGCCCACATCGTCAGGCCCCGATCTCTTCGACCGGGCCGCGTTCCCACGCGGCGAGCACCTCGCGGTAGCGCTCCGACGTCTCGAGAAGATCGCGATGGCGGCCGGATTCGGCGATGACGCCCCCGTCGATCAGCACCGCACGATCGGCGAGTTCGATGGTGGCCGGACGGTGCGCAATGACGAGCGTGGTGCGCCCCCGCATCACGGTCGCGAGCGCGTCGCGAATCTCGTGCTCCTTGGTCGGGTCGACCGCGGACGTCGCATCGTCAAGCACCAGCACGCGAGGGTCGGCCACGATCGCGCGCGCGATCGCGATGCGCTGCCGCTGTCCGCCCGAGAGCGAGTACCCGCGTTCGCCGAGAATGGTGTCGTACCCATCGGGAAGCGCCTGCACGAAGTCGTGCGCCCCGGCCAGTCGCGCGGCCCGCTCTATGACGTCGCCCTGGGCGTCGGGGCGGGCAAAGGCGATGTTCGCCGACACGGTGTCGTTGAACAGCAGCGTGTCCTCGAACACGACCCCCACGGCTCGACGCAGCTCGACCAGGCGCAGGTCGCGCAGATCGATGCCGTCGAGAGTGATCGACCCGGACTGCGGGTCGTAGAAGCGCAGCAACAACCGCGCGATCGTGCTCTTTCCGGAACCCGTGGCACCCACGATCGCCACCGACTCCCCCGGTTCGATCGCCAGGTCGAGTCCGCGCAGGACGTTCACCCGGCCCTCACCGGTGTCGTATGCGAACTCGACCGCATCGAAGCGCACCGCGCCGACCGGGCGTCCGTCGTTCGGCGGCGGCAACGACGCAGGCGACGCGGGGTCGGCAATCGCCGGGGTCTGCGAGAGAATCTCGTCGACGCGCAACAACGCGGCCGCGGCGCGCTGAGCGAACGCCACCGTCATTCCGATGTTGCGCATCGGCCACACGAGCATCGTCAAGTAGGTGTTGAATGCGACCAATCCGCCGACAGTCATCTCGCCGTTGATGACTCGGTGTCCGCCCAGGCCGAGAACCGCGACGAGCCCGATCGAGGGAAGCAGGTCGATTGCCGGGAGAAAACGCGCTCTGATGCGCGCGGCCGCCATCGACTCTCGCTGGATGTCGTCGGCTTCCGTCTCCAGTTTTCGCTGCTGCACGTTCTCTGCACCGAAACCCTTCACGACGCGCACGCCGGAGACAGTCTCTTCGACCACGTTCGCCAGTTGCGCCTGCTCCTGCTGCACCGCCAGCACCGCGGGATGTATGCGGTGCGAGAAGCGCCGTGCCGAGACGTTGATGAACGGAAGCGGGGCGAGGGCGACGACGGCGAGACGCCAGTCGGATACGAGGAGTATGACGATGACTCCGAACACCATCGTCACCTGCGAGACGAAGATCGGGATGTTCACGACGAAGCCCTGCACCTGCTGCAGGTCGCTCGACGAACGGCTCATCAACTGACCGGTTTGGGCTCGGTCGTGGAACCCGACGTGGAGACCCTGGATGTGCGAGAACAGCTGCTCGCGAAGGCGCGTCTCGGTCAGGCGGCTCTCGCGAAATGCGATGTATCGGCGCCACCCCGCGAACACCCCGGCCACCACGGCGGCGAGTCCGATGAGAAGCGACCAACCGAGAAGCGACCCGTTCCGTTCGATGCCGCGGTCGATCGCGAGGCGCGTGAGTTGCGGCACCGACACCTTGCCGAGCGTCCACGCGAGACCGATCGCGGCTCCGACTCCGAGGGCGCGGCGCTGGGCGCGCAGCGTGCGCGCGAGAAGCAGCCACCCCTCACGGGTGACGCCCCCCTCAGCCACCGGCGTTCGGTGCGAGTGAGCGGACGGCGTCCCAGTGCTTGAGCGCCGGGTCGAACGGCATGATCGCGAGCGACGATGTCGTGACGCCGTTGTCGAAATAGCGCTTGATCTTCTCGCGGCACTCGGCCGGCGAGCCGTGCACAACGAGGTCGTCGACGACTGAGTCGGGAATTGCGGCGAGCGCGGCCTTGCGGTCGCCGGCCTTCCATGCGTCCCACATGCCCTTCAATTCGTCGGAGCGGCCGAGCCATGCGTGGAACGCCGCGTACACAGGCACGTTCAGGTATGCCGCGATCGCGAATCGTGCACCGGCGCGCACCACCTCGGCATTCTCCGACGGGCAGACGAAGATGCGCGCGACGATCTCTTTCGGCGCGCCACCGGCGGCGTCGCGCACCACCTGGGCGACCCGGGTCACGTCGTCCGGGCTCAGCCAGTTGATGATCGTGCCGTCGGCCTCGCGCGCGGCGAGTCGCAGCATGCCCTCGCGCAGCGCGGCAACGAGAATCTGTGGCTTCTGCTCGGGCCTGATGCCGAGCTTGAAACCGTCGACGGTGAAGGTGTCGTACGACGTGGCGACCTTCTCCCCCGAGAGCGCGTCGTTCAGGAAGCGCACGACGTCCCTGACTTTCTTGTACGGCTCGTCAAAGGGGATGCCGTTCCACTTCTGCACGATCACGTTGCTCGACGACCCGATGCCGATCGCAAACCTGCCCGGCGCCGCATCGGCGAGCGTCGCGACCGACTGTGCGAAGCAGGCGGGGCTTCGCGTGTAGGCGGGAACGATCGCGGTGCCGAGCCGCAGTCTCGGCTCCCACGCGGCGGCCATCGCGAGCGGCGTGAAGGCATCGGCACCGTCGGCTTCGGCCGACCAGATGTCGGTGTACCCCATGTCGGCCAGTTCCACGAGTTTGTCTCGGTGCGTGTGGAGCGGCCCCGGCAGCGGAACCGTCATACCCGGCCGAACCGGCATACCCGGTTGGGCGTTGGCCCCGTATGCGTTCATTGCTTCCCCCTTCCCGACGCGGCGACCGCGTCGGCGTCGTCGTTCGAATCGCGATGGATGCGCGCGATGCAGCTCTGGCTCGCGGTTGCCATCAGCGTTCCGTCTTCGGCGTACATGTGCACCAGACCGTGGCCGAAGCCGCGCGCGAGGCCGTGCACCTTGATGTCGATGAGCACCCACGTGGTCGGAACCAGGTTCACGACTCGCAGGGTGTTGTCGAGACTGTTCCCGCCGCCGCGGATTCCGACCGCCTGTCCGACCCCGCGCGGCACGAAGTCGCCGAGGACCCCGAGCGCAGCGGCATCGACTCCGTCGATCACGCTCGGCAGTCGTGTCCACATGATCGTGTGGCCGTCGTTGTGGGTGCCGTCGAGGTCGTCGAGCGGACGCACCTTCACGACCCGCTCCTCGAGGTGGTCGTGGATCGTCCCTCTGCGCAGGAATCGGTGCTGGTACTCGCCACACTCCTCCGGTGGCGGCGCCGCTGGAGCGGTCTCCCACTGGCCAGTGTGGGGAAAGTCCCTGTCACCGAGGGCGGCGTTCACCACGAGGATCTCGCGCTCGCCGACATGGGCGACGACACGAGCCTGGGTGATGGCGTTGCCCGTCACCGGCACGATCACGTCGATGTCCATCACCTCGCCCGGGCGCGCATAACTCAGGTACTGGGCCGTCGACCAGATCAATGACCGACCTGTCGTGCCTTCGAGAGCAGAAATCGCGGCGCCGAGCCCGGCTCCGCCATAGAGGAAGTGTCCGCCCGTGCAGAGCCTCATGTCGACGGGCAGATGCCAGCGATACGGGTTGTGTGTGGCCTGCAGGCCGAGAAACGAACGACTGTCCATACGTGCGTGGCAAACCCTACTTGCGGACTCGCTCGTGCCCCCTGCCCGAGGATCCCGATCAGAGTCATGCGGTGCTCGGCTAGTTTCGGCGCACATGGGGGACACACCGTGGCAGGGAGACGCCTGCTCGCTCGTTGACGAATTCCGCGCGGGGCGACGGTCTCCGCGCGAGGAGATGGAGGCAACGCTTGCGGCCGTCGCCGCGAGCGGATTGAACGCGGTCTCCCACGTCGACCCGGACCGCGCACTAGCGGCCGCCGAGGCGGCCGACGCCTCGTGGATCGGCATCGGCCTCGGTCTGCTGCTGCTCGCGCTGGTCCTCTTCGCGGTCGAACTGTTCATTCCGAGCGGCGGCATGCTCGGAATCCTCTGCGGACTCACCGCGATCGCCTCGGTGACCTCGTTCTTCTTCTACTCACCGGCAGCCGCAAGAGCCATCTCATCATCTCCATCGGTGGCGGTTCCTTCTCGCGTCGCTCCATTGTGGCGTCT
>JBMTOT010000018.1:0-26677 GCA_049442935.1 Ilumatobacteraceae bacterium | reverse complement strand
CCCCGGTCACGAACGATCGGGGTGGCGGGGCGGCATCGACAGAGATAGGGTGAGGTCCGTGACAACTTCCCTGAGCCTGCTTCTTCTTATGTAACGGCAGCCGCCGCATATCGCGCTGCCGAGCCTCCTTCCCGCCGGGACAGGGGGCTTTTTTGTTGCCCGAGACAAATCAATCACCCGAACGACTGACCCCACCGAAATCCAACACAGGAGCCCGAGATGCCTCCCACACCCGTGACACCAAAGACAATGAACTTCGCCAAGTACAAGCCGTTCATTCCGCTCGTGCTCACCGACCGCACCTGGCCGAACACTGTCACGACCGAAGCCCCGCTGTGGTGCTCGGTCGACTTGCGTGACGGCAACCAGGCGCTCATCGACCCGATGGATCCTGAGCGCAAGCGCCGCATGTTCGAGGCGCTGGTCGCAATGGGCTTCAAGGAGATCGAGGTCGGCTTCCCATCGGCGAGCCAGCCCGACTTTGACTTCGTGCGTCAGTTGATCGAAGAAGACCTCGTGCCCGACGACGTGTGGATTCAGGTGCTGGTGCAGAGCCGACCCGAGTTGATCGAGCGCACATATGAGTGTCTGCGGGGTGCCAAGCGGGCGATCGTGCACTTCTACAACTCGACGAACCCCCTCCAGCGCGAAGTCGTGTTCGGTCTCGACAAGGACGGCATCAGGCAGATAGCGGTCGACGCGGCGCGTCTGTGCCTCGATCTCGAGCCGACACTGACCGGCACCGAGGTGCGCTACGAGTACTCGCCCGAGAGCTTCACGCTGACCGAGCCCGAGTACGCCGTCGAGGTGTGCGAAGCAGTGATGGACGTGATCGCACCGACGCCGGAGCGACCGCTCATTCTGAACTTGCCGGCAACAGTCGAGTGCTACACGCCGAACGTCTACGGAGACGTCATCGAGTGGTTCGGGCGCACCATCAAGAAGCGCGACTCGGTCATCATCTCGCTGCACCCGCACAACGACCGCGGGTGCGCAGTGGCCGCCGCCGAGTTCGGCGTCATGGCTGGCGCCGATCGCGTCGAGGGGACCCTGTTCGGCAACGGCGAGCGCACCGGCAACGTCGACATCGTGACTCTCGCGATGAACCTGTTCGCAAACGGTGTCGACCCGAAACTCGACATCACAGACATTGACGCCCTGCGCCGTGTCGCCGAATACTGCAACCGTCTGCCCGTGCACCCGCGCCACCCCTATGTCGGTGACCTCGTCTACACGGCGTTCTCGGGCAGCCACCAGGACGCCATCAAGAAAGGCTTCGAGGCGCTCCCCCGCGACTACGAGACCTGGGGCGTGCCGTACCTGCCGATCGACCCGAAGCACGTCGGCCGTACCTACGAAGCGGTGATCAGGGTGAACAGTCAGTCGGGCAAAGGTGGCGTCGCCTACGTGATGAAGGCCGAGCACGGATTCGACCTTCCTCGTCGACTGCAGATCGAGTTCTCGAAGACCATTCAGCACATCACCGAAGACACCGGCACCGAAGTGAGCCCGACGACGATCTGGCACGCGTTCACGGCCGAGTACCTGCCCGAGCAGCCGTCGATCACGTTGTCGGGCCATGAACTGCGCAGCGACTCGACCAGCGGTCGCACCACCATCACTGCGCAGTTGCTGGTTGACGGTTCGCCGCGCACCGTGACCGGCGAAGGCAACGGTCCAATCGATGCGTTCGTGCAGGCCGTCAAGAGCGGCCTCGGTGGCGAGATCGACGTCGTCGACTACGCCGAGCACGCCATGGGACAGGGGTCGGAGGCAACTGCTGTCGCTTATGTAGAGACCGTCGACGGCAAGGGCAACGTTCGCTGGGGAGTCGGCACCGACCCGAACATCATCACTGCGTCGCTGCGCGCGGTGCTCGGTGCGTGGGAACGTCACGGGAAGGACCTCTCCCCCGTCCTCGGCGAGTGACCCTCTTCACTAATGTCGTGAAATGATCACAGTCATCTCCGGTGGCGCAATAGTCGACTCAGAGTCAATGTCGGTTCGCGAGGAGGGAGACGTCGTCATCGAGAATGGCGCCATCCGTCAGGTCGGCGGACGCCATTCCGGGGCGGCGGACGTGACCGTCGACGCCCGGGGAAAGTGGGTGATGCCGGGCCTCGTCGACGCCCACGTGCACTTCCGCCTCTCGACGATGAACTTCGCGCGCATGACCCACTGGACCGAGGTCGAATGGGGCATCCACATGGCCCGCCTCGCCGAAGACACCGTGCGTCGCGGTTTCACTTCCGTTCGCGACCTCGGTGGCGACGTGAAGGGTCTGATTCGGGCCATTGCCTCTGGCGCGGTCGTCGGTCCACGAATCGTCCGCGCCGGGCAGATGCTCACGCAAACCGGCGGACATGGCGACACCCGCGGCGGCGATCTCGCCGTTCCCGAATGCTCGTGCAACATGCCCGGCACCGAGTTCGGAATCGTCGCAGACGGCGTCGACGCGGTCACAAAGGCGTCTCGGCACCTGCTGCGCGACGGCAGCGACTTCATCAAAGTGCACGTCTCGGGCGGGGTCGCGTCGCCTGCCGATCCGATCGACTCGCTGCAGTACACCCCCGCCGAGATCCGCGCGGCGGTGACCGAGGCCGAGCACCGTCACACCTATGTCGCCGCGCACGCCTACTCGGCTGAGTCGATCACCATGGCCGTGGAGAACGGCGTGCGTTCTGTGGAGCACGGAAACCTGATCGACACAGCGGCCGCAGAAGCCGTCGTGCGCCACGGCGCGGTCATGGTGCCGACACTCGTGACATACCGGGCCATGGATGAGGTCGGCGAGAAGCTCGGTCTGCCCGCTCGCAACCGCGCCAAGAATGCCGACATCCTCGCAGCCGGACTCCGCTCTCTCGAGACGGCCGGCGCGGCCGGCGTCACTTTTGGCTTCGGCACCGACCTCATCGGCGAGACACAAATGCTGCAGCGACAGGAGTTGGCGATCCGTGCAGAGGTTCAAAGTCCCGCAGACGTCCTGCGCTCGATGTGGACAGTCAACCCCACATTGATGCCCACGCGTCTACCGATCGGGGTGCTCCGCGAAGGCGCCGCGGGCGACGTCGTGGTGTCGAACGTCGACCCCGTCTCCGACCTCACTCGTTTTGCACGCGACGACGACGCGATCACAGCCGTCGTCCTTGCGGGAAACCTCGCCCACAGTGTCTGACGGGCCGTACACGAGCATCGTCTGGTTCAAGGTGAAGCCAGGCATGAACGCCGAGTTCGAACAGGCATTCGCCGACTGCGGCATGCTCGAGCGCCCGAGAGTGATCGACGGATACCGTGGTGCCGTTCTGCACCGGGCCACGGCCCGGCCAGACGAGTACTACGTCCTGGGTTCCTGGGACTCTCCCGCCGACTACGACGCCTGGCACGACATCGCCCAGAGCGACGCCCCGCAAGATGCACTCGCTCGGCTCGCGGCCGCGGTCGACAAGACGACGACAGGAACCCTGCTCGAACCACTCTGACCAAAAGGTGCGAGCGAGTAGGTTGAGGTGCGACCGGAAGGAGCACCAATGAAGGTGAAAGTCGACTTCGACGTCTGTGCGAGCACGGGAGCCTGCATGCAGGTCGCCCCCGAGGTGTTCGAGGTGCGCTCCGACGGTTACCTCTACATCCTGATCGAGGAACCGGGCGAGGAACTGCGCGACAAGGTGCAGCAGGCCGCCGACATGTGCCCAACGGCGGCCATCACCATCGAAGGCTGAGATGGGCTTCCTCTCGCTGCTCGAGGAGCGGTGGAACTTGTCGCAGTCGCTGCTGTGTGTGGGGCTCGACCCCGACATGGATCGCCTGCCGGAGGCCGTGCGCGACAAACCGGCCTCAATCGCAAAGTTCTGCATCGACATCGTCGATGCGACGGCCGAGTTCGCCTGCGCCTTCAAGCCTCAGATCGCCTACTTCTCGGCGATCGGCGCAGAGAACCAACTGGAAGCGGTCTGCGGACACATTCGTGACCGCCACCCGGAGATTCCGATCATTCTCGACGCCAAGCGCGGCGACATCGGCGACACGGCAAAGCTCTACGCACGCGAGGCCTTCGAGCGTTACGGCGCGCACGCCGTCACCGTGAACCCCTACCTCGGAACAGACAGCCTCGAGCCGTTTCTCGCATGGGACGGACGCGGCGTCGTGGTTCTGTGCCGCACGTCGAACGCAGGTGGGGGCGAATTCCAGGGTCTCGAGAGCGACGGTTCCGCGGTGTACGAGCACGTTGCACGCACGGCTGCCCACGACTGGTCGACGCGGGGCGAGGTGGCGCTCGTCGTCGGTGCGACCTACCCGGGAGAGTTGTCGCGCGTGCGAGAGATTGTCGGCGAGATGCCGCTTCTGGTGCCCGGCGTCGGCGCACAGGGAGGCGACCCGGCAGAAGTCGTGCGCAACGGCAAGAACTCGCGCGGCGCGGGGCTGATCGTCAATTCGTCACGGGCGATCCTCTACGCCGATGCCAACGACCACGCGGCAGGGGCTGCACGTGTCGCGCGCGAGACGCGAGACGCACTCAACGCCGCGCGCTGAGAATCAGCTCAGGCGCGGAGCGCGATGGCTTCGATGATGCCCGGCTTGGCGCGCAGCTGGTCGAGAACATCCTCGGTGACCTCGGCGGTCGGAGAGATCACCATCAGAGCGGTGCCCGGGGTGAGAGCACGACCGACGTCCATGTCGGCGATGTTCACTCCGTTGTCCCCGAGAAGAGTTCCGACGAGACCGATCACACCCGGGCGGTCGTCGTTTCGCACCACCAGCATGTGATCGCTCGGCGGCACGTCGGTCACGTGGTCGTCGACCATCACAATGCGCGCCTGACGGCGGGGACCGACCAAGGTTGCCGACATTGAGTGCGATCCCGCCCGCAGCGTCACCAGGTTCACCCAGTCGCTGTTGGCAGACCCTGCCGCCACCTTCGACTCCACAACCTTCACACCCTGGGCCTCTGCGACCTGCGGAGCGTTCACATACGTCACCGCGTCGGTGCTGCGTGCGGAGAAGAAGCCCTTCATCGCCGACAGGGTGAGAATGCGGGTGTCGTAGCCGGCGATCTCTCCCCCGGCGATCACCTCGAGTTCCGACACCGATCCGGCAGCCGACGAGAACAGGCGCCCGATGCGCTCGGCGAGCGGCAAGTACGGCTTCAGGGTCTCGTTCGCGTCGGCGGCGGAGATGTTCACCGCGTACGGCACGAAGTCACCGGCGAGCGCGAGCACGATCTGGTCGGCGATGTCGTCACCGGCGCGATCCTGTGCTTCGCGCGTGCTCGCCCCGAGGTGCGGCGTCACGACGACACCGTCGAGCCCGAACAACGGAGACTCGGTGGTGGGCTCCTTGTCGAACACGTCGAGCGCCGCACCGGCAATGACACCGTTCTTGATGGCGTCCGCGAGCTCGGCCTCGTTCACGATGCCGCCGCGCGCGACATTGACGATGCGCAGGCTCGGCTTGGCCTTTGCGAGCAGCGAGGTGCCGATCAGCCCGATCGTCTCTTTGTTCTTCGGCAGGTGCACCGTCAGAAAGTCGGCCTTTTCGACCAACGTCTGGATGTCGGCCAGTTCGATGTTCATTGCACGGGCGCGCTCTTCCGACACGAACGGATCGTGCGCCACGATGCGCATGCCGAAGGCGGCGGCGCGCTGGGCGACGAGCTTGCCGATGCGACCGAGACCGACGATGCCGAGGACCTTGTCGAACAGTTCGACACCTTCCCAGCGGCTGCGCTCCCACCGACCCTGCACGAGCGCGGCATGGGCCTGCGGAATGTTCCGCGCGACGGCAAGCAGCATGGCCACCGTGTGCTCGGCGGCCGACACGATGTTCGACTCGGGGGCGTTCGCGACCATCACTCCGCGCCTGGTTGCCGACTCGACGTCGACGTTGTCGAGACCGACGCCGGCTCGACCGACCACGACGAGTGAATCTGCGGCGGCGAGCAGCGCATCGTCGACCTGGGTCGCCGAGCGCACGACGAGTGCGTGTGCACCCTTGATCGCTGAATGCAGTTCGTCGGGCGACAGCCCGGTGCGCACGTCCACCTCGTGGCCGGCTGCACGCATGCGCGCCAGACCCCCCTCGGCGAGTTCTTCGGTGACCAGTATCCGCGACATAGAGGCCAATTCTCGCCGTCGGGGGCGTAGATTCCGACATCGATTGACAAACTGTCAACACCCGCGGCACCGACCGCACCGACCGAGGAGCCCCTGTTGAGCCATCAATTCCTCTCAGACGACTGGATCGAGGCGGCCCGTGACATACGGCGCAGGTGGGAAGACCGCGTTCCCGCCGTCGAGATGCAGGTGCGCATCAACGTTGTCGCCACCAAGGTGCCGTTCGGCGAGGGCACGGTGCACGCCCACATCGACTCGTCGTCGGGCCGGCTCGAGATGGAACTCGGACTGCTCGATGCGGCCGATCTCACGGTGACGACCGACTACGACACCGCTCGCCAGTTGTTTGTCGCACAAGACCCGGCCGCCAGCATGCAGGCATTCATGTCGGGGAAGATCAAGGTTGAAGGCGACATCACAAAATTGATGCTGATGCAGACGTCGGTTCCTCAGACCGACGACGCGATGCAGGTGGCAGAAGAGATCCGTCGCATCACCGCCTAGGCGGC
The DNA here is from genome assembly GCA_049442935.1 of Ilumatobacteraceae bacterium. Classification (GTDB taxonomy): domain Bacteria; phylum Actinomycetota; class Acidimicrobiia; order Acidimicrobiales; family Ilumatobacteraceae; genus UBA2093. The sequence goes on along the minus strand of JBMTOT010000018.1, from coordinate 20,058 downwards.
GTTCACTCCGCTACTCGGCATTCACAAGATTGCGGCCTGTGGTCGCACGCAGGCGGGTTGCAAGAAGCGTCGCGAGCACCGCGGTCACCGCTCCCGATATCAGCGCATAGGCATAGCTCTGCGTGACGCCCGACGACGCGGTCATCTCGTGGATCGAGATCATCACCGTCGACCCGAGCACCGCACCCATCTGGCTGAGCAGCTGCTGCATGGCGCCGGCCACACCGATCGTGTCGTCATCGACCGAGTTCGCGACCAACGCCCCGAGCGCCGGGCCTGCGATGCCGTATCCCGCACCGGAGAGCCCGAGGCCGAGCGCGATCATCCACCCGGGGGTCGAGTTGCTCGTCGTGCTCAGCATCACCATCGATGCGACGATGCCGAGCGCGCCGATTACACCCGAGACCCTCTCGCCGACGCGCATCGTGAAGAAACTGCCGATGGGGGCCATGATCGAAAACGTCAACGGGCGCGAGATGACGAGCCAGCCGATGTAGGCAGGTGTGAGCCCGAGCCCGATCTCGAGCATCTGGGGCACCACGATGAAGCCGCCCATGTAGGCGAAGTTCAACAGGGCCTGAATGGTGATCGGCAAGATGATGTTCGGCGTGCGCAGCCACTCGAGCGGCATGAGCGGCGCCTCGGCGACTCGTTCGACGCGGACGAACAGCCATATCGAGACCGCTGCCACCGTCGCCGCCAGCACGATTCCCGGCGAGGTCCAGCCCCACGAGTGGCCACGGTTCACCGCCATGAGGAACAGCGTCGCGCCGACGCCGAGTGCGACGGTTCCCTTCACGTCGAATTTCACCTCTGCCGAGCGAGACGTCTGGGGCAGCAACTTCCATGCCAGCACGGCGGCCACGATCATGAGCGGCGCCTGAATGACGAAGATCATCTGCCAGCCGATCGCCTGCACGAGCGGACCGCCCATCACCACGCCGAGAACGGGCGCACCGGCGGTCGTGAAACTCCACAGGCCGAGCGGTCGCACGCGTTCATGCGGTTCAAAGAGACGATTGATGTAGGCCATCGCCGCCGGGCCGGTTGCCGCACCCGCGACCGCCGACAGCAGACGGAACAGAACCATCGAAAAGGCGTTCCATGCGAGTGCGGTGGCGCCGGCAAAGAGTCCCGCAATGAGCAGACCCCACACGTAGACACGTTTGTGTCCGTAGAGATCGCCGATTTTTCCGTACGCCGGCCCGACCACTCCGAAGGCGAGCATCGGCCCGGTGATCGACCAGTTGAGCACGGTGACCGTGGTGTCGAGATCCTTCGAGATCGTCTCGAGCGACACCACGAGCACCGTTATCGTCGAACTGGTCGTGAACAGACCCGCGAGCACCACGATGAGGGTCGCCCACTTGCGCGTAAGACCCACCTTGCGCGCGATGCGCCGCGGGATCATGAGCGTCCACGGAACGACCGAGACTTCGTCGACACCAACCTGTTCGAGGGCGATCGACTCGCGTCCGTGCCGGGTCAGCTCTGGTTGTTCGTTGTCGCGTGATGGGGGGTTCATGGGGCAGTCTCTGACAGTACCGCCCTAGTTGCCGAGATTCGCGGCCATTCCCTTCATCGCGACCGTGAGATCTGCCACCGACCAGCGGTCGTTCTGCTCGACGGTTTCGGCCCGTTCCCAGGAGCGGAACCGGGTGACTTCGCCACCCTTCACGAAGAAGGTCTCACCGTTGAACGCGCACGCCTCCGACGCCAGGTAACACACGAGCGGAGAGATGTTCGCGGGGTCCCACTCGTCGAACTGTGCGGTGTTTTCGGGTTCGGCAATTCGGTCGCCGAGGCCGGGAGTGGCGAGCGTCAGGCGCGTGCGAGCCGCAGGTGCGATCGAGTTGCTCTTCACGTTGTAGCGCGCGAGTTCCTTGCCGAGGATCTGTCCGAACGTGGCGATGCCGCTCTTTGCAGCACCGTAGTTCGACTGACCGGGGTTCGCGTTCAGGCCCGAGGTCGACGACGTGTGCACGATGTTGCGCGGCTTGGTGACGCCGGCCTTGTGCTGCTCGCGCCAGTAGGCCGCCGCCCATCGGGACGGAGCGAAGTGGCCCTTCAAGTGCACCGCAATCACGGCGTCCCATTCGGCCTCGCTCATGTTGACGAGTACGCGGTCGCGCAAAATTCCTGCGTTGTTCACCAAGATGTCGAGGTCGCCGAAGGTTTCAACCGCGGCATTCACCATTCGCTGCGCGCCTTCCCAGTCGGCAACGTTGTCGTAGTTGGCGACCGCATGTCCGCCCATCGCCGTGATCTCGTCGACGACCTGCTGAGCCGGCGTCGCGTCGGTGCCTGTGCCGTCGTTTGCGCCCCCGAGATCGTTCACCACGACCTTTGCGCCCTCTGCCGCAAAGAGCAGGGCATGTTCGCGGCCGATGCCGCGACCGGCTCCGGTGATGATGGCAACTCGCCCGTCAAGTGCACCCATGAGATGTCCTTTCGTCTCGCCCCGAACTCCGAGGCTCCCCCTTCAGAGCCCGTCCGGGCTCCTCGCGGCGAGATTAGGGGAACGTGAGGTCGACGGTCTTACCGACGACCACTCTCGTGCGGTTGCGCACCACGGCGCCGTCGATCTTGGCCTCTTTGAGACCCCTGTTGCGGTCTCCGGTGACCGTTCCGATCACCATCCCGTACCGCTCGAGACGTTCCTTCACCACTGCGAAGGTCTTTCCGTAGATGTCCGGAATGAGTGTCGACTGCTGTCCGGCCGACACCGTGAGGGTCACGGTTCCGCCACGGTCCATTTTTTCGCCCGGGGCGGGCACCTGCACCGACACCTTGTCGGCCGCGATCTCGGGGTGCGGCTTCTTTTCTGCCTCGACCACCGTCACCAGTCCCATCTCGGTGAGCTTCGTGGTGGCTTCCTCGACCGTGAGACCGGCGAGATCGGGAATGTCACGCAGTGCAGGACCAGTCGAGACGTTGAGCGCGACCGTTGTTCCCTTCACCACCGAATCGCCCGCCTTGAGTGTCGGCTGCTCGGGGATGCTCCATGAGATGACCGTCCCGACGGGGACGTTCTCGTCGGGAACATCGGCGGGAGCCGCCTGCAGACCGAGCGCAGTGACTCGCGCGGCGGCGTCGGTTGCCGTCTGCCCGGCGAACTCCTCGAGCACCGACAATGTGGGACCTTCCGAGACAATCATCGTGATCGAGTCGCGCTTGGCGACGTTTGCCCCCATCACCGGATCGGTGCGGATCACCTGTCCTGCCACCACCTCGTCGGAACGCTCCTTCACGACGATGACGTCCCACCCGAACTCCGAGACCTGGTTGCGCGCCTCGGCCTCGGTGAGGCCAGCGAGTGCGGGAACCGGATTCTTCGGATTCAGCACCGTGAACCACGCGGCGGTGCCTGCACCCGCGAGCACCACGACGACCGCAAGAGAAATCAGAATTCGGCGGCGCCACCTGGGACGAGGCCGCTCGACGACTCCGGTGACATCTTCTGCGGCAAGTTCGCGGAGTGTCTCCGGGTCAACGACAATCGGACCCGACTCGTCGGATCCGATGACGAGCGGCGAACCGGTGACTGCGCTCATTGACGGCGTGGACACGCCGGGCATCTGGATCGGACCGCTCGGGTCGGCACCAGGGATGACAGGCGTGGTGCGAATGAGAATCGGTCCGCTCGGCGCCTGGTTCGGAACCGGTTCGATGTCAGCCGGCAATGGTCGTGCAATCGGGTTGGACGGGTCAGTGGCCGACACATCCTCGTCGAACAAGCCGGTGCCAACGATGTCGATCGGCGTCGGACGCGGCATCTTCGGTGCGGCCTCGACGAGCGCCTGACCGAGTTCGCGCGGCGAGTGGCGGTCACTCGGCGTCGCACGACCGGCACGTTCAAGCACCTGGGCGAGAGCCCCGAAGTCGGCGCTGACGGGAAACAACTTGCCGACTCGGTTCGCGAACACGGTCGACACCGAATCTCCGTCGAGCGGCAAATCGCCGGTCATCGCCTCGACTAGCACAAGCGCGAGCGAGTACACGTCAGACGAGACCGTTCGGGTTCCCCCCTCGCCCAACTCTGGGGCCGAGTAACGGGCCTGGTCAAGCCCGAGAGAGTCGAGCGACTTCAGAGGCGATCCGAAACCGACGACCCGCACGCGCCGATCAAGGCCGAACACCAGGCGGGAGGGGCGCAGATCACCATGAATGATCCCCTGTTTGGCCGCACCGTCGAGGGCACGACAGACGTCGATCCCCACGATCAGGGCCTGCGACGGGGTCAGGCGTCGGGAACGGTCGAGAAAGTCCTGCAACGAGCCGCCCGCGAGGCGCTCAGTGACGGCAAACACGTGGCGCTCGCTTTCGTGCGTGATTTCGCCATGGTCGAGCACCGACTCGATGCACGGGTGACGCAGGCTGGTCGCCGTCTCCATCTGCCGCTCGAACGCTTCGAGAGCGTCGGCTTGGGTGGTGGTGCCGAGTGCGGTATCGATCAACGCGTCGAGGAGCATCATGCGAACCGACACGGACTCGTTCGCGGTGATGTCGGTGGCGTCGAAGATCACCGACCCGGTTGCCCGGAGTCTCACCGCATCCAACTGGTAGCGACCAGCCAGGACGGTTCCCAGCAGTGTCTCAGGCTCCCTCATGACCCGTGGAACGCTACCGGGTCGCCCCAGACCGGGGGAATCGGCCACGTTTCACGCGAGACTGGCGCTCGTGAAAGGGTTGTTTGCGCGTCTGAACAAGGAAAATTTGTTCGTGAGCGTTGTGATCGCAGCCGGACTGACCCTGGTTGTCGTCGGCATGTCGGTTGCCACGACAGGGCGTGAGGCACAGCGGCTTCCCGACGCCATTGAACAGATCAGCCCCGGGCCCGGAGACACAGTGCTCGTGCAGAGCCAGGTCTTCGTCGACTTCATTCCGGGCTACGCGGCGACGTTGATCATCGACGGCATCGAACTCGAGACCACACGACTCGACCAACTCTCGGCCGGTGGCCAGACTCCCCGACCGGGAGCGCAAGTAGAGATTCCGCCGACGGCGATCTACGACCCGGGCAACTTCACGATCAGTTACCTGCCTCAGGAAGGTGGCGCCATCGAGTCGTTCGGCCAGGGTCCACACCGTGCAACGGTGCGCTACTGGAAGATCGAGGACGGCCCGACGAAGGAACGCTCGTTCTCCTGGGAGTTCACAACCAACTGAGTCGACTCAGGGCAAGTCGCCCGTGGCCAGAAGGTGCTCAAAACCAGCCTCGTCGAGCACGGGAACGCCGAGTTGTTCGGCCTTGGTGAGCTTGCTCGCACCGGGCTCTGTCCCCACGACCACCGCGAAAGTCTTTGCGCTCACGCTGCCGGGGCTCTTGCCGCCGCGCGACTTGATCGCCACCTCGGCGGCATCGCGCGAGTAGTTCGCGAGCGTTCCTGTCACGACGACCGCCTTGCCCACGAGCACTTGCGGTAGGTCGGACACTTCGACCACCCCGAACGCGACACCGGCGGCACGCAGCTTTTCGACGACTGCCGCATTCGACGGCGAAGTGAACCATGACGCAATCGATGCGGCGATCACCGCGCCGACCCCGTCGACAGACGACAGAGCCTCGACGTCGGCCGTCGCGATCGCATCGAGCGTTCCAAAGTGCGACGACAGCGACTCGGCCGCCGCGGGCCCCAGGTGCTTGATTCCGAGTGCGGTCAGAAGCCTCGGCAATGGGCGCGATGTCGACGCCGCGATCGCATCGAGCAAATTCTGCGCGCTGACCTCTGCGAACCCCTCGAGCGACAACAGTTGTTCGAGGGTCAATGAGTAGAGGTCGCCGACGTCGGCCACCAGTCCGGCATCAGAGAGTGCAAAGACCGTCTTTTCGCCGAGGCCTTCAATGTCCATGCCCCCGCGAGAGGCGAAGTAGATGATCCGCTGGTCGCGCTGAAACGGACACGACGGTTCGACACATCGCGTGTCGGCTTCATCGTCTGGCTTCACTAGCGTCGACCCGACCGGGCACGGACATGTGTCGGGGAACACCCAGGGCTTCGTACCCTTTGGTCGTTTCGCGAGCACCGGGCCGACCACCTCTGGAATCACGTCACCGGCCTTGCGAACGACCACCGTGTCACCGGGTCGCACGTCTTTAAGCGCCACCTGGTCGCGGTTGTGCAGCGTTGCCATCGACACGGTCGAGCCACCGACGAACACCGGCTCGAGAACCGCGAACGGCGTGGCACGCCCGGTGCGCCCGATCGACACCTGAATGTCGCGCAGCACCGTGTTCTTCTCCTCGGGCGGAAACTTGTAGGCGATCGCCCACCGCGGGGCCCGCGACGTGAACCCGAGGGTCTCGCGCTGGGAGAGATCGTCGACCTTCACCACCGCACCGTCGATTTCATAGCCGAGTGTGCCGCGGCGCGCCTGCCACGAGTCGCAGAATGCTTCGACGTCATCCAAGGTCTCGAGCACAGTGATCTCAGGATTCACCGGGAACCCGAGAGATGCCATCCACTCGAGCGCGTCGTGGTGACTCGAGAATTCGGGACCGCCGACAACCTCGCCGAGTTGGTAGCACCAGATCGACAAATCGCGCCCGGCGGTCACCGACGGGTCTTTCTGACGGAGACTTCCGGCACCGGCGTTGCGCGGGTTCACCGGCACAGACAGCGGCGCACGTCCCGCTGCGGTGCGCTCTGCGTTCTCGCGCTCTCTGTCTGTCTTGAACTTCTCGAACGCAGAGACCGGCATGTAGATCTCGCCACGGACCTCCAGCACGTCGGGTGCGCCCTTCAGCACCTTCGGCAGAGCAGAGATGGTGGCCACATTCGCCGTCACGTCCTCCCCCACGCGACCGTCGCCGCGCGTTGCCGCGCGCACGAGTCGGCCGTTCTCGTAGCGGATGCTGATCGCGAGCCCGTCGATCTTCAACTCGCACACAAACTTCGCCGCTGCGCCGTCGAGACCCTTGACGACGCGCTCACCCCATGCACGAAGCTCGTCTCGATCCATCGCGTTGTCGAGACTCGTCATGGGGACTGCGTGCACGACGGGGTCGAACGTGGTGACGGACGCTGATCCGACGTCGGCAAGCGGTGATCCCACCGCGAGTTCGGGATGCGCGGCCTCGAGTTCGCGCAGCTCGCGCACCATGAGGTCGTACTCGGCGTCGGAAATCTCTGGCTCGTCGCGTCCGTAGTACAGCTCGTTGTGGCGGCGGATGGCGGACTGCAATTCGGCGGCGCGGACCTCGGGAGCAACGCCCTTCTTCGGTGACTTGCCCCGCGCCATGGGTGCCCAAACTACCGAACGGGTGCGACCCCGACGGCTGTGCCTGATCCGCGCGCCGCAGTCAGAGATTGCCGGTTCACGACCCGAGAGTGAGACGCGAGGCGGTCGACTGTTGCCGCACACGTTCGCCCACTTCCGATGCAATCGACATCACCCGCGCGGCCGACGACTCCGAATGCGACGCAAGTCCGCAGTCGGGTGTCACGAAGCATCGCTTTCGCAACACGAGCGGGTCAACACCGGCCCGCACCAGGTCGCACATCGCCTCCATCAGGTTCTTCCACGGACGCTCAGCCGAGTTCGGCACGGGTCCGTCTGTGCGCACCGCTCCCCATGCGATGCGCCCTCCGTGGTCGAGATGGTCGGCGATTCGCGAGGCCCCGTCGACCATTGCGGCCTTGGCCTCCCCGTCGTTCGGTGACGGCACCGGCACCGAGAGCAACTGAGCACCGGTGGCGAGGAGCGCCCCCCAGTCGGTGCGCGCGCAACTGTGCACGCCCGCGATGTTCCGCGAGTCGACCGATGCGAGTGCGCCCGACACCGTGTCGACGATGTCGACTCCCTCGAGCCCTGACCCCGGCTCGAGCGCGTCGGTGAAAGAAGGTTCGTCAAGAACGATCACCTGGGTGACGTCGCCGCACGCATCGGTGACGGCCTGCTGCAGCGCCGACACGTGGCCGCGCACGGCACGCAATGCGAGCGGGAGTGCAATCTCGGGTGCAACGCCGGCACGCTCGAGAGCCAGCGCGAGCGTGACCGGTCCGACGAACTGCCACTTCACGTGAGTCGTTGCCGCCGAGCGCCGAGAGTCGAACGTCTCAAGAAATGCCGCGAAAGATCCGAATGCATCCGCCGACAAATCTGTGTCGACCGGCGCATCGATGTCGAGCGCATTGAGATCAACTGCGATCCCGCTGTACTGGCCAACTGACACTCCGGCGATACCGACGAGTGCCTGGGGAACCATTGCTTCCGCCGGCGAGCGTCGCGGCAGGGAGGAGATGGTCGGCATCGCTGTCGACGACCACACGAAGTCGAGCGCGGCGGCGAGGGAACGGTGCGGAAGACTGCCCACACCAAAAGACGCCCCTGGTCTCGTGTGGTCGGAAGCAGTGATCGTCATGTCTCGTGGCCCCTTCGGCGGCGCATCCATGCTCCCAGCGCGACGTCGGCGCCGACGAACCGGGGACTTTCGGATCCGGCAGGGCAGGATTAAGCCATGACTACGACCCGACTGGCGCGCGAATCGGCCGTGCAGCGGGTCGTGTACGCCCTCGCAGGCCTCTCCTGGTTGGTTCTCGCCTGGCGGGCTCCATGGTCGAGTGTTGGAGGGTTTTCTGGCGCAACGGCAGTGGTTGCGTCTGTGTGGGGCTGGCTTGCCTGGTTCACGGTGGCCGTCGCCGTCCTGGTGGCATCTCCTGCCTCGTTGACAATCGTTCGTCTCGTGGTGCCGATTGCTGTGGTGGCCTCGGTCGTCGATGCAGACCCGATCGCATCGGCTGTCGCGGCACTGGCTCTCGTCGTCTCGACATCTGGCACGTTCAGCGACGCCATGGTGCAAGGCGGGGCCTACGGCGACGAACGCCGCTTTTGTCTGCGCACACCGGTGCCGCAAATGGCGCCGGCCACGCTCGCGTGGGCACTCCTCGTCTCGACGACTATCGGCGGGTCGCTCGTCGCGGCCGAACAGGTCTGGCTCGTTGCAGTGCCACTGGTCGCCGCCGGAGCGGCGCTTGCGTGGCTCGTCCCGGTGCGTCTGCACCGCCTCTCGCGTCGATGGCTGGTGTTGGTGCCGGCCGGTGTCGTCGTTCATGACCACCTCGTGCTCGGCGAGACAATCATGGTGAAGCGTCACGGAATTGCCTCGGTGTCGATCGCGGCGACGCCGGGCGAAGCGTTCGATCTCACCGGCGGAACCGCCGGACCCCGTCTCGAGGTCGCCCTCCGTTCGCCCGAGAAGGTGATCGTGAGCGATCTCACTGCACGTGTACTCGGCATCAACGGCGCCGCACATGTGTCGACATTTGCGATCGCGGCAAAGCGCACCGGCGCCGCCTACTCGGCGCTCAGCCGGTGACGATTCCCCCGCCGAGCACGAACTCGTCGCCGGCGTCGTAGAACACGACCGTCTGTCCGGTCGCAATGCGCCGCTGCGGCCGCACCCACGTAAGACGAACAGTGTCGCCATCGACCTCGACGCGTGCTTCGGAGCGCGCCCCGTGCGCGCTCCCCTGCACAAGCACGGTCGCCCCGTGCACCCGTTCGGCGTCATCAGCGTGCGGCCACGCCAACGTGCCGAGTGTCGTCTCTCTCACCTGAAGCCCGTCTTTGCCCCCGACCGTGACGCGTCGCGTCGGCACGTCAACTGCGACCACGTAGCGCTTGTCGCCGCCGCCGAGACCAAGCCCGCGCCGCTGACCGACCGTCACCAACTCGACAGCCGGGACCGTACCGATCTCGCGCCCCGATTCGTCGGTCACGACGGCCGGGTGCATCTCAATGCGTCCCGACAAGAACCCCGCGCGCCCCTCGGTCGAGCCGATGAAGCACACGTCCTGGCTGTCGGGCTTAGACGCGGTACGCAGTCCCGCCCGCGCGGCCGCGGCGCGCACCTCGCTCTTTGTCATCGCGCCAACCGGGAACATGACGCGGGCGAGGTCGTCTCTTGAGAGCATGTGCACCACGTAGCTCTGGTCTTTGTCGGGATCTGCTCCGCGGCACACCCTCGGCGCGCCGTTGCGAATGTCGATGCGCGCGTGGTGCCCGGTCGCGACAGCATCGAAACCGAGCACCCGAGCACGTTCGAGCAAGGCATCGAACTTGAGGTGCCTGTTGCACTCGACGCACGGGTTCGGCGTCACACCAGCGACGTGGGCACTGACATAGGGGGCCACAACCGCCTCGTCGAACTGATCGGAAAAATTGAAGACCAAGTGATCAAGACCGAGTTGCTGGGCGACGCGGCGCGCATCGTCGACATCGGACACCGAGCAGCACCCCGTGTCGCTCTCGCCTCCCCAGAGACGCATCGTCACCCCGGTGACGTCATGGCCCTGGTCGCGCAGCAACAACGCGGCCACGGACGAGTCGACCCCGCCCGACATCGCCACCAGCACCTTCACGATGCGCCGCCCGGCGGGTTAGAGGCCGTTCCACGCGCGGCCACGAGCCGCTCGGCCGCCGCCACGGTTGCCGCAACGGCGCGGTCGATGTCGGCCTCGCTCGTGGTGTGGCCGAGACTGAATCGGAGCGACCCTCGCACAGCGTCACGAGGAAGTCCCATGGCGGCGAGAACGTGCGACGGCTCCATCGCTCCGCTCGCGCACGCCGATGCGGCCGACACGCAGACCCCGTCGACATCGAGAAGGTAGAGCAACTCTTCGTTCTCGAGCCCGACGAGGCACATGTGGGCGGTTCCGGCCGAGACCTCAGTCGCGATGCCGCTCGATGCCACCGTGTCGATCGCACATCCGACGCGCGCGAGTATCTCGCCCTTCAAGCGGTCGCGCAGCGCACCGATGCGCACGCAATCGGCATCGCGGTCGCGCGTCGCGACCGCCAGAGAAACGGCGGTACCGACAATGCCAGCGACGTTGTGCGTGCCGCTTCGACGGTCACGCTCCTGCCCTCCGCCCATCAACAGAGGCTCGAGCGTCACGCCGTCGCGCACCGCCATCACGCCTGCACCTTTCGGTCCGCCGAACTTGTGCGACGAGAGCGTCAGCACGTCGACGTGCGGCCAGATCGATGCGAGGTCGAGCCAGCATCCGGCTTGCACGGCATCGGTGTGGAGAACCGCGCGCGGTGCACGCTCGCGAACGATCGTCGACACGGCCGCAAGATCGTTCACCACGCCTGTCTCGTTGTTCACGGCCATCACCGACACCACCGAGACCGAGTCGTCGACTGCGTCCGCGAGCGCATCAAGGTCGACCCTTCCTGCCCGGTCGACACCCACCACGCGGCCTCCCGCGTGCTCCACGCAATGCAGCACCGCATGATGTTCCGTCGCCGGACAGACCGCGGTTCCTCCGTGTCGGCGCACCGCACCGAGCACCGCCGTGTTCGCGCCCTCGGTTCCGCCGCTCGTGAACACCACTTCACCGGCTCCACACCCGATCGAGTCGGCAACCAGGTCGCGCGCCTCGTCAATCACCGCGCGGGCGGCGCGGGCGGCACGGTGCGATCCCGACGGATTGGCCCATTCGTCACGCAGGTGAGGCTCCATCGCCTCGCGCGCCTCGCTGCGAAGGGGCGACGTGGCGGCATGGTCGAGATACACAAGATCGTCAGATGTCGCCACGGCGTCAGGCTACCGATGTGCCGAATGGCTGTGTTTCACTGGCTGTCTCGCCCGGAGTGCCGGTGTCGTGGTCAACTGGAGACGATGCCTGACGAGTCACCTTTTGCGATGAGCGGCTACGACGAACGCTCCTACGGGGAGGCCTTTGCCGACGTCTACGACGAGTGGTACTCCGATCTTGACGACGACGACTTCGCGGCCGCTGTGCTCGCGGCATGCCCGTCGGGACGCGCACGCATCCTCGACCTCGGCACAGGCACCGGTCGTGTTCTCGTGCGGCACCGGGCCGCCCGCCCGGACGACGAACTCGCCGGCATCGACTCGTCGCCCAAGATGCTCGCCATCGCACGATCCCGGCCCGAGCTAACCGGAGTGGTGTTCACCGAAGGTTCATTCGCCGGGATCCTGCCCGACGGGCCCTACGACGTGGTTGCGGCCGGCTACAACACCCTTTTCAATCTGCCCGACGACGATGCTCTCGCCTCGTGCCTCGCCGCCGTGCGCGCCGTGCTCTCGGACGAGGGACGATTCGTTGTCGACTGCATCTCTCCGCCCCTCTATTCAGGCGGCGACCACGTGGGAATTCGTACCCTCGATGCACACGAAGTGGTTCTCTCAGTGAGCCGCCACGACCCCGACTCGGGTCGCATCACCGGGCAGTTCGTGCAGTTCACCGAAACCGGTGGCGTGCGACTGCGACCGTGGTCTGTTCGGTATGTGTCGCCCGCTCGCCTCGACGAGATCGCCGCGTCGTGCGGTCTGGTGCTCGAGACACGCAACGGCGACGGGCCCGGCGCGACCTGGGAGCCCGGCTCGTCGCGTCACGTGAGCACATACCGCCTGGCGTGACGGACGCCCTCCGCCCACTCAGGGCATCTGCCTCGTATCCTCAGAGGCAGTGAGTCAACTTCGTCTCAACCTCCTGAACGGCCGGTGGGTCACCGTCGTGCCCGGTCGTGCCAACCGCACCACCGACTTCGCACCGCGCATCACGCAGCTCGACGCCGAACCCGGCAGTGACTGTCCGTTCTGCCCCGGCGCCTCGCGCGAAGATTCGCCACTTCACGTCAAACTCGATTCCTCGGGCAAGTGGCGCATGAGGGTGATCCCGAACCGCTACCCCGCGTTCGAAGGGGATGGTCCGCTGGCGGTGCGAAACCTCGGTCCCGTGCACGTCATGGCGGAGGCCTCCGGTACGCACGAAGTGTTCGTGTTCAGCCCCGACCACAACATGCGCATCGACCAGTTCAGCGACGAGGTGGTGGCCGATCTCATGGGCACGCTGCGCAGCAGATTCCTCTCGCATGCGGCGACCCCGAACATTCGCTACACGCAGGCGATCGTGAACCACGGCCGCGAAGCCGGAGCCTCGCTGTCACACCCGCACGGTCAGTTGCTCGGGCTCCCCTTCGTGCCGGGCGAAGTCCTCGAGGAAGAACGCGCCTTCGAGCGCTTCAAGGGCGGCTGCATCGTCTGCACCACGGTCGAGGCCGAAGCGGGCGGCGAGCGCCACGTGGTGGAGAACGACCATGCCGTCGTCATCTGCCCGTTCTGGTCGTCGAGCCCGTACGAATTGCTGATCATGCCGAAGCGGCACGACCAGCACCTCACCGACGCGACCGATGTTGCACTTACCGGGGTCGGCATCGCGATCCGCGACGCTCTCGCACACCTCGTGAAGACCCTCGGCGACATCGCGTTCAACCTTGTCTTCCACACGGCTCCGTCGCACCACGCAGGTGCCTACCACTGGCACGCGCACTTGTGGCCGAAGCTCACCACCACGGCCGGGTTCGAGCGCGGAACCGGCGTCATGATCAACATCGTCGCCCCGGAGCGCGCCGCCGCCGAGCTGCGCGGCGTGTCGACGACGGTTGCGTGACCACGTGAGCCGCATCACCGTCGCCGTCGAACTGAACGCGCCCGTGGCGCGCGTGTGGGAGATCGTCGAACCCGTCGAACGCCATGTCGACTGGATGGCAGACGCCGTTGCGATCCGCTTCAAGGGTGAGCAGACGCGCGGCGTCGGCACCCAATTCTTCTGCGACACCAAGGTCGGTCCGATCAAACTCGTCGACGAGATGACGATCACCGCCTGGGAGCCCGGTCGCACCATGGGAGTGCGGCACACCGGCGTCGTGACCGGCACCGGAGAATTCACGCTTGAAGCACTCGATGCCTCGCGCACGAAGTTCACCTGGTCGGAACAGCTGGTCTTTCCGTGGTGGCTGGGCGGACCGCTCGGTGCGCTGGTCGGCGGCCAGATCGTGATGAAGGCCATCTGGCGGCGCAACCTGCGCGAACTCAAGAAACTCGTCGAAGCCGTGTGAGCCCGGCGCGCCTCACACGAGAGCGCGCAGCACCGCCGTCGAGCCGACACCGAGAACGATCACCGCGATGAACGGCAGTCGGCGCCACGTCGCCACGACCGCAACCGCAAGACCGAGGGCACGTTCGTCGACCACGATCTCTTGGCCGGTGGTGAACGTATCTGTGGTGATGAGCCCGGCCAGCAGCGCCGCCGGAATGAGCAACAGACTGCGCTGCAATGCCGGCGCCATCGTGCGCTGGCCGATCACGACCGCACCGAGGAACTTGAGCGAGAACGCCGCCACCGACAGCCCCAGGACGAGACCCCAGGTCATGGTGCACCATCCGATGCCGCCACGATGTCGGCGGCGTCGTCTGACCGCAGACCGAACAACATGCCGAGCGATGCGACAAGGATCGGCAAACCCACCGGCAGAAACGGCGCGAGAACAACTGTGACCACACCGCCGAACAGCGCGGCCCGGCGACCGGCCGCAGATCGCAGGTGCGGGGCCACCATGGCGGTGAACATCACCGGGAACGCGGCATCGAGCCCGAACGTCTCGGGATCGATCGAGCCTCCGGCGAGAGCGCCCGCGAGCGTGCCAAGGTTCCACGCGCCGTAGAGAATCGGCGCCGACACCCAGAACGCCACCCGGCGAGACCGTGCGTCATGTTCCGCCGACACGAGGGCCGTCGTCTCGTCGATGACCCACTGTGAACCCACGATGCGTGTGACGACGCGGCCGTCAACCTCGCGCGCGAGCGCGAGACCGTAGACGGTGTTGCGCGCCGCCAACAGCACCGCCCCGCCCATCGCACTCGCGACACTTCCCCCAGAGGCGATCACCGACACCGCCGACATCTGCGACGCACCCGTGAAGGCGAGAAGCGAGAGTGCACATGTTTGCGCGACGCTCGCACCCGCCGACACTGCGAGCACCCCGAACGATGCCCCGAACACGACGAACGCGACACCGATCACGAGCGACGCGCGCGCGATGCGCGGCGCCTCGGGTGCGGTGAACGGGTTCACCGTTCAGCGCCCGGTGAAGACGGCTTTACCGGGGCCGTTTTCACGGAAGCTGGCGACGCCGATCTGGCTGTCCTCGGTACCGAACACCTCCTCGAACGCCGCCAGCTCACCCTTCAGACCCGTCGCCAGGTCTGCCTCGACACCGGCATCGACAACGCGCTTCAGAATCTGCTGTGCACGACGCGGGCCGCGGGCGACCTCTGCCGCGAGCGACAGTGCGCGCTCCATCATCTGCTCTGGCGCGACAACTTCGTCGGCGAGGCCGATTGCGAGCGCCTCGTCGGCGCGCACCTGCCGACCAGTCATCATCAGTTCCTTCGCACGGCTGATTCCGACCGTGCGCGGAAGACGCTGCGTGCCACCCCCGCCGGGAATGATCCCGAGGAGGATCTCGGGCTGGCCGAACACCGCCTTCTCCGACGCGATGCGGTAGTCGCAGGCGAGTGCGAGCTCGCACCCTCCGCCGAGCGCGTAGCCCGACACTGCCGCGATCACGAACGAGGGGATGGCCGCAACCGTGTCGAGCGCGGAGTGAAACGCTGCCCCGATCTCGCGTGCTTCTGCCTGCCCGGAGAACTCGGCGATGTCGGCTCCGGCCGCAAACAGCCGGTCGCCTCCCCACACCACCACGGCACCAGCCCGGTCGCGCGTGAGGTCGTCGGCCACGGCGCGCAGTTCCCCCAGCAACGCGCGCGAGAGGGCATTCACCTTCGGGGAGTTGAGACGCACGACCGCAACCCCGTCGTCGCGTCTCTCGAGAACCACCAACGGCTCGCTCATGCTCCCACTCCCCTCAACATCTCGTCTGCCGCCGACCACGGGTCGAGAGCACGCGCAATGACGCGGCCCTGCAGGTCGTCCCAGCGTTCGCCGGTGCAGATTTCTCTCGCTCGCATCTCCAGCCGTCTCGCAACGATCTCGCGCAGTTCCTCCCGGAGCCGGTGTTCGCGGCGCCGCACGAGTTCTCCCGAGTCGGTGATCGTCTGGCGATGCTGTTCGACCGCCGACCACAGGTCGGCGACTCCTTCACCGGTGGTGCCGACGGTCGAGATGATCGGCGGCCGCCACGCGTCATGTGCGATGTCGGACAGCTCGAGCATCTGTTCAATGTCGCGGCGTGTCTCTTCGGCGCCCTTGCGATCGGCTTTGTTGATGACGAAGATGTCGGCGATCTCCATGAGACCGGCCTTGTTGGCCTGCACCGAGTCGCCCCAACCCGGGTTCAATACGACGACGGTGGTGTCGGCCTTGCCCGCAATTTCGACCTCGACCTGACCGACGCCGACGGTCTCGACGATGATCCATCCCTTGCCGACCGCATCGAGCATGCGAATCGCCTCGGGTGTCGCGAGCGAGAGTCCGCCAAGGTGTCCGCGCGTGGCCATCGAGCGAATGAACACGCCGGGGTCGGTGGCGTGATCCTGCATGCGCACCCGGTCACCGAGAATGGCGCCACCCGTGAACGGCGACGACGGGTCGATTGCGAGCACCGCGACCTCGAGGTCGTTGTGGCGAAGATGACGAATGACGGCACTCGTCAACGTGCTCTTGCCCGCCCCGGGGGCCCCGGTGATGCCCACGGTGTAGCCGGCCCCGCCGCGGGTGTAGGCGAGTCGCCCGACCTCGCGCGCCGCCCCATCGCCGCGTTCGAGCAACGACAATGAACGTGCCAACGCCGCGCGGTCACCCGCACAGGCCGCCTCGAAGAGTGCGGCAGGCTCGAGAGTACGGCGGGCCACTCAGGCGACCTGGACGACCTCGGTGACGCCGTCGATGCGATCTTTCATGATGCGCTCAATGCCGGCTTTCATCGTCTGGTCGGAGGCGGGACACGTCGTGCAGGCGCCCACCAACTCGACACTCACGACCCCGGTTGACTCGTCGACACCGTGCAGAACGATGTCACCGCCGTCGGCCTGAAGCGCGGGCCTGATCACTTCGATTGTCTCTTCGACCTTCTGGCGCATCGACATGTGGGGGTCCTCCGGTTTGTCCCCCACGATACCGACCGACCCCACCGAGGCGAGACCCCCTACGCTTGACGCCGTGGCACCGGCGCCCCTCGCACCGCTTTTCGCCCACCAGGGCGGTTGGGACGAGTTCTTGTTCGCGGCCGGTCCGATCGCTCTCATCGGCGGGCTCTTGTGGCTCGCCAACAAACGCGCCAAAGACCTCGGACGTCGCGAGGAGAACGAGGGCGTCGACGCCGCTAGCGGCGAGACTCGCGACTGACCGCGGCTCCGAGCGCCGCCAGTCGGCCGACGAGATCGTCGTAGCCGCGGTCGATGTGATCGATCGCCGACACTTCCGTCATGCCAGACGCCGCGAGTCCGGCCACGACGAGTGCGGCCCCTGCCCTGATGTCAGGAGCGGCGACCTGTGCACCGACCAGGTGGTCGACGCCGCGCACAACGGCGTGGTGACCGTCGATCGTGATGTCGGCACCGAGTTTTCTCAGCTCTTCCACGTAGCGGAAGCGCCCCGGGTAGAGATTCTCCGTCACAATGCCCGTGCCGTCTGCGACTGACAGCATCGCAACGACGAGCGGCTTGTAGTCGGTGGCGACCCCCGGGTACGGAAGTGTCGCAACGTCGACCGGACGCAGACGCCCCTCGCACGAGGCGACGAGTCCAGTCTCGTCGGCCTCGATCACGACCCCCATGTCGGAAAAGCGCGGCAACATCATGCCGAAGTGCGCAGCCACCGCCCGTTCGACGCGCACCTCGCCGCCGCACATTGCGACTGCCGCCACGTACGTCGCCGCCTGTACCCGGTCGGTCACGACCTCGTGCGTGACCGCCTCCAACGACGACGCGTCGACTCCGCGCACAGTGATCGTCGAGGTTCCCTCTCCGTCGATGCGCGCACCCATTCTTTTCAGCATCGTGCAGAGATCGACGATCTCTGGCTCGCGCGCGGCATTGGTGATCACAGTGACACCGTCAGCGAGCACGGCGGCCATGACCGTGTTCTCGGTCGCACCGACGCTTGGGAAGTCGAAGACGATCTCGGCACCGCGCAGCCGATCGCAATGCCCCGCGACTGCACCCGGCGAGATCTCGAACTCGGCACCCATCGCCTCGAGCGCCCGCAGGTGCATGTCGATCGGTCGCCCACCGAAGTCGTCGCCGCCGGGCAACCCGATCTCGACCCGTCCGAACCGTGCGAGAAGCGGGCCGACCACGTTCACCGAGGCCCTGATGCGGTCGGCGATCTCGAAAGGGGCGACCGGTGTGACTGCGCCAGTGTTGTCGAGAACAATGTGCTGGCCGGTCTCACCCGGTGTCGCAGCTTCGAACGACACCGTCACGCCGAGCACCCTCAGGAGGTCTGCCATCATCTCGACGTCGGTGATCACCGGGGCGTTCGTCAACACATACCGGCCGTTCGCCAGCAGCGATGCGGCCATCAGTTTGAGAACCGAATTCTTCGCCCCCGGCACGGTGACCGTGCCCGACAACGGGCCGCTCGACGCGCAGACGATGACATCTGTCGCGTCCGGGTCGTGCGTCGTGTCGAAGGGGGGCCCGGACATGGCTCTCAGTATGCTCCCGCCGTGACCTCCGCCGATGGGATCGCCTCACCTGCATCCCGCGGAACGTCACCGAAGTGGTGGCGATCGTCCGATGTTCTGACCTCTCGCCAGCGCACCGTGATCATCCTCCTCGGGCTCGGGTCAATGGCGTCGGCCTTCATCAACACCCTCTTCACACAGACCGTTGCCTATGCCGCCGACGAGTTCGGCGTCGGGAACACCGGCCAGGGCGTGGGTGCCGCCATCGTGCGCGCCGGCATCGTGATCTCTCTCCCGATCGTCGCTCTCGCCGACCGTCGCGGACGCCGACCGATGATCGTGGCCGTTGCATGGGCCGCCCCCCTCGTCTCGGCGCTCGGTGCCCTGTCGCCGAACTTTCCGTTCCTCGTCGCCACCCAGGCCGTCGGCAGACCGCTCGGGCTGACGCTCGACATCTTGCTCGCCGTCGTGACCCTCGAAGAGATGCCCGCGAACTCTCGCGCATACGCAACAGGCTTGCTCGCAATCTTGAGCGGCGCAGGAGCCGGTGTTGCGGTGGCATCACTCCCACTCGCCGACCTTGGAGTTTCTGGGTGGCGCTGGGTGTATGTGGTCTCGCTCGTGTGGTTGGTCGCCGCGGCTGTCATCACGTCGCGACTTCCCGAGTCGGAACGGTTCGTTGCGGCGACCAGGCGCGAGCGGCGGCGATTCGGGCGTATCGAACGACGTCACCTCGTGAACATCTGCACCGTCGTGTTTCTCTCGAATGTTTTTGTCGCGACGGCATCGATCTTCCAGAACCGCTACCTCAAAGAAGACCGCGGATACTCCGCCCTGCTGGTTGCGATCTTCACGACGGTGACCTCTGCTCCGGCGATGGTCGGGCTGCTCGCCGGTGGTCGCATCGCAGACGAACGCGGTCGACGCATTCTCGGCGCATCGCTCGTGCCTGTCGGGTCGACGCTCCTCGCGCTGTCGTTCGTGTTCTCGGGCCCAGCCATGTGGACCTCGGCGATCGTTGCCGCCGTTGCGCTCGGCGCCTCCTACCCGGCGTTGGCGGTGTACCGCGGCGAACTCTTCCCCACCGAGGTGCGCAGCCTCGCGGGCGGGCTCATAATGACGTCGTCTCTTCTCGGCGGCATTGTCGGACTCATCGTGGGAGGAGCCGCCGTCGATGCCGGTGCGTCGTACGGCCGCGTCATGGTGTGGGCGCTCATCGGACCTGCCGTGGCATCTTTTCTCGTCTGGTGGCGCTACCCGGAGACCGCCCACCGCGACATCGACGAGATCAGTTCGTCACCGACAACGCGTTGACCCAGTCGCGCACGATGCGCGCCACCTCGTCGTCGGCGCGAGCAAGATCATGACGCTTGCCGTCGAGGAACACGAACTCGACGGGCGCGGACACGGCGCTGAACGCTGCTCGCAGGTCGTCTGGCGAGCCGAACTCGTCGCGCGTGCCGCTCACACAGAGAACCGGCACGGTGATGCCGGGCAGATGTGCCGTTCGAGGGACGGCTCCCGGTTTGCGCGGCGGTCGCAACGGGTAGGCGATGAGCACGAGCCCGGCGACGGGCAGCGAGTCGTCGGCGTCAGCCGCGGCCATGGAGCACATGCGCCCTCCCATCGACCTCCCGCCCACGACGATCGACG
>JBMTOT010000017.1:0-27218 GCA_049442935.1 Ilumatobacteraceae bacterium | reverse complement strand
CGAGTCGACAAAGACGACTCCAAGGGCAGTGAAGCGGTCGACGACGACCTTGTTGTGCACGATCTCGTGGTAGCAGTACACAGGTTGGTCGAAAGCCCTCACCATCCAGGCGAGCGCCTTGATGGCCATCTCGACGCCTGCGCAAAAACCTCTCGGTGCCGCGAGAAGCACGGTGTCGACGTTCACTCGCGACCAGTCCCACAGACGCGGTCCATACGCCCTCAAGGCTACAGAAGGGGTCGGCGTTAGCCTTGAGAGAATGCCGACGTCGGTTGATTCATATCCCGAGGTCGTGAGCGTGGAGCCAGGCTCGGCGGCCGAACGAGCAGGACTCCAGGTGGGCGACCTGATCGTGTCCGTGAACGGGGTCGTTCCGCGCGACATTCTGGAATGGATGCGCCTGGTCGACGACTCGGCCGCCGAACTTCATGTGATTCGGGGCCGTGACGATCTTCACCTGGACGTCTCGAGGTCGGCTGGCGAGCCACTCGGTGCCGGCATTTCAAGTGCGGTCTTTGACCGGGTTCAGACGTGCGACAACCACTGCGAGTTCTGCTTCATCTATCAACTGCCGAAGGGCATGAGGCGAAGCCTCTATCTGAAGGACGACGACTACCGGTTGAGTTTCCTCTTCGGAAACTTCACGACCCTGACCCGATTCACCGAGGCAGACGCAGAGCGAGTGCTCGGCGAGAATCTGTCGCCGTTGCACGTGAGCATCCACGCGGCGGCGCCTCGAGTTCGCTCTGAGATGCTGCGCAACGACCGTGGTGGCTTCAGCCTGAGGTGGGCTCGCTTTCTCTTGGATCACGGCATTTCGGTGAAGGCACAGATTGTGCTTTGTCCCGATGTAAACGACCGCGACGTTCTCGACGATACGTTCGCCAGGCTGCTCGAGGAGATGCCCGGACTCGAATCGGTCGCAGTGGTGCCTCTTGGTCTTTCACGCCACAACACCGAAAAGCGCATGAGGATCCACACGTGTCTCGAGGCTGCGGCGGCTGTCGAGCAGGTGGAACGGTGGGCGTCTCTGTGGACGGAAATGACGGGTCGGCGGGTGGTGCATGCGGCCGACGAGCTGTACTTGGTTGCTGGCCGGGACGTTCCTGAGTCGGCGGTCTACGGCGACTACGCCATGCTGGAGGACGGGATCGGGCTTGTTCGCTCGTTTCTCGACGAATTTGCGGGTCGGGGCGCCGTCGAACACGAGAGGGACAAGGGCTTTTTCGGAAATGTCGATTCGACAGGGTATGTGCGCGCGGCGAACCCGGCGGTCGAGACGGGCTTGCGACGACAGGGAAGCCCGGTGCCGGTGCAGGTCGCCCGTTCCGCTCCGCCTCGGAGGGTGTCGATCGTGACAGGTGAATATGCGGCTCCGGTCATTGAGAATGCTCTTGCGGCTGGGGGATTCGATGATGTTGAGGTTGTGCCGGTTCGCAATCGCCACTTCGGCGGCAACACAGCCGTTGCGGGACTCATGACCGGGGGCGACGTCCGCGAGGCACTCCGGGACCGCGACCGGAACTGCACATACGTTCTTCCCGACGTGTGCCTGAACGACGGTCGTTTTCTCGACGACATGCTCATCGAAGAGCTGTCGTCGTCGCACCATGTGATCGTCATCCCGTCCGACGGAAGGTCATTGCGGCGCTTCCTCGATACCAGAAGAGGGCAGGCTCACCGTGGCTAATGAGGAACTTCCGACGGTCGTCATTGTTGGGCGACCGAACGTCGGAAAGAGCACGTGGTTCAACAGGGTCGTGGGTGAACAGGCCGCGATCGTGGAGGACCGACCGGGCGTCACACGTGACCGCCACACCCGCAGGGCGTCGTGGCTGGGGGTTGAGTTCTGGCTCGTCGACACCGGTGGATGGATGCCCAAGGGAAGCGCCCTCGACGAGAAGGTCTCACGCCAGGTTGAGGATGCTGTGCGGGGCGCGGACCTGGTCATATTCATGGTTGATGCGGCCGTCGGACTCACCGATGACGACGAGTCGGTCGCCGAGTGGTTGCGCCGAGCTGATTGTCCCGTCTTGTTGGCGGCCAACAAGAGCGACAACGAAAGACGCGAACAGGAACGCTGGGAATTCATGCGGCTCGGTTTCGGGGAACCGCATCCGGTGTCTGCTCTTCACGGCCGTCGGAGCGGAGACTTCCTCGACCTCGTGGTGGCAGAACTTCCAGAGCCGACCGCTTCCGGTGGCGAAACTGCAGAGGACGTCGAGCCCGAGCGCGACCCCGACGTTCCGCGCGTTGCGATCGTGGGTCGTCCCAACGTGGGAAAGAGCACACTTTTCAACCGTCTCGTCGGCTCGGAACGCTCCGTCGTCCACGACATGCCAGGCACCACACGCGACGCGGTAGACACCCGCGTCGAGACGGAAGACGGTCCGCTCGTGTTCGTCGACACGGCGGGGATGAGGAAGCGGAGCAAAATCGACGATTCTGCCGAGTATTACTCGCTCGTTCGCGCGCTTCGGGCCATCGACGAATCTGATGTCGCCATGCTCGTCATCGACGCAACGGTCGGCGTGACGAGCCAGGACCAACGACTCGCGGAACGTGTCGATGCCGCCGGTTGTCCGATCCTGATCGTGCTGAACAAATGGGAGATTCTCGTATCGGAACAGCGTCGCGAGGTCGAGTCGCAGCTGGCGAGAATGCTCTACTTCGTCGATGATGCACCGGTTCTGAAGATCTCCGCTCTCACCGGTAAAGGCGTGCACAAATTGCGTCCGGTTCTTCAAGAGGCAATCGAGCAATACCACCGCAAGATTCCGACGAGGGACGTGAACCGAGTGATCGCCGAGGCACAGCAACGTCAACCGGCGGGCGGCGGTGCACGCGTCCTGTTCGCGGTGCAAGGAGCGGCAGACCCGCCGACGTTCACTCTCTTCGTGAACAGGGAGCTGCCCCAGACGTACCTGCGCTATCTCGAGAGGTCGATTCGAGAAGGATTCGGGTTCGGCTCGACTCCGCTCAAGTTGCGCGTCAGGCGCAAGGGAGACTGACGGTGCCCTGGTGTGAGCCATGTGCGAAGTACATGGCTCCGTCTGCCATGACCGATGACGGACGCTGTCCATCGTGCGGCGAGGTGGCAGAGCACTACACGCTCTCGGGCAGGCGCAAGGGATCGGACGTCAACTTGCACGAGTTGGCCGGCGATGAGAAAGCTCCGTGGCACTTCAAGTTGCTGGTCGTGCTGCTGGTCCTCTACCTGGGCTGGCGCATCGTCGACATCTTCGTGTGAACCACGCGGCCGGTGGGCGGGCCCGGTGCCGCGGTAGCATCGTGCGAGTGCGGGCTGTGGCGCAGCTTGGTTAGCGCGCTTGTCTGGGGGACAAGAGGTCGTGGGTTCAAATCCCGCCAGCCCGACCATGTGTGGACGTTTCGTCGGCTCATTCCGTGTCGCTGATCTACTCGACGAGATCGCATCCGAGGCCGCGGGCGCCGCGGTTGGCGTTCCTGACATTGACATGGGCCAGGTGCTTCTTGAGAACTTCAATGTGGCGCCCACCACGGACATTCCGGCGATCAGCGTCGGCGCCGGCCAGCTCGAGATCTTTTCCGCGCGGTGGGGGTTGATCCCGTCATGGGCGACGGAGGTCAAGTCAGGCCAACCTCTCGTGAACGCCAGATCCGAGACTGTCCACGAGAAGCCCTCCTTTCGCGGCTTGATCGCGAAAAACCGCTGCATTGTTCCCATGAGCGGGTTCTACGAGTGGGATCGGACCGACCCACGCGTGAAGAAGCCCTACTACGTGCCGCGCCAGGACGGCCATCTCATGTTGTGTCTCGGCCTGTTTTCACGACCGAAGATCCTTGACGGCGGTGCCTCGGTCGCGATTCTGACGACGAACAGCCACGATGATCTGGCACCAATCCACGACCGCGCCCCGGTTCAGGTTGATGCGGCGACTGCAATCATGTGGCTGACCGACGACGAGAACCCGCTGTCGTGTGTCGTCGGCCCCATGCCACTCCTCGCTCCGTATCGCGTGTCGCCGGCGGTGAATTCGGTGCGCAACAACTCTTCGGATTTGATCTCTCCATTCCGGGAGAACGTTTCTTCCGACGGTCCTCTGTTCGGTTGATCAGAGCGCCGCAACAATGCGGCGCGCATTGTCCTCCAGCGTCGCACGCTCGACGGTGGTGGCGGCATTCGCGAAACTCAGGTCGGCGAGCGAGTGTGTCGGAATCACATGGATGTGGCAGTGGGGCACTTCGTAGCCGGCCACGATGAGCCCGATGCGTTGACAGCCGAAGGCAGTCTTTTGCGCGCGACCGATGCGTGCAGAGAGTTCGAAGAGATGGCTGGCGATCTCCGGGGGGAGGTCGGTCCATTCGTCGACTTCATCCCTCGGCACGACCAGAACATGACCGTCGGCGATCGGATTGATCGTCATGAACGCAACGGCGACGTCGTCGCGATGGACGAACGTGCCCGGGATCTCACCGGCGATGATGCGGCTGAAAATCGTTGTCATCCTCCGTACCCTCCCGTCACCGGATACACCTCGGCGGTGCAGTACTCGGATTCGGGTCCGCAAAGAAACCGGACCATCTCGGCAATGTCGGATGCGGCGCCCATGCGCCCCTTGCCGATGCGCATCACGATGCCTGCCTTCATCTGGTCACCGAAGGGCTCGAGCAGGGGAGTGTCGATGTAGCCGGGGCAGACCGCGTTGACGTTGATGCCGAGCGGCGCAACTTCGTCCGCGACCGACTTCGTGAGAGCGATGATCGCCGCTTTCGCCGCCGAGTAATGGGGCGCTCCGGCCGCCGGGCGCAAGCCGAGCACCGACGACATGTTCACGATCCTGCCGGTGCGGCGCGGTGTCATGTGGCGCAGCGCCGCGCGGCATCCATGGAAGACGCCGTACAGGTGCACGCGGATCATGCGGTCCCAGTCCTCGTCGCTCATGTCGACGAGGTGATTCATCGGTTGCCAGTCGTCGAGCGAGCCCGTCATTCGCGCCATCGAGTTCGCCACTTGCCGGTCGACCTTCGACGCCACGTCCTTCGGTGCGATTCCTGCGTTGTTGACACAAATGTCGAGGCGACCGTGTCGCTGCGCGCATGAGTCCACCGCCGTGTCGAAGGCGGCCGAATCGCAGACGTCGAATACGTGTGCAGTGCCGCCCAGTTCGCCGGCCACTCGGCGTGCAGAGTCGGCATCCATGTCGTTGATGTCCACGAGAGCACCGTCGGCCGCGAGGCGCCTGGCGATCGCCTCACCGAGGCCGGACCCACCACCGGTCACGAATGCCACTTGTCCGTCCAAGACCCCCGTCACGATGCCGACACTAACGGAACCCGCCTTCGCTTCGTTCCTCGCGAGTAGCCTTCGGATGTGCCGTGGCGCGAGGTGTTCACCGTGAAGTCGCTCTTCACGTGGCCGAACGCAGTGACGATGATTCGATTGTGCCTGCTTCCGTGGTACGTCTCGCTTGTCGCCGACGACGAGATTGTTGCGGCAGGCTTCCTTCTCGGGTTCCTGGGTGCAACCGACTGGGTGGACGGCTGGCTCGCCCGGCGCTTCGGTCAGGTCAGTGAATTCGGCAAGATTCTCGACCCGATAGCTGATCGTGTCGTGTTTCTGGTGGGAATCGGCGCGGTCATGTGGCACGGAACGTTTCCGGTCTGGTTCGGAGCATTGATCATTGCCAGAGAGGCGGCAATCGGCGCCGTCATGGTGGTGGCGACACTTCTCGGGATGGAGCGCTTCGACGTCACGCGGAGGGGGAAACTCGCAACCTTCGCACTCTTGTGTGCCGTGCCGTGGATCACATTGGGAACCGTGGGTGGGGGATGGATGGTCATCGGGGCGGCCGGCTGGTTGGTTGGCTTGCCCGGCTTGGTGCTGTCATGGCTGACTTTTGTCGAGTATCTGCCTCTTGTGAGGGCCCATATGGCCAATGAAAGAAGCCGTTAGGCACTACCTTTGGACGAGTGAACACTCCCTCGAATCTCCGCTACTCCAAGGATCACGAGTGGGTGCTGGTCGAAGGTTCTGTCGCTCGTGTCGGGATCACGGACTACGCCCAGGATGCTCTCGGTGACATCGTCTACGTGCAGTTGCCCGAGGTGGGCTCGTCCGTGACCGTGGGAGACTCGTTCGGCGAGATCGAGAGCACGAAGAGCGTCAATGACGTGTATGCGCCGGTGTCGGGAACTGTGACGGCGGTGAACGAGGCTCTTCGTGATCGTCCTGAACTGCTCAATTCGGATCCGTACGGGGAGGGCTGGATCTGTGAGATCTCGGCCGCCTCAATCGACGACGATGGGCTCATGTCGGCTGGCGACTACGACCAACTCGTGGGGGCCTGATCGTCCGTGTCACACGTGTTCTGCAACTCCTGCGGCCATAGGAATCCGCCGGCGTCGGCGTTCTGTTCGGCGTGTGGAAGCGTGCTCGACCGCCTCGATGAGCGCACGATCACCATTGCCAAGGTTGACCCGCTTCAGGACGCTCCGGGGCCGTCCGACGATGTGCGAGTCGATCTCGGAGGGATTGCGCCCGGTACTGCTCTGCTTGTGGTGCGCGGGGGAGAAGAAGAGGGGCGGCACTTCGTTCTCGGTCCCGGCCAGACCAAGGTCGGCCGGGGAGGAGAGAACGACATCGAACTCGACGACATCACGGTCTCGCGTCACCACTGTGTCATCTCGTCGATCCCCGGAGGTCACGAGGTGACCGACACAGGATCATTGAACGGTACGTACGTGAACCAACACCGTGTTGACACCGTCGAGTTGGCGCAGGGCGACGAACTGCAGGTCGGGAAGTTCAGGCTCGTGTATCTCGAATCTCCTGGGTCGACCTGATGTCGGAGCGCGATTATCGCTCCATCGGGGAAGTACTTGCGATCTTGCTCGAGGAGTTCCCCGACGTCACAATCTCGAAGATCCGTTTTCTCGAGAGCCAGGGTCTCATACAGCCAGAGCGAACCCCGTCCGGATACCGCAAGTTCACCGACCAGGAAGTCGACCGGCTTCGGTTCATCCTTCGCGAGCAACGCGAGAACTATCTGCCCTTGCGGATTATTCGGGACAAGTTGGGCGACGAGAGCGGAGAGATTGCAGACCCGTCCGGTGACGTCAGCCGCGAGTTCTCGCTGGACGACGTGTCGACGAGCGGTCACCCTGCGGCTCGGGCTGCAGTGCCGAGACCGAGGGCTGTTCCCGATCAGGACATTCCGCCTGCGGTGGCCTCGAGGGATGCGCGTCGTGAAGCCCTTCGGCACGCCGAGAACACCGAGTCGATTCCTCGTGACGATCTCATGAAGTTGACCTCGGTGGATCCGGCTTTCTTGGCCGAGCTCGAAAAGGCCGGCCTCGTGAACGGCCACGATGTCGGTGATACGACCTTCTTCGACGGACAGTCGTCCGACATCGCAAGGATCGCGGCGAGATTCCGGGAATTGGGCATCGACATCCGACATTTGAGGGGTTGGAAATCGTCGGCGGAGAGGGAGCTGACGTTGTTCGAGCAGCGAATTCTCCCGCTCCTCAGACAGAGAAATCCAGCGGCTCGTGAAGAAGCGCTCGGAATGCTGGCTGAATTCATCGAGCTTGGTGCCGAACTGCGGGCAGCGCTGCTCATGCGCGAGACGCTCAGACTGACGGACCAGAGGTGACGCGTTGAGGTCGCTCTCGGTTCGTGGTGTCAGGATCGACAGAACGGCAAACGCGCCGGTGGTGACGCTGCGCGAAGTCGAGAGCCCCAGACGTCAGGTCGAGATCTACATCGGAGCGCCCGAAGCAGCCGCGATCAAATCGGCCCTCGACGGTGAGGCAACGCCCCGTCCGATGACGCACGACCTGTTCGTCCTCGCCCTCGAGCGCATCGGTGTCGAAGTGGCTCGGGTCGTTCTCACTCGCGTCACTGAAGGCACGTACCACGCTGATCTCGTGCTCACGCAGGCCGGGGGAGAAGAGACGACGGTCTCGTGCCGACCTTCGGACGGGATCGCGCTCGCCCTGCCCGCGCTCAGCCGGGCGGTCAAGCTTCAGGCCCGCGCGGACGAGGTGGGAGAGGTCCAGGAGCAAGCAGAGGACGACGAAATTATCGACGAATTCAAGAGTTTCATCGAGAACATCTCGCCCGAAGATTTCGAGGGTTGACGGGCCGTACGACCCCCCGTAGCGTCTTACACCCGCGTAGTTACCCGACGCGGAGACGAGCGACAGGGGCGAACATGGACACCTTCAGTGGCACTCAGGCTGCCGAGATTGTCGGCATCACGTATCGACGTCTCGACTACTGGGCCCGGACCGACCTCGTGCGTCCGAGTGCAGTCGATGCGACCGGAAGCGGGAGCCGCCGTCGCTACACGTACCGCGATCTGCTGGAGTTGAAGGTCGTCAAGCAACTCCTCGATGCCGGCATCAGATTGAGCGCCATTCGCGACGTCTTCGCGTATCTACGCGATCATGTCGACACCGACATCTCCGCGGCCCACATCGTCATCAGCGGTTCGAGTGTCGTTCTGTGCGACGGCGACGATCTCGTGGACGTGCTGAGGCACGGCCAGGGGGTGCTGAACGTTCTGCCCCTTTCGGGGGTCCGCGACGAAGTTGACCGTCAGATTGTGTCCATCGTTCCGCCGACCGCGGGTGAATCAGGCTCTGCGCTGGCAATCTGAGATGCGTCATTCGGCAATCGACGCAGCACACCGCGGCCTCGGAGCCAAGATGGTGCCGTTCGGCGGTTGGGAGATGCCTCTCGCATATCCGTCGGGGACGCTCGCCGAGCACGCCGCCTGCAGGGAGTCGGCGGCGATCTTCGATGTGTCGCATCTGGGGACTGTTCGACTTGAGGGTCCGGGAGCGTTCTCGGCGCTGCAGGAGACGTTGACGAACGATCTCGCAAGAATCACCCCCGGTCGAGCTCAGTACACCCATCTGCTCGACGAATCCGATGGTGCGGTCGCGGACGACATCATCGTGTGGTGGATAGACGACGACGTCTTCGACGTCATGCCGAACGCATCGAACACACTCCGTGTGACAGAGGCGATCGGGGGGACGGACACCACCGACACGCGGTGCATCTTTGCGGTGCAGGGGCCCCTTGCACGCGAGCGCGTTGCGACAGTGAGCGCCGAGGCGGCAAGCGTCGGAAGGTTCAGAGTCGCACGGGTGGACGTGGCCGGCGCCCCTTGCATGGTGGCCGGAACCGGGTACACCGGCGAGGACGGGATAGAGATTGCCGTGCCTGTGGAGCACGCAACCCGCATCTGGACGACGCTCGTTGATGCGGGCTGCGTCCCAGCCGGTCTCGGCGCGCGTGACACACTCCGACTCGAGGCGGCATTGCCTCTTCACGGGCATGAGCTCGGTCCTGGGATCACTCCCTTGCAAGCCGGGCTTGAGTGGGTCGTTGCATGGGCGAAAGGGGTGTTTCGGGGACGAGCCGCGCTCCATGCGGAAAAGGAGCGCGGACTATCCCGGGTGTTGCGGGGGATCGAGATCGACGGTCGCCGTCCGGCACGCGACGGAACTCCTGTGCGCGATACCTCGGGCACAACGATAGGTGTGGTCACGAGCGGGAACTTTTCACCCACGCTGGGTCACTGCATCGCACTTGCCCTCGTATCGCCGGAGACGAGCCCCGGAGACGTCGTGACCCTTGACGTGCGGGGGAGCGCCCTTCCCGGGCGCATCGTGTCTACCCCGTTTGTTGGCCGTCGGTAGATGCCGCAGGTCTCGAAGACCTGAGACCGAAAAGCCCACCCGCCTGCTCGGCCAACGTCGTGAGGGGACCGAGTCTCTTGCTCAAGTCGGCCAGTTGTGTCGCCGCATCGCCGAGCGTGGCCATCGCGCCCATCGCCGCACCGAGCTGCGGCAAGACGCGACGCAACGGCTCCTCAATGTCGTCGAGAAGTGCGTTCACGCGGCTCGTGGTCCGGTTCAGATTGTCGAGCGTGCCGGCGAGGTTCTCGAGCACCGAAAGAGAAGCATCGACGGTGCGGCGCGACATGTCGACAGCGGTGCGTGCGGTGTCGACGGGATCGATGACCGCGAGAATCTTCAACAACTGCTCAATCGGATTCGACGGAGAGTCCTGGTTCTCGTCGGATTTGTCGACCATGTAACCTCCAGATTCCCGATCGACTCATGATCCCACAGTGTCGAGAGATTCAGCGTAGGCCTCGATGGGGGCGCAGGTGCACACGAGGTTTCGATCGCCGTGAGCCGCGTCGATTCGCGACACCGGGGCGAAATAGCTCCGGCGGCGAAGTCCCGGCACGGGGAAGAGGGCTTTGTCACGGCTGTACGGGCGCGACCAGTCTCCGGCGATGTCCTCGACCGTGTGCGGTGCGTGGCGCAAGGGTGATTCCTCGGCGGTGGTGCGGTTCTCGAGCACATCGGCAATCTCGGCCCTGATGCTCTTCATCGCATCGCAGAAGCGATCGATCTCGGTCAGTGATTCGCTCTCTGTTGGTTCAACCATGAGCGTGTTGGCCACCGGAAAGCTCATCGTCGGCGCGTGGATGACATGGTCCATGAGGCGCTTTGCAATGTCGTCGACCGTGAGGCCGGAACCCTTGAGCACGGCACCGACGTTCAAGATGCACTCGTGTGCCACGCGTCCGTTTGCGCCGCGGTACAGAACGGGGAAGTCATCGTCGAGGCGAGCCGCCACGTAGTTCGCAGCGAGAATCGCGTCGGCAGTCGCCTGGAGAAGCCCGTGTGCGCCCATCATGGCGATGTAGACCCACGGAATGCCGAGTATGCCGGCTGATCCGTAGCGGGCCGCTGAGACCGGTCCCACCGGCTGGTCGATGCCGAGGGGATCACCGGGCAAAAAAGGCGCCAGATGCGACCTCACGGCAACCGGACCAACGCCCGGCCCGCCACCCCCGTGGGGGATGCAGAACGTCTTGTGAAGGTTCAAGTGACTCACATCGGCGCCGAAGCGTCCCGGGCGCGCCGTGCCGACGAGGGCATTCAGATTGGCGCCGTCGACATAGACCTGACCGCCGTGACGGTGCACCACGTCGCAGATGTCGGAGATCGCCTCCTCGAACACGCCGTGAGTGGACGGATACGTCACCATCAGGGCCGCCAGCGTGTCGCCGGCAGCCTCGGCCTTCTGCGCGAGATCCTCGTAGTCAACATTTCCGTTGTCATCGCAACGTACGACGACGACACGCATGCCGGCCATGACTGCGCTCGCGGCGTTCGTGCCGTGGGCACTGTCGGGAATGAGGCACACAGTGCGCTGGTCATCGCCACGGGAACGGTGGTAGGCGCGAATCGCGAGCAACCCGGCAAACTCACCCTGTGATCCGGCGTTCGGCTGAAGGCTCACGGCGTCGTATCCGGTGATCTCGCACAACATGGTCTCGAGCTCCTCGACCACCCTACGCATGCCGCGGGTCTCGTCGTTCGGGGCGAACGGATGAAGCCCCGAGAACTCGTCCCAGGTCACGGGGATCATCTCGGTCGTCGAATTCAGCTTCATCGTGCACGACCCGAGGGGAATCATCGTCCGGTCGAGAGCGAGATCCTTGTCGGCCAGGCTTCGCAAGTAACGCAACATCTCGTGCTCGGACTTGTGGGACGAAAAAACCTTCTGCTCCATGAATGTGCTGGTGCGACGTCGGGTGAGGTCGATGGAGTCGAGGTCGTGCGTCGAAATCGTGTCGACACCGATCGACAGCAGAACAGCGTCGACTTCCTCCGGGGTCGTCAGTTCATCGACGCTGAGACTGACGGTTCGATCGTCGATCTTTCGGATGTTGAAGCCGGCGGAGCGGGCCCTTGCGACCATTGCATCTGCGTCAACATCCGTGACCGAGACGGTGTCGAAGAAGTGGGCATGTGCCAACGGGAGTCCGGCCCGCACGAACGAGGTCGCAATGGTGTGGGCATGAGAGTGCACCCGGCGTGCAATCTCGACGAGTCCATCGGGACCGTGCCAGACGCCGTACATTCCCGCAATGTTCGCGAGCAGAACCTGCGCGGTGCAGATGTTCGAGGTCGCCTTCTCACGGCGAATGTGCTGCTCTCGCGTCTGCAGGGCCAGCCGGAGCGCAGGACGTCCTTCGGTGTCGTTGCTGACGCCGACCAGGCGGCCGGGCAGTGCTCGAGCGTGCTCCTGACGAGTCGAGATGAACGCGGCATGCGGTCCTCCGAAGCCGAGCGGAACCCCGAAGCGCTGCGACGATCCGACGACGACATCGAAACCAAGTTCGCCCGGCGGCACGATCAACGTGCAGGCGAGAAGATCTGTCGTTGCGATCGAGAATGCGCCGGCATCGCCGAGTGCTGAAGTGACATGGCGAACCAACGACGGATCGGGGAGCGCGCCGTCACTTCCGGGCCACGAGACGACAGCGGCGAAACAGTCGACTCCTGCGATCTCGCCGACGGGTTTCGTCAGAACAGAGATCCCGACCGGCTCGCACCGAGTGCGCAGTACGGCGATCGTCTGCGGATGGGTGTTCGCGTCGACAACCACGACATCGGACGCGACACGAGAGAGTCTGCGCGCCATGGTCACTGCCTCGGCAACGGCAGTTGCTTCGTCGAGCAAGGATGCATTTGCGAGTGGCAGGGCGGTCAGCTCGGACACCATCGTCTGGAAATTCAGAAGAGCTTCCAGACGCCCCTGGCTGATCTCGGGTTGATACGGCGTGTATGCCGTGTACCAAGACGGATTCTCCAGCACGTTGCGCAGCACGACCGGTGGGGTTCTGGTGCCGTAGTAGCCCTGCCCGATGAGCGAGCGACGCCGCACCACGTCATGGAACCGGGCACGGAGTGCGTCGAGAACGACGTGCTCGGGAAGCGGGGGATCGAGTCGAAGTGAGTCGCGAAGGCGAATCACGCCGGGGACAGCCTCGTCGAGGAGTTCCTCTAGCGATTGGGCGCCGATGGTCTCAAGCATCACGCGACGGTCTTCATCGCTCAGCCCGAGGTGTCGCAGGGCAAAGTGCTCGGGATCGAATCCGGGACGGGTCAAAGGGTGGGGTGCGCTGGTCATGGGGTTTCGCCTTCGATCGTGGCGCCCCCGCTGTCCTGCCTGCCTGAGAGCTTCACCGGAGAACCGGCTTTCCCCGTCGGCGGAGGGCAAGCCCTCTCTTTCCAGCGTCTGATCATCCCCGCGGTCCCGTGTGCCTGAGAGATTCCGGGGCGGTTGCTCCTTCGGCGGCGACCCGAAAGTCGCACTCTCCCACGAGGATGTTTTTCGAGAGACTACTCCGTCAGCGCGTACGCACCAGCACCTCCCGAGGAGCCCTCGGCATCGACAATGGCAGCGTCGAGGTCTGCGAGAAACTCGTCCACCAGGGGAGCGTGCACTGCGTTGACCGACAGATGAACACTGGGCGGCGGACCCTGGCGGTCGACGTACCAGTCACGCCGGCCGAGCGCATCCGCGATGGCAAATACGTCATGACGAATAGGGTCTTTCACCCCGAACGAGAGGAGAGTGGTATCTGGCTCGGCTCGCAGTGTCAGTGCCGAGTGGGCCTTCACATGTGCCGCAATCTGTTGCGCCGCTCGTCGAGCAGAGAGCGTGAGTTCGTCGTAACCGGCGCGTCCGAGATGGTTCATGACGGCCCAGGCCGA
Source organism: Ilumatobacteraceae bacterium (assembly GCA_049442935.1). Classification (GTDB taxonomy): domain Bacteria; phylum Actinomycetota; class Acidimicrobiia; order Acidimicrobiales; family Ilumatobacteraceae; genus UBA2093. The sequence continues at coordinate 13,637 of JBMTOT010000017.1, read as the reverse complement.
GGCAATGGGACCGCCTGACTTTGTGCCCAGAATGCCAGACGAACCGTACGCACCGCCGAGCCAGTTGTCGGTGAAAAACGTCTGGTCTTGGCGTCGTTGACGATCGCGATGAAGGAGAACGCCGGCACCTTTTGAGGTGTAGCCGTACTTGTGAAGGTCGACCGAGATCGACGTGACTCCGTCGACTCGGAAGTCCCAGGGAGCGACAGCGTGGCCAAGTCGCTCGAGCGAGGGGAGCGTGACGCCACCCATGCAGGCATCCACGTGGCAGTTCGCATCAAGCGACTGCGCAAGACGCGCAATCGCAGGAATCGGGTCGACCACACCTTGCGGGTACTGCGGTGCCGAGCCGACAACCAGAATCGTGTCGGAATCGGCGAGGGCCTCCATCGCGTCGACATCAGCGGTCCAGTCGTCGGAGACCGGAGCCCGACGAACCTCCACGGCGAGATAGTCGCCACCCTTGTCGAGGGCTGCGTGCGCAGATGCGGGGAGCACCATGTTCGGATGTTCAATCGTTCGCCTTTCGCGGCGTGCGCGCACGAGTGCCGCACGAACCGCCAGCACGAGGCTCTCGGTCCCGCCCGACGTCATGAAGCCGGCGGCCGACGGGGGAGCACTGCACCACCCGGCCACGATGTCGACCACATCTTGTTGCATTGACTTCAACGACGGGAACGCCCCGACATTGAGAGCGTTCTCGCCGCTGAAGCGCCTATACGCCTCCTCGGCCAGGGCGAGAGCCTCGGGACCCGCCGAGTAGGCGAGCGAGAAAGCCCGACCCTGGCGCCACCGCACGTCTTTCGATCTGAGTTCCTCCATGGAGGCCAAGACCTCATCAGGTGCGCGACCGGAGTGGCTCAGTTCGTTGCGCGAGTGTGTGGTCATGGCCGAACACTAAGCCGGGTCCACCCGGTGATCAGAGGTGGCGACAGGGTGACACCGAGCGAAGGGCCACATTCTTGGTCCGTACGATAATTACATAACGGAGATTATGGGCGTAACGATGACCCCAGACCGGATCGCAGGTCATTCACGTGGACCGACTCGGCCGCCTCCAGCACCCACTCGAGAATCTCGCGCAGGCTCTTGACGGTGTGGCGCGGTGCCGCGAGGTCACGTCTGGCATCGTCTACGGCGCATTGCAGGACGTACAGACAATCCTTGAGTTCGTCGAGCTCGACACGCGTGACGACGAGTTCGTTCTCTGACAGGTGGAGTTCCTCGGCTCGCTGGCGTGAGACCCAGTCCCACTGGCGACAACGCTGACTACAGAACTCTCGCGGACGGCCCGGACCCTCATGTGGCGCGAGCGAAATGCGACACCAGCGGCAACGCTTGGTCTCTGGTCGTGAACCCCCGCTGTCACCAGCCTCGTCCCGTTTTGTCATGACGAAATCTTAAAGGTTAGTAGCATCCCATCGATGGATTGTCCGGCCCCCGCAGGCACATTCGCCAGCGACAACTTCAGCGGGATTCATCCGCGCTACCTCGGCGCTCTCCAGGCTGTGAATCAGGGTCATCTCCCGGCGTACGGAAATGATCCGCACACTCGCGAGGCGACGAAATTGTTCAGGTCGCTGTGCGACCTCGAGGTTGATGTCCTCTTCACGTTCGGTGGCACTGGTGCAAATGTCGTCGCTCTCGGAAGTCTCCTGCAGCCCGGAGAGTCGGTGGTGTGTGCCTCGACGGCCCATATCAACGTGGACGAAACCGGGGCCCCCGAGAAGATTCTTGGAGTCAAGCTTCAAGATGTTCCGAGCGATGACGGCAAGGTTCGCCCCGATGACCTGTCTCCCCTCCTCCACGCGCTGGGAAACGTTCACCATGTGCAGCCGGGAGTGCTCTCGATCACCCAGGCCACCGAACTCGGCACAATCTATTGCGCCGACGAGGTTCGTGATCTGTGCGACGCAGCTCATGACGCTGGACTGCGTGTGCACCTGGACGGTGCACGCATCGCCAATGCGGTCGCGGCGGCCGGAGGCGATGCCGACGCGTTTCGCGCAATGACATTCGGCGCCGGAGTCGACGCGGTCTCATTCGGCGGCACGAAGAACGGCATGCTTCATGCCGAGGCGGTCTTGCTCCGACCTGGACTCTCCACCCGTGCAGAATTCCTCCGCAAGCAGTTCACCCAACTTCCCTCGAAGATGCGATTCGCCTCCGCACAGTTCGTCGAGGCCCTCAGGGATGGACTGTGGATAGCCACCGCATCCAACGCCAATTCCCGAGCTCAGGATTTGTACGACGCACTCTGCGATATCCACAGCCTGGGGATGAAGGAGCCTGCAGTCAATAGCGTCTATCCCTTCCTCTCCCCCGAGCACAAGAGACGTCTCCAGGACTGGAGTTTTTTCTGGGACTGGGACGTCTCTCGCGGCCAAGTGCGATGGATGACGTCGTGGGACACGACCACCGACGATGTGGCGGCGTTTGCAGCCGGGGTGAGATCGGTCGTCTCCGACTCGTAGTCCATTCGCGGGCTCTGAGATCGGCCATACGTCCGTCGACGTCGACTGCCGCCGCCTGCATTGACAGAATGTCAATCTTGGAGAATTGACCGAGTGGTCAATTCTCAGACATGATGTCGAAGAGCCGACATTGGGGGATGCATGGCACTCGGAGACTTGTTCACGTTTCGCGACTGGGACGACACAACGTGGTCGTCCCATGCTGAGTGTCGCGGTCTCAGCGAGATCTTCTTCCCACCGCCCGCCGAAAGACCCCAGGCCAGAGAACGGCGTGAGGCGCAGGCTCGAGCGGTGTGCCACACGTGCCTGGTGATGGACGAGTGTCGCGACTATGCCCGACGTAACCGTGAGTACGGCTTCTGGGGTGGTGAGAGCGAAGAAGAGCGCCACGCCGCCGGATTCCGCTTGATCGCTCCCATCGGAGTGCGAGCCCGGAACATCTCCTGACCTCGGTACGTCGATCAGCGGCGTCGCAACGCCGCTGCACCCCAGCCTTGGTCCTCGATGCGATCGATTTCATCGCACATCGCATAGTGGGACACCACCTCGTCGACTTGGTCTGACCGCAATCCGCTGAGGATGACGATTCCACCGGCCGCAACGGCCGACTCCATCGATGACGCGTGAGATCGCAGCACCGGCGCGAGAATGTTTGCCACGACGACATCCACTCTGTCGGTCGGCAGCCCTGATTGCCACCGCGGTGATCGCACACCGTTGATCAATGAATTGTGTTCCACCGCCGCGCGAGAACCCGGATGAATGTCGTCGACGCTTGTCTCGCACCCGTGAGTGAGGGTCATCGCGATAGCGATGACCCCGGATCCCGTGCCGTGGTCATGCACGCGCGATCCGGGCGCTGCGTGACGTCTCGCAAGGCGGAGCGCAAGGATCGTGGTCGGGTGGTTGCCCAGCCCGAACGTGTCGAACGGCTCGATCAGGACTGTGCTCCCCTGCCCGGGCTTCTCGAGCCATGCAGGGACGAGCCACAGATCGTCGTCAACCCGGTTCGGGGTCGCATGGTCGCGCCAGGTGTCGACGACCGATCGTGGAATCGATTCGGCCTCGATGACAACCGACGGAAAGCGTTCGGTCAACGACGCCGCTGCACCGAGCCCGTCGTCTCCGAGGGAAGTTCTCAATGTGACGCGCCCTGATTCTTGACCGCTCTCCTCCACCGCCACTGCCCCGAGTTGAAGCAATGCGTCCGCCACCAGCTCGGCCTCATCGACTCCCACTGAGACTGCGATCAACGTCCATGAGTCGCCCTGCCCAGGATGGTCAATCTGCACGGCGAAAGGACGCTTCGTCAGTCGAGACGACGAAGTTGTGCGCGGAACCTCTCACTCTTGTGAAGGTAGGCGGTCACTGCCATCTCGATGTCGGCCCGACGCGCCCTGCCTTCTTTGATCACTGCCGGTGCGCCAACGGCGAGTGACCCTGCCGGGACGCTCATGTCGTTGAGGACCACTGCGTTGGCTGCCACGATGGCACCGGTTCCGATCACGGCACGGTGCAACACGATGGCCCCCGACGACACCTGGGAGAAATCTTCGAGGATGCATCCTTCAAGGTGAGCGACATGACCCACAACGCAGTCGTTCCCGACGGTGGTGTGGCTGAAAGGTGTCGTGTGAACAACTGTGCCGTCCTGAATACTTGAACGCTCGCCGACCACTATCGATCCGTCGTCTCCACGCAGCACTGCACCGGGCCAGATCGAACTGCCCGCGCCGATCGTCACCGACCCGATGACGACCGCATCGGGGTGGACATAGGCATCGGTCGAAATCTGCGGCTCTTGGTCGCCGAGTGCGTAAATGGCCATGGCCGACACCGTAGGTCGCACCTGCCGACCCGAGCGAAATCGGAGATACCGTAGAGACCCTATGTCGAGGCGGATTGAGATCGAGTTGACCAGCGAACGTCCAGACGGGACGTGGACTTGGCGTGCCGCAGGAGCACGAGAACCCCGCGGGGTGCTCGACTCGTCTCTGGTTCCCAGCGGCACCCGGGTAAGCGATGTGGTGCGCGCAGACGTCGAGGCAGATCTTGACGGAACGAGAGTGCTGTCGATCCTTCCGCCGAAGGCAAAGACCGAGCGCACCGGACTTCTCGAAATCCTGCCGTCGAACAAGCCGTTCGAACCTGTCACCCAGCAACTCAAGCGCAAGGAGCGCCGTGAGGGTGGACGCGATGGAGCACGAGGCAAGAGGCGCGGCGACGGCCCCCGTGGCGACAGACCAGACCGTCCACGACGTGCGTTCACTGAGCCGCCGCCCGAACTGCCCCAGCGACCGAAGCCGAAGAGGGTCAAACCGCAGAGAGTGAACTTGGACGCAGTACTTGCAGAGCTGCCCGAGGCGCATCGTGCAATTGCCGAGAAGGTCATCGCCGGCGGCGTGCCCGCCGTGCGCACCGCCATCGAGGAGCAGAACAAGAAGAATGTCGCAGAGGGTCTCGAAAAGATTCCAGCCGACGGACTTCTCACTATTGCCGAGAATCTGCTTCCCCGACTCCGGGTTGCCGAATGGCGAGACCGGGCCGTTGCCGCGGAAAAGATCATCGACGACGTCGACATCAGGGATCTCAGGCAGATTGTGGTCGCATCAGGACAATTGGTCGCGCTCGACGAAGAAACTCGTCAACTCGCCGCCAGGATGAGCCAGGCCTTGACGGTGCGCCAGGAAATCGACACCAAGAACTGGCTTGACGACATTGCCGCGGCAACGAAGGTCGGCCGAGTCGTCCGCGCACTGCGGATGTCGTCCCAGCCGCCGAAGGCAGGGGTTCCCTTCCCTGCAGGCCTGGCGGCGGAACTCACCGCAGCAGCGTCAGCGGGTCTCACTCCTGATGCGCCGGCAGAGCGATGGAGCGCGTTGCTCGAGGCCGCCGCGTTCAGCCCTGTTCGTGCGCAGGTGACTGCGGCCGGAACACCAAATCCGGCTCCGGAGGCGATCATTGCCACGGTGACCCGTCTGGCTCCTCTGATGCCCCAGATCGCAGCATTGTTCGGCATCTCTGTGCCGCCCGGGGCCAAGGCCCCACGCCCACTTCAGACTCAGCGCCCTGACAAAGACGCACGCAAGAAGTCCGGCGCGTCGTCCTCCCGGGGAAAGGCCGCCGACAAGGGACGCTCCGGCGGTCAGGGCAAAAAAGACGGACAGACAGCCGCGTCCCCGTCTTCTGATACGCCCCAGGCCGATGTCGCCACTGGCGACGCACCGGCAGCAGTTGAGGCACCCTCCGAGGTCGTTGAACCCTGAGACGTCGGCGTTGACATTGCCCTCCGTCGCCTGACACGGTCTGCAACGGAGGGAACTACCGTGGCGCCATGACAGACTCAACCGCTTCTCTCTCCTCCGGGTACGTGACCTACGAGCGTCGAGGCAACACCGCCCTCATCACGCTCAATCGTCCTGATGCCCGGAATGCCGTGAATGGCGATGTTGCGGCGGCCATGGAGGCTGTTCTCGATCACTTCGAGGCTGATGACGGTGTCTGGTGTGCGGTGCTCGCGGCAAACACAACCGGCCAGGACAACCCCGTGTTCTGCGCGGGAGCCGATTTGAAGGCCATCAATTCAGGTCAAGGCGGCTCCCTCGGGACACGCAAGGGCGGATTCGCCGGTTTCGTCTACCGGGAGCGGCGCAAACCCATCATTGCCGCAGTCGACGGCTTGGCAACAGCCGGGGGCTGCGAGATTGTTCTGGCGTGCGACATGGTCGTTGCGACGACGCGCTCCGCATTTGGCCTTGCCGAAGTCAAGCGGAACCTCATCGCCGCCGCCGGCGGGCTCTTTCGGCTTCCGCGCGCAATCGGTCGTTCAGCCGCAATGGAGGTGATTCTGACGGGCGAGCCTTTGACCGCACAACGTGCCGCCGAGCTCGGGCTGGTCAACAGACTCGTTGCTCCCGGTGACGCCATCGAGGAAGCAACGTCTCTGGCTGAAAAAGTGGCCGCCGCGGCACCACTTGCCGTGTGGGCGAGTCGTGAGATCGTGCTCGCCGCCGACTGGGCCGACGACGACACCTTGAAGACAATGTCGAACACCGGCATCGCCAAGGTGATGGCCTCGGAGGACACCACAGAGGGCCTCCAGGCATTCATTGAAAAGCGTCCGCCCGTGTGGCGAGGACGCTGACGCATCGACAGTCACACGAAACAGAAAAGCTGCCGACGACTCAGACGACCCAGAGCTCAGGACAGGTCTCGGCCCACCAGAATCGTCTGGGCCACCATTCCGTTTCGCTCATAGAGGTTCTTCAGCGCCCGATCTCCCGGTTGCGCCGACCCAGCGAGATGTCGTCCACCCAGACCCCGAACGCGGTGGAGCAACGACGTCATGAGCGCATCTCCGATCCCTACCCCCCTGCCGGAGGGTTCCACGTGCACCAGACTCACCACCCAGCGACCTTCGTCGCCCTCTTTGGCCCTGACCATTCCGAGCACCGAGACCCCGAGGCCGCCCACGAGCGTCACTGTGCGTTCAGACGAAGAAACCCCCGGAGCCTGGAGCCAGTAACCACGGTGGAGCGACTCTTCAGACCTCGCTGACTCCTCCAGACGGGCGATCTCGGCGAGATCGGACTCGACCGCAGTCCGCACGAAGATCTCGCTCATCTCGCCCTCAGAGCTTCGGCAGACGCCGTCGAAGGGCCGCGACTCCGCTGCGAACTGCGAATTGACCGATCATCTTCGCCCCCGGAGCCTGACGGCGAACATCGTCCACCGACTTCTCCGCATGACGCGCCAAAGCGCGCACGAGCGAACTGAACGGCATCACCTCACGAACACCGGGCACGCGTCGTCTCCCACCGGACACGTCGGTGCACCCTGGCGAACGAGCAAGAAGCAGCTGCTGCACAGCACCTCGTCGGCCCTCTTTGGCTGCAGGGCATCGTCACCGCTCGAACGCTCTTCCACCTCGACGACTTCGTCGTCCGGATCCGTCTCTTCGCTGGCAAGACGATCTTTCAGAATCTCGGCAAGATCTTCCTCGACATCGTCGGGCGCAACCATGTCGTCCTCATCGTCATCGTCATCTCCGCGGCGCGACGTCGTGCGCGACGACGGCGCGTCCAGGTCATCATCGTCGTCGTCCTCGTCGTCGTCGTCGTCCTCGTCGTCTGCACCGTCGTCGAGCAGGTCCTCATCATCTCCGTCGATGAGCTCATCCTCATCATCAAGCAGGTCGTCCGCTTCGAGGTCAAGCTCACCGTCTTCCATCTCCTCCTCGGAGGAATCGATGTCATCCGGTTCGATCTCGTCTTTGGGCACTTTCTCTCCTCAATCGATTCTTCAACGGCGGGATACTAGGCAGTCCGTCGGCCTCATGCCGGTATGGAACAGCTTTCAGGTCGAGGCGTGACGGGCGTCACTGTCGGCCGGGACCGGAGCGCCTGAACTCGGCCCGGCGTTCGGATTCGAGACGCTCAAGTTCCGGCACCTCGGTCGTCATGTGTGTCATGGCTGCTGCCACGGCCCGGTGGCCGGCAATCTCGGCGATCTGCCGGTGCATTTCCAGCGCTACACGTCTGTAGGAGGGGTGCCCCTGCGGACTTGAACGCAGTTCGAGCATGTGCATGGCCTCCCTTGCATTGAACTGCATGGCATAACGCAATCGGTATGCCATCGACACCGCGTATGTGGCCTGCTGCGGGTACTCGGCAACAAGGGCGTCATAAAGGGACGAGGAACGCTCCATCACCTCGTCGAAATCGGCGGTGCACCCTGCGGCATCCACCAGCTCCGGTCGCGAGTAACCGTGGTACGGCGTCAATGCCTGCCACTCAATCGTGAGCATGCGGTGACGCTGCAGGTCGCGGAACGCGCCGTAGTCGGAGAGGATGTCGAATCGATATCCGGTTCGCTCGAAGGCGCGACCCGGCTTGTGTCGGCGGTTCTCGCGGTCTCCGATGTACGCCCTGAGTATGTCGGCCTTGTCGGCGACGGAGAGGCTCTCCACGCGGGCACGTATCTGTCCTTCGGGAAGATGCGACTGTGAGTACACCGCCGCGGCGACAAGTTTGTTCTCGCCGTCAGGGTCGAAGTCGGTCAGAGTCACTTCTTCGACGTCCTGGGCGATCGAACCGCCGAAGAGCCGCTCGACTACCTCGGCGGTGTCCGACTGAGTTGAGGCGATGTGGGACGTCCAACGTCCCCCACGGTCGGGTACGTCGACCCGACGCAAAAAACTCGGAATCACCTTGCGGAGCTCGGCCAACATCAGATCTGCGTAATGTCGGGCCTCCGGCAGTGGATGCGCACGCATGCGCAGCAGCAATGCCTCGAACGCCTGACCGGTTCCGTAGATGCCGACATTCGACAACGACGCCGCGGGCAAGGCGCCCCGCACCGCGTCGAGCGCCTTGGCGCGGGTGGCCTGTCGGTAGATGAAATCGCTGTCGCCGGCTTCTTTCGCGACCGTCGACCTGACGTGGTCGGTCACCTGATCGGCCATACGGCTGTAAGTGTCGAACATGCGGTCCATGTCGCCCACGTACCGCGTACCGTACCGACCCGCCAAAAGATCGGGATCCCTGTAGTACCGATAACGGCCGCCAAGACGTTCGTCGTAGGCGATGTAGCGCGTGCTTTGCTCGAGGTAGCTCATGAGCCGGCCCCACTCGAGAATCTTCGTCAACACGTTCGACGCCTGCTCGCAGGCGAGGTGGACACCGCCCAACTGCGCGACTGAGTCGTCGCCGTACTCCACGAAGACCTTCTCGTACAGCGCCTCGGCCCGATCGAGCCCCACAGTTGCATCGAGTGCCTGATCGCCGCTCACGTCGAGATCGCCGAGAAACTCGTCCAGAAAGAGTCGCCTCAGGCTCTTGTGCGTGCGGCTGTATCGCGCAAAAAGTGCACCTTTGACGACCTCGGGCAGGTTGACGAGACCAAAAACGGGCAGGTCCAGGTTCGTGAAGTAACGCCGCAGAATCTCCGATTCGGGCTCACTGAACTGCTCCGGGACATACACCGTCACGGTCGCCAAGACTACGAGTGCGCTCGGCTCCGCCAGTGGATGCCTCAGAGGACCGCCGGATCCGGCGCAGACCTCACAAAATCGTCTTTGACGGCCTTCCTCACGCTCTCGTCGGTCCAGAAATCGATCACCGTCATCGCCATCGCCTTGGCGCCGTCGAGCACGGCACGATCGGCCGCGGCGCTCGCCGATTGCGCCGCGAACTTTGCAGTGTGGATGACGCTGCCGGGGGCGGCGGAGGCGATCATCGGATGGATCGAGGGAACGAGGTGACTCACATTGCCCATGTCTGTGCTGCCGACGACGCGATGACTCCCCTGGCGTGGGTCGGCCACCTGACGGCCGAGGGTCGCGGCGTTGGCAGAGTAGAGAAGGGCCGCAGGATTGTTCGTGATCAGATCCGCATAGGCATCGCCCACCCAGCGATGATGTGCAGTGCACCCGCAGGCATCGGCTCCGGCAGTCAGAGCCGCAAGCACACGCGGCTTCAGTTCGTTCAGTGAGCTGATCGTGTCGGACCGCACGTACCACTCCGAACTGGCCTCGCGCGGGACGATGTTCGGTTTCTCCCCCGCCTTGGTGAAGACTCCGTGGACTCTCTCGGTCGGCTTGATGTGCTGCCTCAGCGCCGCCACCGCCATATAGCCGAGAACTGCGGCGTCAAGCGCGTTGCGCCCCATGTGCGGCGCCGCGGCGGCATGTGCCTCCGCACCCGTGTAGTCAACGACGAGCTGCTGCAGGGCAATCGCATCAATCTGCGTCAGGTCTGCATCTGCCGAGTGGACCATCATGGCGAGTTCGACTCCCTCGAGTGCACCGTTGCGCGCCATGAGTATTTTCCCGCCGCCGCCCTCTTCGGCAGGTGTCCCCAGCCACCGAAGACGACCACCCGCGTCATCGGCGACCGACGCCAGCGCAAGTGCCGCACCGAGACCTGCGGCGGCGATCACATTGTGACCGCAGCCGTGACCGATGTCGGGAAGTGCGTCATACTCGCTCATGACACACACGAGAGGCCCCGAGCCCGACTCTGCCACGACTGCGGTTTCTGCTCCGTAGGCACCCTTTTCTGTCTCCAGCCCGTGCGCGGTGGCGACCCGGGCGAGCAGCTCCGATGCGTGATGTTCCTCGTAATTCTGTTCAGGATGAGCATGGATGTCCCGGCTCACCGAGATGAGGTCGTCTGCGATCGAGTCGATCACATCGTTGACCTGCTGCTTCAGATCGGCCGTGTCACGCAGGGAAGTCATGTCGCGAGGCTATGTCACACCGCGATCACGACGTGCCCTGGCCGCACCGTGACCGCGATCTTCGACCAGGATTCGACCTTGCATCCGTCGATGTAGAGCGCTTCGCCCTTCACTCGTTCGCGTGTCCACTCGTCGACGGCACTCAGACGTATCGACGGGTGGGGCACGTGCGAGCCGGTCCGCGCTCGCTTCCGGGCCAGGCGCCGTTGGCGCCCCGGCACCGACTCGTCAAAAATGACAAGCTCCACACGCCCGTCGCCCGGGTGTCCTCGGGGCGCCAGATTGAGTCCGTCCACGAATCCGGCATTCACGAGACCCGCAAAACCCCGTCGGGATCCGAACCGACCGACACACACGTGTGCCACGGCATGTCCCACACTCGTCTCTCCACTCGGAGAGGTCACGACGATTTCCATCGCATCAATTGGGAGCAACGTGCACTCGTCGCCGGCGTTCTTTGCACGGGGCTCACCCACTCCCCGGTGAAGATCCCCGCCGGTGACGATCACAGCCTCACTGGACGCGGCGCGAGCGACGTCAGAATCGGAGTCTGCGCGCGCAGATCGGTGGGGAACCGTTCCGGAGACTCCCCACGACACACCTTTTTCAAGCGTCATCCCGCACCTCCGGCGGCGGCCGCGGCAACGACTCCCCTGTCGATCGCGCGCGACGCCTGCTCTGCCGTCGAGCGCACCTCTGCCTCATCGGATGCAGACGCGATCTGGCGGAGCAAGTCGATCAATTGGCGCATCGATCGGACGAAGTCTCCGGGAGTCAACTCCGGATCAAGAATTGCCGACAACGGTTGCCCTGAGGCCCATGCCGAGGTCTCCCACGACAACCCGGGGTGCGGCGGACGGTGCTGGTGTAGTCCGTGGCGCCTCTCCACCTCGTGAAGACGTTCGCTGATCTTGTCGATTCGTTTGATTCTCTGGCGCACCGTGTCGTTCGGCCAGCGAAAGGCTCCAGACTCAGAATTGCGGGGCTCGAACACGAGGGCGGACACGACGCCGGCGAGGTCGACGGCAGACAGACCGCGCAGCACGCCCGACGTCATCACCTCGACAACGAGTATGTCGCTCTCGTGGAAAATCGACGAGAGTGCCTTCCCCTTCGGCAGCAGCGACCAGCCCTCGACATATCCGAGTTCGGCGAGGACCGACGTGACATCCATGAACCGTCCGTAGACCGAGCCGCTCCGACTCTCGGCTCGGGCACTCATCTGCTCGATTTCGCGTCGCAGACGCTTCAGTGCCTTGTCTCTCGTGTCGAGCGAGTCTCGGTCATGCCGGTCCCGAGACACAGGACGAGCGACATGACTCTCGTCGACTCTCGCACGCACGAGACGTGCCGCCGCTTCCTTGAGAAACTCGGTGCGTGCCGGCTCGAACGGCTGGGGCAGGTCGACATGCGAGGCTCGGTGAGGCAACGATCGCAGGTCTCGCCCGGTGACGTCGACAATCTTGCGCGTCGGAAGCAGCACGGTGAGCCTGACCCCCGACCGTCGAGATGCGGTCGACAGGACAAGACCACGCCCCCTCACGTTCGCAGCATCGAAAATGACGACATCTCCCGGCCGCAGACTCCGAAGGGCGATCTCGGCTTCGACCGCGCCCGCCGTGTCAGGGACATCGTGGTCCCCTGCCTCACCACCTGCACCGCTCTCGTCGACCATCCCCGAGCCGGCACGCTCACGCTCGAGCAGCATGAGTTCGCGTCGCTTTCTATCCAGCTGCGCCTCGCTGGTCACGATCTCGCGGTCGGCCTGGAACTGCGCGAAGGACAGATTCAATACGTGCATGGTGGCCTCGCGCGAGTGGTGTCCGATCATGTTCGCGGCCATGTTGAACGTCGGTCTGAACGCCGACGAGAGCCTGAAACTACGACTGAGTGCGAGCCCTGCGGCTTGGTCGAACGTGACCCACGGACTCCACAGAGTCACGGCATGTCCGATCTCGTCGAGACCCCTCCGGCCGGCACGCCCGGTCAACTGGGCGTATTCCGAGGCCCGCAGGAGCGCATGATGTTCGCCCGTGAATTTCGTCAGTTTCTCGATCACCACAGCACGCGCCGGCATGTTGATTCCGACCGCGAGCGTCTCGGTCGCAAAGACAACTTTCACGAGACCGCGCACGAAGCACTCCTCGACCGACTCCTTGAACATCGGAATCATCCCGGCATGGTGGCATGCAATGCCGCTGCCGACGGTCTCGAGGAATGCGTCGTACTCGAGAGCCCGCTTGTCGTCCTCTGACAGAACCGCGCAGCGCGACTCGACGATCGAGATGATCTCGTCTTCCTCCTCGGCGCTCGTGAGCACAAGTCCGTCCCTGGCGCACGAGCGCACGGCGTCCTCGCATTGGGCCCGGCTGAAGATGAAGACGATCGCGGGGAGCATTCCTCGCGAATCGAGGAGCTCCACCACCTCGGTCCTCGAGGGAGGGAAGAACCGTCGCCTCGTCGGGCCAGATCCGCCGCGTCGGCTGCTGCGCGGGCCCGAGGTAGCCATCGTGCGCTGCAGGTGCCGATTGGGTTCGCCGCCCACGATGGTGTCGCCGAAATTCGCGAACGCCTCCTCACCGGCTTTCGCAAACTCAATGTGCAGGCCGTGGCCAATAACCTGCTCTGGACTCTCGACCACCGAATCTGCGGAGCCGGCGGGACCAACGGCGGACTGCTCTCCGGAAACGCTCTCGCTCCCAACACCCCCACACCCCTCACCATGTCCCGCCACGACTTCCGCTTCTCACCACTCGGACCACCGCACAACATTCAACTGCTGTCCGGTGGAGCACGGTTTGGCAATACCACAGATGACTGGGGCAACCGCTTCATCTGCAATATCCGCAACCCCGTCCAGCATGTCCTGCTCCCGCTCGAACACCTCAGCCGCAACCCCCACTTCAACCCCGGCAGTCCACTCCA
>JBMTOT010000016.1:0-27668 GCA_049442935.1 Ilumatobacteraceae bacterium | reverse complement strand
GGCAATGAGGCGGGTCGTGACAACGTCTGCTATCTCCACGTGACTCTCGTGCCGTTCATCGGGCCGAGCGGCGAACAAAAGACCAAACCGACGCAACACAGCGTCACGGAACTGCGTTCGCGGGGAATTCAGCCCGATGTGATCGTGTGTCGAAGTGAGGAACCGCTCAGCTCCGGCTTGAAGCGCAAGATCTCGTTGATGTGCGACGTGCCGACCGATGCCGTGATCAACGCGGCCGATGCGAGGAACATCTATGAGCTTCCTCTGATCCTCCACGAGGAGGGGCTCGACACAGTCGTGTGCAACGTTCTCCGTCTCGACGGTGAACCAGATCTGACCTCGTGGGAGACCCTTGTTGCGCGGGTCGAGGCAGCCGAACGCCCGGTGCGAATCGGCCTCATCGGAAAATATGTGGAGTTGCAGGACGCGTATCTGTCCGTGGTGGAGAGCCTCAAGCATGCCGGCTTCCACCACGGAGCCAAGGTCGAAATCGACTGGATCCAAGCTGAGGAAGTCGAGGGTTTGCTCGCATCCGGGCGTCTTGACGGCCTTGACGGCATGGTGATCCCCGGCGGGTTCGGCCCGCGCGGAATCGAGGGCAAGATCGCCGCGGCGGCGCACGCGCGGGAAAACCTGGTGCCGTGTCTCGGATTGTGCCTCGGCATGCAGGTGATGACCATCGAGTACGCCAGGCACGTGCTCGGGATGACCGATGCGAATTCCACCGAATTCGACCCCTCCACGACCAATCCGGTCATCGATCTGATGGTGGATCAGCGCGACGTGACCATGAAGGGCGGCACGATGCGTCTCGGTGCGTACTACGCAGTGCTGCAACCCGGAACGAAAGTTGCCGACGCCTACGGTGAGGCCGTCGTGAGCGAACGTCACCGACACCGGTACGAGTTCAACTACACGATGCGGGGCCGTTTCGAGGATTCCGGTTTCGTGTGCAGCGGCACGTCGCCCGACAAGCGGCTCGTGGAGTTCGTGGAGCTGGTCGACCATCCGTTCTGGGTCGGAACGCAGGCCCACCCCGAGTTCAAGAGCAGGCCCGACAGGCCCCACCCGTTGTTCAGAGAGTTGATCGGGGCGGCGCTGCGGCATCGCGACGTCCGGCTTGCCGGATCTTCAGGTCGCGCAACCTCGCCAGCCTGAGCCGGCAAGGCAGAATGGAGCCGTGACAGGCGGCAATTTCCAGGTGCGCGAAGAGCGTTCACTTCATGCCTGGGCCATGTTCGACCTGAAACAGAGAACAATCGCCTCTCCCGGAGGGGTCGTGTTCGAAAGAACCCATGTGTCGACGCCGGGCGCTGTGGGAGTCGTTGCCTTCACCGAGGACGACCAGGTGATCTTGGTGCGCCAGTACCGAGCCTCGCTCGGTACGCGGATCCTCGAGATTCCGGCCGGAATGCGAGATGTGCCCGGTGAGGTTCCTGCAGTCACGGCGGCACGCGAATTGGTGGAGGAGACCGGCTACACGGCAACGTCGTTTGTTCATCTCGGGCGAATTCTGTCAGCCCCCGGCGTGACCGATTCGGTGGTTGAGATCTACCGGGCCGACGGCCTTGCTCGTGGTGATGCGGCGCCGCACGGGCCCGAGGAAGACGACATGGAGGTTCTCCTCGTGCCGTTTCACGATGCACTTCGCATGGTCGACGGCGGGGAGATCACCGATTCGAAGACGGTCGTCGGCTTGCTTGCAGAAGACAGGCGGCGGCGGTCTACTCGTACATGAGCGCACAGACCGGGAACCAGGACCCTTGGGTGGAGCGATTCTGTCGGTGGATGGCTGTGGAACGGGGAAGAAGCCACAACACTGTTGCGGCCTATCGCCGTGACCTGGGCATTTGGCGCGAGTGGCTCGAGTCGAGGGGCGTTTCGTTTGCCACCGCAAACGAGACCGAGGTCGTCGAGTTTGTCGGTCATCGTCGCGAGCGCGGTGATGCACCCGCCAGTGTCGCCCGTCGGCTCGCCGCGATTCGGATGTTCCATGCGTTTGCGGCGGCTGAGGGAATGCGGGAAGACGACCCGAGCACGGCGGCCGAAGGGGTGAAAGTTCCGAAGGGCGTGCCGAAGCCCTTGAGCGAATCGGACGTCGACCGAATGCTTGCAGCGGCAACCGGTGAATCGGCCTCAGAATTGCGCGACAGGGCGATGCTCGAATTTCTCTATGCCACCGGCGCCCGTATCTCCGAGATGTGCGGGCTCAACACTGACGACCTCGATCTCGGGTCACGTTTGGTGCGTCTCTTTGGCAAAGGTTCGAAGGAGAGGATCGTGCCGTTTGGCGCGACGGCGGCTCAGCACCTGGCTGCATGGTTGGCGCCGGGTGGCAGAGAACTCCTGTGTCCGCAGCAGTGGCGGACAGCATCAGACCGCGACGCCGTCTTTCTGACTGACACCGGACGTCGCATGAACCGTCAAAAAGCGTGGTCCGTGGTGCGACGTGCGGGGATGCGAGCGGGGATCACCTCCGACATTTCTCCCCACGTGCTGCGTCATTCGTGTGCCACCCACATGCTCGAACATGGTGCAGACTTGCGTGTGGTGCAGGAGATGCTCGGACACGCGACGATCTCGACGACGCAGGTGTACACGAAGGTCTCGAGGGAACGATTGTGGGCCGTGTATGAAGGGGCTCACCCGAGGGCAACCCGGTGACGTCAGTGCGATGAATGTTCACGTGGCGGCCCGAGCTATTCACTTGGCGAAACGCGCTCTGGGGTCGGTCTCAAATGCACCCCTCGGCGTCTCCGAGAGAGAGACGGCTCGACCCGTGCTGACCTCCGACGAGTACGAGCTGTGGCGACAGATGCCGGCGCGGGACCAGCGCCATTCGCTGCAGGTGCTGGCGAGGTTCGACATGCTGCTGCCGGACGCCGCGCGGACCGCCCGTGCCGCCGCCCTGCTCCATGACATCGGAAAGGTTGATGCGGCACTCGGTTGGACGATGAGAGTGCTGGCGACTGTGGTCGGACCTCGGGGCGACCGATTCGCGAGGTATCACGATCACGAGCGCATTGGAGCGGAGATGCTTCGATCGGTGAGCGACCGGGAAACCGTCGAGCTGGTGTCCGGCACGAGCAGAGACGACCGGGTTCTCGCCGCACTCCGACGCGCGGACGATCTGTGACACCGTCGCTCAGATGCGCGGCATCAATCCGATGGCGCCGTGGGCGCGGGCAAGCGTGGCGGCGGCAACGGCGCGTGCACGGTCGTTTCCGATGCGGATGAGTCGTGCGAGCTCTGCGGGATCTGCAACGAGTTCGCTGTAGCGGGCTCTGACGGGCGAGAGCATGGCGATGACCGCATCTGCGGTGTCCTTCTTGAGCGGACCGTACTGGCTGTATTCGGCCGCCAGTCCCTCGAGCGACTCACCCGTCGCAGCCGACAAGATTTCGAGGAGATTGGACACGCCCGGCTTGTTCTCCCGGTCGTGGCGGACGTCACCCTCGGAGTCGGTGACCGCGCGCTTGAACTTCTTTGCGATCGCCGCGTCGTCGTCCAGCATGTAGACGATGCCGGCATCTGTCGCCGCAGACTTCGACATCTTGGAGGTTGGATCCTGCAGGTCCATCACTCGGGCGCCGGCCTTCGGGTGGACAGCCTTGGGAACGACGAATGTGTCGCCGAATCTGTGGTTGAACCTGATCGCAACGTCGCGCGTGATCTCGACGTGCTGGCGCTGATCATCGCCGACAGGCACCTCTTCGGCGTCGTAGAGAAGAATGTCGGCGGCTTGAAGGGCGGGGTAGGTGAAAAGCCCGGCTGAGACGAAATCTGCCTCTCGGCGGGCGGCCTTTTCCTTGAACTGCGTCATTCGGCTGAGTTCTCCATAGGAGACGGTGCACTCCATGATCCAGCCCAATTCGCTGTGTTCGTGGACATGGCTCTGGACGAACACGGTCGCCACCTCGGGGTCGAGTCCCACTGCGAAGAGCATCGCCGCCAGTTCAAGGGTCTGGCGCCCGAGCACGCCGGGTGACTCGGTGACGGTCAGGGCATGAAGATCCACGATCCCGTGGAAGACCTCGCCTGAGTGCTGTCCCTCGACCCAATTGCGCAGAGCCCCGAGGTAGTTCCCGAGGTGCACGTCTCCCGTGGGCTGGATGCAGGACAACACGCGCGGCACCTGAGAAACGCTATCTGCGCCGTGAGCGCGAGGGGGTCTCATTTCAACGTTGGGCAACGGACCAGAACTACGATGCTCCGGTGGCAATCGACGTGGCGACCCCGGTCTTCGAGGGGCCCTTCGATCTCCTTTTGCACCTGATCATGCGCGAGGAGGTGGACATCCACGAAGTGAGCATTTCGACCATCGTCGATGCGTACCTCGCCGAACTCGTTCGGATGCAGGAACTCGACCTCGAGATCGCAACCGAGTTCCTGTTGATTGCCGCAACCTTGGTCGAAATCAAGTCGCGACGCCTGCTGCCCGGTCGGGAGAACATCGATCTCGACGACGAACTCGTCCTCTGGGAAGAGCGGGACCTCCTGCTCGCGCGACTTCTGGAGTGCAAGACGTTCAAGGACGTGGCTCTCGTTCTCTCCAAGTTCGTCGACGATGCCGACCTCGTGTACGGCCGTACTGCCGGCCCGGAGGAGCGATTCGCGGCCATCACTCCCGATCCGCTCGAGGGCATGACCATCGCGAAGCTCGAGAGGGCCTTTGTCTCGGCCATCACCCCGCGTCCCGTTCCTACTCTCGACATGTTCCACGTGTCGCCCGTGCGTTTCACGGTTGCAGAAGCAGTCGAAACTCTGCGGCGCGAACTTCCGACGATGGGCGCGGTGACGTTCCGGCGTCTGACCAACGGTCTGGTGGAGCGCCTCGAGATCATCGTTCGCTTCCTGGCCGTGCTGGAGCTCTACAAACAAGGGTGGATCGAAATCGATCAGCATGATCGCTTCGGCGACATCAGAGTCGAATGGACCGGCACAGGCCCGGACGATGCATCCGCTCCAATGGCCATCGACGACTACGAGGGATGAGAGTGAGAGCCAGGCCAAAAGGCGGACATGGGTGGTGGACCGATGAGATCATTCGAGGAGGCAGAAGTGCCTGACGCCGAGGTGTCGCAGACCATGGTGCGCGCTGTCGAGGCAATCGTGATGGTGGCCACTGAGCCCGTTCCCTCGGAACTGATTGCTCAGCTGCTCGAGGTGCCGGTTGCGACGGTTGACGACGTGTGCGGTGCGCTGTCGGCGACGTACGAAGACGCCGGTCATGGCTTCCAGCTGACCAAAGTTGCCGGTGGCTGGAGATACCAGAGCCACCCGGACATGTCGACGTACGTCGAACGGTTCGTGCTCGACGGTCAGCGAGCGAGGCTCTCGGGGGCGGCATTGGAGACGCTTGCAATCGTGGCCTACAAACAGCCCATCTCTCGGCTTCAGATCGCATCGATTCGCGGGGTCGATCCCGATGCCGTGCTGCGCACATTGCACGGGCGCGGGTACATTCTCCCAGTTGGGAGGGATCCCGGACCGGGTCAGGCGGTGTTGTGGGGGACCAGCCAACTGTTTCTCGAGAAGTTGGGCATCGACTCGTTGGTCGATCTGCCTCCGGTTGCGTCGTTCGTTCCAGATGCAAGTCTCGTCGAGGCGCTCGAGAAGACCCTGCGTCTGGATTTGACGGACGTCGAAGAACCCGAGAACGTCGACAACGACGGTGACTGACGAATCGCTAGAGGGTGAGCGTCTCCAGAAGGTGCTCGCTCGGATCGGCTACGGGTCACGACGGATCTGCGAAGAGATCATCGACGACGGCCGAGTGCGAGTGAACGGCGACGTTGCCGTTCTCGGTGCCAGGGTTCGACCCGGGATCGACGATGTCGCAGTCGACGGCGTACCCGTGGGCATCGCCCCCGACCTCGTGTACTACCTCTTGAACAAACCTTCAGGTGTCGTGACGACCGCATCCGACACCCACGACAGGCCCACCGTCGTGTCTCTGGTCCCTCCGGAGCCGCGTGTTTTCCCGGTCGGCCGGCTCGACATGGACACCACCGGCCTCATCATCGTGACCAACGACGGACCGCTCACGCACGTGTTGACACACCCGAGTCACGGCGTCGAGAAGGAGTATCTGGCCCATGTCGAAAGCGGCCCGGATGGTGTTTCGCGCTCGGCTCTCTCTCGACTTCGTCGGGGAGTCGAACTGGACGACGGCCCAACCTCACCGGCGACCGTCGGCCAACCCCACCCCGGGGTGTTGCGAATCGTGATCCACGAGGGACGGAATCGGCAGGTTCGCCGCATGTGCGAGGCAGTGGGACACCCTGTGCGCCGGTTGACGCGCGTGCGCATCGGTCCCGTGTCGGACTCGGCGCTCAAGCCGGGCGAGTGGAGGCCGCTCTCGACTGACGAAGTGCGCGGATTGTCCAGTTCGGCGCGTGAAGTCGAGAGTTAGCATCGCGACGTGGCAGACGAGACAAAAGGAACGATCAACGTCTTGGGGCTGGGCCTGATCGGGGCGTCAGTTGCCTCTGCGTTGTCGCACGCCGGCTGGAAGGTTCATGGGGAGGACACCGACGCTGACGTGGCAGACGAAGCCGCGCGACGGGGAATCATTTCGGTGGCCGGTCTGACAGCAAGTGCCGACGTGTCCTTTGTCGCGACCCCGGTGACAGCCCTTCGAGACGGGGTGGAGCGTTGTCTTGCGTTGACAAACGGGGTCGTCACCGACGTCGGGTCCGTGAAGGCGCCGGTCGCCGAGGCCGTCAGCAATTCCCGCTATGTGCCGGGACACCCGATGGCAGGCTCCGAGCTTGAGGGTCTTGACGGTGCCGACCCGCACATGTTCGAGGGGGCGATCTGGGTGTTGACCCCGTCTTCCACCACCGACGATCAGGCATTTGCCATGGTCGCGTCTCTCGTGGCGAGCATGGGTGCCGAAGTGATGGCGCTGTCGGCCCGAGAACATGATCGACTGGTGGCTGTGGTGAGTCATGTTCCTCATCTGGCGGCGGCGACTCTGATGCGGCTCGCTGGTGAACGGTCGGAAGAGCACGCGTCTCTCTTGCGACTGGCCGCCGGTGGTTTCCGGGACATGACTCGTATTGCCTCCGGGCGAAGCGGCATCTGGCTTGACATCTGCGACGAAAACAGGGCGGCAATCGTCGAATCGCTCGATTCCCTCATCGGTGGACTGGCCGAGATGCGAAACGTCGTCTCAGACGGAGATCGCGAAGGTTTGAAGATTCGTCTCGACGATGCCAGGAGAGCCCGGATGAATCTCCCCAGCCGTGCCGGTCGTGCCGAGGATCTTTCGGAACTGCGAACCCCAATTCCGGACCGTCCTGGGGCGGCCGCCGAAGTCTTCGTTCTGTGCGCCGAACTCGGTGTGAACGTCTTCGACTTTGAAGTGGTGCACTCCGCCGAAGGAAACCGGGGTGTGATGGTTGTCGTGGTGCGCACGGAGCATGTCGATCTCCTCCGCGGCGGGCTCATTGCGCGAGGATTCAGGCCGGCGGCGCGGCCTCTGTCACGCTGAGATGACTCGTCTCAGGCTTGCCGCTCGTCGCGGCCCGATCGATGCGACAGTCGAGGTGCCCGGCTCGAAGAGCGTCGCGAACAGGATGCTTGTGTGTGCGCTGCTCGCCAACGGTGAGTCGACGATCAATGGGCTGCCTGAGGGAGACGATGTGCGCGTGTTCCTCGAGGCGATGGCCAAAGTTGGCCGCTGCGACCTCGACGGTCCGACCGTGCGTGTGCGAGGCGGGGAAGCCTTCGGGCCGTATCTGCCCGCACACGTGGACTGCGCGCTGGCGGGAACGTCCTCGAGATTCCTCACCGCAGTCGGATGTCTCCAAGTGGACCCCGTGGTTGTCGACGGCGGCGACAGGCTGCGGGACCGACCCATGGGCGATCTCCACGTCGCACTCGTGTCGCTCGGGGCACGGGTCGACGCCATGGACGGAGAGGGGCGAATTCCTGTGCGCGTGTCGCGAGGAAACATTGACGGCGGAACGGTGTCGGTGCGAGGTGATGCCTCGAGTCAGTTTCTGTCTGCCTTGATGTTGATCGCACCCCTGTTACCCGGAGGTCTCGTGATCTCGATTGAGGGTGACCTTGTGTCTCGTCCCTACGTCGTCATGACGGCTGAAGTCATGCGCATGTTCGGCGTGCATGCAGATGTCGGCGACGACGAGGTGCGCGTCCAGGAGGGCTCATATTCGCCCACAGATCTCGACGTCGAGCGTGACCATTCAGCGGCTGCGTTTCCCATTGCGGCGGCGCTCGTGGCGGGTGGACGGGTCGTGATTCCGCGCCTCGGGACGGCGCGACTCCAGGGTGATGAACAAATGCTCGACATCGCTCGCGCAATGGGCGGCACCGTGGAGGTCGGTGACGATGTCACGGTGACGGTGCCTGTCGACGGGAAGGGCCGACCCCGTACCGCGGGAATCACCGTCGACATGTCCGAATGTTCCGATCTGGTGCCCGCTGTCGCAATTGCAGCCACGGCCGCCCAGGGAATCACCACCATCCGCGGCGTCGGTTTCATTCGCCACAAGGAGAGCGACAGACTCGGCGACCTTGCCGTTGAGGCATCAAAGACCGGTGCCCACGTGCGCGAGACGGACGACGGCCTGATCGTCATGGGCAGACTTCCTCTTCATGGGGCGCAGGTGGCGACGCATGACGACCATCGAATGGCGATGGCGCTTTCCTTGTTTGCCTTGGCCGATGTGCCGATCGAGATCGAGGAACCGTCGGTCGTGTCGAAGAGTTGGCCGACGTTCTATGCGGACATGGCAACGGTGCTCGGAGTGGAGCCGCCCGGGAACTACTCTCGCGCCGTGGTCACGCCCGGTCAGTCCCCAGTTGTGGCGGCGTTCGACTTCGACCACACCTTGACAGTCTCTGACAGTGTCGTGCCGTTCTTCGCCGAGGTGGGCGGGCGGCTGGCTCTCGTCAAGGTGGTGCTCACGAATGCGGGCACGGTTGCACGGCTTGCTCTACGACGGGATCGGAACGGACTCAAGGAATTGTTCGCCGAGCGCATCTTCTCGGGACGGGACGTCGAGGCCGTCCAGGAAATTGCCGTGAGGCACGCGGAGAGGGTGGTTGCAGGCCGGATGAGAGCAGACACAGCCTCACGTCTGCGCGAGCACCAGCGTGCCGGTCATGTCGTCGTGCTTGTGTCAGCATCGTTTGGCGCGTATCTCCATGTGATCGGCGACATGCTCGAGGTCGACGCTGTCCTGTGCACCGAGCTGGAGGTGCAGGACGGCGCTTACACCGGTCGACTTTCGGGCGAGAACTGTCGCGGTGAGGAGAAACGTCGGCGCTTGTCGGAGTGGATGCGGGAGGCAGGCTTCGAAGGCGAGTCGATCCAGTACGCATACGGCGACTCGGACGGAGACACGCAAATGCTGGAGATGGCGACGGTGTCGGTGCGGGTCGGCAAGGACGAGCTGTCCCACATCGACGTTGCCGCAGTTCCGGACGGGTACGTCGGAGAAAACCGGTGAGCATCAACTCGGTGAAGGCGCTCGTTGCGGAGGCTCGGCCGAAGCAGTGGGTGAAGAACCTCCTGGTATTTGCCGCGCCAGGGGCTCTCGGCGTGCTCAACGAGCCAGAACCACTGATTCGCGCACTCGCTGTCTTCGTGGCGTTCTCCCTTGCGGCAAGCGGCGTGTATTTCTGGAACGACATCAGGGACGTCGAACAGGATCGGCTTCACCCGACGAAACGCAAACGCCCGATTGCCGCCGGATTGGTCAGTCTGGGGCTGGCGCGCGTGGTCGGAACTCTCCTCGTGGTGGGTGGTCCGGTCCTCGCGTTCGCGATCGACGCCGATGCAGGGGCGATTCTGCTTCTCTATGTGCTGATTCAGGCCGCGTACAGCGGGACCCTGAAGGATGTGCCGGTCCTCGACCTCGCGATCGTGTCCAGCGGTTTTGTGCTGCGTGCGATGGCAGGAGCGGCAGGTACCCAGACGCCGATGTCGAACTGGTTCGTCCTGTGCACCACGTTCGGATCTTTCTTCATCGTCGCCGGGAAGCGGTACGCCGAACTGGCCGAGATGGGTGACGCTGCCTCGTCGACGAGGGCGTCGCTGCGTCTCTACACGACCTCGTACCTCGACCAGCTTCTGGTCGTGTCGTGCACTGCGACCGTGGTGACGTACTGCATGTGGGCACTCGAAAGTGCCGACGCGGTCGACTCGGGATTGCCGTTCCACGGGCTGACGATCGTGCCGATGGTGATGGCCCTGTTCAGGTACCTGATGGTGCTCCACGAGGGTCGGGGAGGTGCACCCGAGGAGGTGTTTCTCGGAGACCGCGCGTTGCAGGCCTACGGCGGCGCATGGCTCGCTCTCTACGGTCTCGCCGTCTACGTCAATTGACGAACGGCCTCACGGCGTGGGGGACCAGGCATCGGTAGGATTTCCCGGTGACCAGGCAGAGGCTCGCTGGATGGGGTCGAACGGCCTGGACCGTTGCAGACGTGGTGCAGGTCTCCGGAGACGACGACGCTCGGGCGGCCCTTTCGGGTGTGGGTTCGCGCGGAGCGATTGCAAGGGGCTTGGGGCGTTCCTATGGAGCGGCCGCCCAGAACGCCGGAGGCACGGTGTTCGAGTGCCTCCCCGGCGGACCATCTGGCGCCGGGGAGTTCTCGTTGGACAGCACACGCGGCGTGCTCGTGGTCTCTGGTGGTATCAGTCTCGATCAGATCCTGAAGCGTTCAGTTCCCCTCGGATGGTTTGTTCCGGTCACGCCCGGAACTCGTTTCGTGACCGTGGGGGGTGCCATCGCATCGGACATACACGGCAAGAACCACCACGTTGACGGCAGCTTCGGACAGCACGTCTTGTGGATGGACGTTCTGCTCTCGGACGGGGAGTCGGTGCGATTGGACCCTGAAGAAACGCCTGCGTGGTTCTGGGCCACGGTCGGGGGGATGGGCCTCACAGGGCTCATTGTGCGGGCCGCGGTGAAAATGCTGCCGGTTGAGACCTCCAGTGTCCGTGTGGAGACGGAACGGCTCCCAGATTTCGATGCGGTCTGTTCGGCGATGGCAACAGACGGGGACGACGAGTACCGCTATTCGGTGTGTTGGGTCGACCTTCTGGCCTCTGGCAAGTCTCTCGGTCGTGGTGTCCTGACGCGCGGGGAGCATGCGCTGCTGTCTGAAGTGACCGCCGACGAGCCGCTCAGCTACGACCCCAAAGTCAGGCTCTCGGCACCCCCTTGGGCTCCGAACGGACTGTTGAACAAATACTCAATCAAGGCGTTCAACGAGCTGTGGTTTCGGAAGGCGCCAGCGTCGAGGTCGGTGTCGGTGGAGTCGATTCCTGCTTTCTTTCACCCGCTCGACGGCGTCCGTCGATGGAACTATCTGTACGGCAAGCAGGGTTTCATCCAGTACCAGTTCATCGTGCCTCTCGATCAAACCGAGGTGTTGCGACGCGTCATCGAGGAGTTCTCCGCGGCAGGGGTCGCCAGTTTTCTCGCTGTCTTGAAGCGCATGGGGCCACAGAATCTTGCGCCGATGTCCTTTCCGACCGAAGGCTGGACACTGACACTCGACATGGGCGCCGGAGCATCGGGTTTGCCCGACTTGTTGGCGCGAGTCGATGCAATGGTCCTCGACGCCGGGGGGCGCCACTACTTGGCCAAGGATTCCCACGTCTCGCCCGACACCGTGCGGCGCGGCTATCCGCGACTTGACGAGTGGAGAGAGGTCAGGGATGCGATGGACCCTCGCGGAGTGTGGCGCAGCGATCTCGCTCGTCGCCTCGGTCTCGTGGCCGGAAAGATCGTCGAATGAGCGCCGTCGCGTAGCGGTGCGACTCGAAGCGGGAAAGCAGGAGATATGAAGAACGGCGTGGGAGTACCCCAGAGCATCGTGTTGTTCGGCGGCACCAGCGAGATCGGACTGGCGATCGTCGAGAAATTGTTGCGGCCAGGCGTCACTCGTCTTGCATTGGTGAGCAGAGATGTTTCAGCTGCAGAGCACGCAGTCGCCGCTCGGGAGTTCGCACGGCCAGGTCTCGACATCGTGCATGTGTCTTTCGACGCCGGCGATGTTGCCTCGATGCCGCAGGTGACGGCCAGCGTGGTGGACGCAGTGGGTGACATCGACATTGCCGTGGTGGCCCATGGCGTGTTGAAGGAAGGACACGATTACTACGCCGATCCTGCGGCGGTCGCAGAAGTGGCCCAGGTCAACTTCTCGGGCACGATGGCGCTTCTGTACGGCCTGGCAGATCGAATGAGGTCTCAGGGGTACGGCAAGATCGTTCTTCTCTCGTCGGTCGCCGGCGAGAGGGTTCGCCGGGGCAACCCTGCGTACGGTGCCGCAAAAGCTGGCATAGACGGCTTTGCGCTTGCCCTCGACCATGAACTGTCCGGTTCCGGCGCGTCCGTGCTCGTAGTTCGTCCGGGTTTCGTGGAGACCAAGATGACAGCCGGCATGAAAAAGGCTCCGCTGTCGACCACGGCCGATGCTGTCGCTGACGTCACCGTGAAAGCCATCGGATCAGACACGAAGGTGGTCTGGGCACCGGGAGTTCTCAGGGTTGTCTTTGCAATCCTCAAGATCCTGCCGGTGGCGATCTGGCGCAAGCTGCCCATCTGAGGATTCAGCCCGGCCGCGGACCAATCAGGGAATGGCCGCTCGTACTCCGTAGATGCCATTGACAGCCGCCAGACCGACGGCCAACAGCACGACGACGACGGGCCACCACCTCTCTTCGTCGTCTCTCAATGCGCGTGCGACGGGAATGATGAGTGGGAATGCAGTGAACAGGAAGCGTGGACGCGCGGTCACGGTGGCAGGTGCAAGCATCAGGACGAGAACTGTCAGAGAATATGCCATGTGTGGAAGCGGCAATTTGTGTCGACGGGACAGCCACAGAGCCACGATCATGGCCCCCACCGATGCGGCGGTGAGCGCCGACGTGGGCGAACTGAATGGATTGGTGAAGAATTCCAAAGTGCGCTGGACCGCAGTCGCACCAAAACTCGTTCCTTCTTTCCATGCTTCTCTCTGGACGCGGAACCAGGCCCAGTCTTCGTTCGTGTGGTGGCGCAGGAAGAGCATGAACCCGATGAAGCCCCATGGCGCGAGGAGCGGGGCGACGAGCGACTTCCAGTCCCTGTCGGAGGCGATAGCAAGGAGCGCGGCAACGGCGCATGCGGCCACGAGAGCGACTCCGTTCGGTCGGGCCGCGGTTCCCGCCGCCGCGAGAACACCTGCAAGGACCCACTGCCTCTTGTGGAGCGCGGCCAGGCACAGTGCGGCAACTGTGAGTAGAACTGCCTCGGAGTAGGCCCAGCTCAACACGAAGCTGCCGGGAAAGAAGGCTGTAAGGATCATTGCTTTCCGTGCCGTCTTGACGTCGAAAAGAGTCCTCGCCATGGCGCCCACAAGGACCACAACGACGGCTCCCAGAACCAGGTTGAGTGCGATGGACACGCTCACCGGTCCACCAGGCAGCACCCAGTCGAGAGGTCGTACGATCATTGGGTACAGCGGAAAAAATGCGGCCCGCGCGTCCGGCACGAAATACGTGACGTTCTCCATGATCGCCCGTGGGTACCCGTCTCGCACGACGTCCAGGTACCAGTGTCCGTCCCAACTGTTCAGCACACGAACGAGAGCCGTGGCGCCGCCGACGGGCTCTTCGCCGTTCCAGCGTGACCACACCGCTTGCGCCGCAACCGCGATGCCGGCCCCGATAATTACGAGAAGCCTCGATAACAGATAGGCGAACAAGCCCGATCGCACGGCGTCGCGCCATGAACGGTCGGTGGACGATGAAGCGTCGGGGAGTTGGTCGAGTGTCTTCACGGCAGTCACGCGGCTCACATGCGAGCCACGTTCAGATTACGACGGGCGGGCCCTCTGCGGGGAGCTCTCCAGCCGTCGAGTTCGAGCCAACGCACCACACGGTGACGCTGGCCCCCGTATGGCTCAAGGTCACGAACCATTTCTTCGTCGGTACCCCGTGGTGCGCCGCGAAGGGCCCATGCCACGGTGTTCTTGACATGGAAGTCGCCCACCAGGAGCGCATCAGGGTCACCGAAGGCGAGTCCGCCCGCCACGGCGGCGGTCCATGGTCCGACCCCCGGAATCTGGAGAAGGCTGGACGTGAGGGCGCAGGGAGCGCTCTCGGCGGTTTGTGTGGCCACGTCGTTGATCAACCAGTCTGCGCGTCGTGCGACGTTCCTCAGCGCGTCTGCTCGGCGTCGTTCGATTCCGAGGTGGTGCAAGTCGTGGTAGGCGAGACGCGTGAGTCGGTCGGGATCGGGGGGCAAGCGCAACGTCTCGAGAGGCCCAGGAGCTCTCGGACCGAGCAATTGGCTGAGCCGAACCCACTGGCTCGCCGCCTCCTTGCCTGTCACACGTTGTCCAAGGACCGCGGGGAGCAGTTCGTGGTACGGGGAGTGACTTCTTCCGAGTCTCAAAAACCGCCAGCGCTGCGAGGCTCGCTCGACGGCGGCGTGGTGGGGAGGCACGATCGGGACGGGATCAGCGTCGCCTGTGAGGTCTCTGGCTCGCGAGGCGAGCCACTCGCCGCCGGGGCCGTAGGTGTCGACAGAGATGTTGTCGTCCGTCATGTGGAGTGCGACGGTCCCGGGTCCGTCGGGTGTCCACGTCGCGCGCCAAAAAACCCCGTCGTGCCACGCTGTCGTGGGATCGGCTGAGGCCGCGCGGAAAGCCCCCAATGTCAGGGTGCGAAGATTGTCGCCGGCAGGCACAACCCGAGAGTACCCACGGCGTGGCTTCGGATGGCACGATGGAGCATGGCCGACGTAGAGATCACCCGACCGCAACCCGGCGTCACCCAGATCACGCTCAATCGACCGTCGGCGTTGAACGCCATGACGTCCGAGTTGGTCGAGGACCTGCACCAGGCGCTGGAAGGGATCGCTCGCGACCGAGAGTGCCGCGTCGTTGTGCTCACGGGGGCCGGTCGCGGCTTCTGTGCGGGGCTCGACCTGAGGGGATACGGGGATGCTCCCGGATTCGAATGGCACGGACGCGTCGAGAAGGGTTTTGCGGTTCAAAAGCACATCGCGTCGCTCATTCCGAGACTGAGATCCCTTCCGCAACCGGTCATTGCGGCAGTAAACGGACCGGCATCGGGCGGAGGGTTCGCCCTGGTGCTCGGTTCTGACATTCGACTCGCGGCGCAGTCGGCGAGGTTCAATGCCGCCTTCATCAAGATCGGCCTCTCGGCGTGCGACATAGGCACAAGTTGGCTGCTTCCTCGCATCGTGGGCGCCGCGCGTGCCCAGGAGTTGATGCTCACCGGACGATTGTTCGACGCACCGGAAGCTCTTCGAATCGGGCTCGTGACCGAGGTGGTGGACGACGATGATTTGCTCGGCACGGCATTTGCTAAGGCCGCCGAGATCATGACCAACACGCCTCTCGGGGTCGCCTTGACCAAGGAGGGGATGTGGTCCGCGCTCGAGATTCCGGGTCTGAGCGCGGCGATCGACATGGAGAACCGCCAGCAGATCATGGCCTCGTTCTCTGACGATGCCCGCGAGGCCAGGACGGCCGGCGGCGAAAAACGAACACCCCGATACGAGGCGTGACAGTTTGACAATTTGTCAGTTGCGCCGTCTGCCATGCGGAACGGGCAGCCAGGGCGAACTAGTTTCTTTCTCGTGAGTGAACGCGAGATCATGACATGGGACATCTTCGGAACAGCGAGTCGAGATCTCGCGCAATCTGTCGCCGATTCCGGATATGAGCCCGACATCATTCTTGCGATCGCTCGCGGCGGACTTCTTGCCGCAGGAGCACTCGGCTACGCCCTCGCCGTGAAGAACCTCTACACGATGAATGTCGAGTTCTACACGGGCGTGGACGAGCGTCTGCCGGTGCCGATGATCTTGCCGCCCGTTCCTGACCTGGTCGAACTCCGTTTCGCCCGAGTTCTGATCGTCGACGACGTTGCGGACACCGGCCACACGCTCAAGATCGTCCACGACTTCTTCAAGGGTCGCGTGAAGGAAGTTCGCACTGCAGTTCTGTACGAAAAGCCGCATTCGGTGGTCAAGTGCGACTACGCATGGAAGCACACTGATCTCTGGATCAACTTCCCCTGGAGCGACAAGGATCCCGTCGTGCAGAGAGCCGGGCTGGTTCGCGACGCGTGACGGGAGAGTTGTTCAGCGGCCAATGTGCCGTTGGACGAGTCGAGCGACATTGCGACCGCTCGCGCCCCAGATTCCCGCGCCGGGAAACGTCGCCGCTCCGGTCAGATACAGTCCGGTGACCGGGGTGGTGTGGCGTGTGAGTTCGCGATCCCTTCCCAATAAGGTCGACAGCGGCCCTCCGGCGAAGCTCGTGGCATGCCCTTTGGGAAGGTGAAATTGCTCCTCGTAGGACTTGGGGGTGTGCACCCGCCAGTCGATGATGGAATCGATGAAACCGGGCTCGACAAGGTCTTGCCACTGCGAAAGCCACCGTTCAGGCTCTGTGCGGTCGTCCCAGCCGGCCGAGAATCCATATGGCGTGAAAATCGCCTCGAGACTGAATACATGCCGCCCAGCGGGAGCAAGGCTGTCGTCGAGCGAAGAGGGGGAATTCGCAAGAAGTGCCATGCGGGGCATCGTGCGTCCCTCGGCCATCAGGAGCGATCCGCGGTGAAGCTCTGACAGAGACGGGCTCACGACGTGCGTCGAGCCAGGTAGGCGTCCGATGTCGTGAGAGGCACCGGCGTGTCCGGGGGCAGAGCGAAGGGCCGGCAGCATCGTGGTCACGGCATCGATCTTCGACTCATACCCTTCCTGCAGCTGCCGCTCCTTCCACGATGCAACGAGTGATGCCGCCCGTGCAGGTGGGTTCTTCAGCCACGACACGAAAGTTCTTCTCGGATCGCACGCCGCAATGACAACCTCTGCCGTGACGGTTGTGCCGTCCGACATCTGCACAGCGGCAACGGATGCGCCTTCGCAGAGAATTCCGGTCACCTTCGTCGACGTGCGCAACATGCCGCCTGCCGAGAGGAACGAGTCGCGCAACGATTCGATGAGGGCGCCGCTTCCCCCGACCGGGCGACCCACCCGCACTGCGTGTCTCATCGCGTAGGAGAGGGCGCCGAGGCCGGTTCCGGGCGTCTCGGGTGACACGCCCCAGACCACCGGCCCTTCAACCATGGCCGGTCCGATCACCGCCTCGTTCGAGAAGAAGTCGCGCATGACGTCGGCGGCAGACATTCGACTAATGCGGAGAAGAGATCTCGCGCCCAGCCCGCCCCGTCGTATCACGGTGGAGACGAGCGACCCACGGCTGGGGGTGGACAGAGCCGCGGCCAGAACGAGTTTGGCAACGGGGAGCAATGTCGAGACGTACCGCCGGTAGTCGTCGACACTGTCGGGGTGGGCCTGGGACAGAGAGGCCAGCGTCGGCTCCAACTCATGGTGAAGGGTCCATGCCCGGCCCGTCGTCCAGTCAATGTTCACCTGGCTCGGTTCCAGGTCGATGTAACGAAGACCGTGCGATGCCAGGTCCAGCTCCTCCATGATGGGCGTTGAGCGGAATGCAGCGTGGTCGCAGTTGCACACGTTCACCGATGCTCCTGCGAACGATTCAGATGACGCGGTGCCGCCCACCGTATCTCGAGCCTCAACGAGGAGCGTGCTCACTCCGGACCGCGCCAGATAGGCGGCTGCGATGAGACCGTTGTGGCCCGCGCCCACTACGACGACGTCGAAATCATGGCTTCGGGTCATGATGCAATTCAACCACTGAGTAGGTTTGCCGGGTGGCATCGCGACTGAATCGACTCGACGAACTGAGCGGACCCGAGGTCGGCACGAAACTCTCCAAGGACTCCGTGGTCGTGGTTCCCCTCGGTGCTGTCGAGCAACATGGCCCTCACCTTCCCCTGAACACCGACCTCGTGGTGGCAGAGGCCGCATCCCAAGCCGCCGTCGCGGAGGCCTCCGCCGAATGCGATGTCTGGCTTCTCCCTGCACTGCCCTTCACCAAGTCGAACGAACATGCGTGGGCCGCAGGAACCGTGTGGCTCTCGGCGACGACCCTTCTCGCGGTTCTTGATGACATCGGCAGAAGCATTGCGAGCACTCCGGCGCGACGCATTCTCTTCGTCAACGGGCACGGCGGCAACAGCTCCCTGGTGTCGGTCGCAAACCGCGAACTTCGGCTCAAGCACGGACTGATGACATTTCTTGCCCATCCGCACGTTCCGGCTGATCAAGGAGGTTCGTCGGCCGCGGGGGAACTGGGCATGGGTGTCCACGGAGGAATGGACGAGACGTCGGTCATGCTCCATCTGCGTCCCGACCTGGTCGACATGTCGCTCGCCCGAAGGTCAGTGCCTGAGAAATTGGCAGAGAACTCGCATGTGCGATTTGGGGGAACCGTCTCGTTCGGCTGGCTGTCGAGTGACTTCGGCCCCGACGGTGTGATCGGAGATCCGACAGGCGCGACCGCCGATATCGGGCGCGCCATGTTCGGGAAGGCCGTCGATTCGCTGGCCGCTGCCGTCGTCGAAGTGTCCCGCTTCGATTTCGGGCGCTGATCCTCGCACACGACAGTGGGGCGGAGCCTTCCGGCCCCGCCCCACCTTGTTCGACGCGTTCGACGCGAGTGATCAGCCGAGTGTGATCGACGTGTCGATGTACTCGTTCGTCACGATGTCGGCGGGCGTGAGCCCTTCCTTGATCTTCGATCCGCTCGTCTCGTAGATCGGGATCGCGGTCTCGATGAAGGAGGTCACACGATCAAGGTCGAACGACCCGAGAGTTCCGTCCGGGCTGTTGGCGACCAACTTGTCCTCGAGCATCTTCTCCACGGCCGCATCGGCCTGATCGGCCGAGTAGGCCCAGCCGTTGTTGTAGGTGTTCACTGCATCGATGATGAGCGCGTTGGTGCGGCTCGGATCGGCAATGTAGTCGCGCTGGGCCTTCTGCACGATGGGAACGAATTCCTTCAGACAGTCGGACCACTTGGAGATGTTCTCAGGGGTGCCTCCGAGTGACTGGGCATACGCGGTCCAGCCGGCGTCGTGGATGTACTGGTAACCGACCGGCTTGCCCCATTCCTGGAGGACATTCTCGTAGAAGAAGGGCTCGGCGGTTCCGAATCCCTGCTGGGTGTCCTTGCCGTTGGCGGCGAGGAACGAGGCAGGCGTGCCGTCGTAGGTGCCGTCAATCTGGCCAGCGTCAAGTTGCCCGGAAGCGACCAGGTAGTCCATGTAGGCGGCGCCGTCGAAGTAGCGAACCTTCGCACCGGTCGCTTTCAGGTCCTTGATGGCCTTCACGTCGGGATAGGTGTCAGGGTCCCACATGATGATCTGCGGGTTGATGTTGAATGGCGCCACGACCGACATGGTCGGGAATTCAACCGAGTTGGATACGGCGAGGTCGGTGCTGACGAACCCCAGCATGATGTTCGGGTCCTGATACAGCTGAGAAGTCACAGATTGGAACCCGATTGCCGGGCCACCTGCTCGCACCTCGACCTTGACGTCGAGTGCCGCACCCTCGGAGTACAGGTCTCCGGTGACCGACAGCTTCTCTGTGTTGAACGTGTAACCGGGGCCGACCAGTTCGTACAGGAAGCCGTGTTCTGCCTCCGGGTTCCAGTCGGTCTGCAGGACGATGGTCTCAGGGCAGATGCCGGCGAGGCTGACGGAGGATGCGGGAGCCTGGGTGTCGGTCGGTGCCGTCGTGTCGGACGAGGAATCGCTCCCTCCGCAGGCGGCAAGCACAAGTGCGGCTGCTGCGACAAGTGCTCCGAGTCTCGTGTGTCTCATGGTGGTGGGTCTCCTGACGGTTGTGGTGGGTGTCTGCTCTGTGGGTCACTGACCCCTTGTGGTGATGTGCCACTTCCCGATGGCGAGTCGCGAGACCCACCCGAAGAAGAGGAACACAACCAGACCGAGTGCCGAGGCGAGAATGATCGCGGCGATGAGTTCCGGGCCCCAGAGACGCGCACGGTAGACGTCGATCTGGGCGCCAATTCCCACGACGCCGCCCTGGCGAAAATAGAAGTCTCCGACGACCGCCCCGATGACAGCCAAACCGGCGGAGATGCGAAGTCCCACGAAAATGTTCGGCAAAGCGGCAGGAATTTGCAATTTTGTCAATCTCGTCCACGAAGACGCGCCCTGGAGAGTGAAGAGTTCGTGCTGGCTCTTTTCAGCCGACAACAGTCCGAAGAGTGTGTTGCTCACGATCGGAAAGATTGCAATGAGAACCACGACGAGAATCCGTTGACGCTGAGTGCCGTCGACCAGTGCCCTGATCAAAGGAGTGAGAGCGAGAATCGGGGCACTCTGGATCGCGACCAAATATGGCCACGTCGCGCGCTCCAGCCAGCGTCTGGTGCTCATGAGTATTGCCACCGTCATGCCGATTGCGATTGTGATCGCGAGACCCAGCAGTGCCACTTTCGCCGAGTCCCACAACGACAGAAGGATCGGTTGAAGACCACGTCGTTCGCCCGTGCGCCAGACCCCAAAACCTTCCGAGACCACTTCGTGCGGAGCCGGGAGAAGGAATCGTTTGTGCGGCGGGAGAATCGCTCTCGACAGCAGATACCAGGCACCGATGAACAAGAAGAAGACCACAACAGGTCCGGCCAGCTCCTTGAGCGACCTGGAACGCGGAGGGTCGGGTACAGCGTTGTCGACCACGGCCGATTCGAACTGGCTCACTGGTGCGCTCCCCGGAGAGCATGCGAGATCTCGCCGCAGAGTTCGGCAAATTCCGGTTCGTACCGAAGATCGTGGGTTCGCGGATAGGCGAACGGAACATCGAATTCGGCCGTGATCCGGCCCGGACGTGCCGACATGACGAGCACCTTGGTCGACATGTACACCGCCTCGGTGATGGAGTGCGTGATGAACAAGCCCGCGAAGCCCTCCCGCTGAAAGAGAGCCAGCAACTCGTCGTTCAATCGCTCTCGGGTGATTTCGTCGAGTGCACCGAAGGGCTCGTCAAAGAGAAAGACGTTCGGCTTCATGACCAGTGAACGGGCCAGCGACGCCCGCATCCGCATTCCACCGGAGAGTTGGCGAGGATACTTCTCGTCGAATCCGTGCAGGCCGACCAGCTCGATCGCCTCCTTGGCCAGTTCGCGACGTTCGTTCTTTGCGACGCCGTGCAGTTCGGCGATCAGTTCGACGTTCTTGATGACGGTTCGCCACGGCATCAAGGTTGCATCTTGAAAGACATAGCCGATGCTGTCTCGGTCGACGCTGCATGAGCCCGCCGTGTTCTTCTCGAGGTTGGAGGCGATCCTCAACAACGTCGACTTTCCGCAGCCGGAAGGCCCGACGACTGTGACGAACTCGCCGCGTCGAACTGCGAACGAGACATCCTCGAGCGCGCGAGTTCCGTCGGGAAAGGTCATTCCGACGCCGTCAAAACTGAGCAGGGGGGATGTGTCGGCGCTGTTCACAGTGGTTGTCTCCTCATTTCCGAGAGACGCAACCAACGACATGTCGCCACCATAAGACGACGAGTCGCGAGAAGTCATGTCTCGAATGTTTATTTTCTGTTTCAAATCCGCATCAGACAACGCGGCCCCGTCGAACCACAATGCGTTCCACAGGCCTGCGTGCAATTGCATCTCGAACGTTGAGCGCCTTGAGCGCCATGAAATCGGCGGACATTCCGGTCTGCAACAGAGTTGGAGGGACTGAACATGCCAAGGAGGCGGCACCGGAGACCATGTCGAGGGCGTTTTCTGCCGACTGATGCGATGCCCACATGACGAGAGCCGCCGTTTCGAGCGGATCTCCGCTTCCGATCGGATTGAAGGGGTCCTGCATGTTGTCTGCGCCTGCGGCGACCCTGACCCCCGCGGTGCGCAGAACGTCGACAGGCGCTATCGCGCGGACCTGTCCCGAGGTCGTCTCGCGCGACTGCAGATACAGGTTCGTCTGCGGCAGCACCGTGACTGTGACGCCGGCTCGGGCCACGTCGAGGGCAATTTGAGATTGTTCGGCAGGGGCCTTGACTGACAGCGAGACACAGTGGCTGGCGTTCGCCTCGAGTTGAAGATTGTCGGCGATGATGCGTCGCGCGAGCGTTCCAAGGTCGTCCGACTCCGGATTGAGGTTCTCGTCTGCGTGAAGATCGAGGGGCACTCCATGCTCCAGAGCCAGATCGACGAGAGTGTGAACCGCGCCGACGGGGTCATCGTCGAGATGCGGACATCCTCCCACGACATCTGCGCCGGCGGCGATGGCCTCTTTCGCGAGAGAGAGGCGGCTCTGCGCGGCCACTCCCGTGATGGGCCAGTCGAGGAGCACGACAACCTCGATGTCGACTAGGGATCCGCAGCGATTCTTCGCCTCGAGGACGCCCAGCACGTTGACGAGCCCGGTCTCGAGCGTCGTGTCGACGTGGGTCCGAATTCTCGAGACCCCGTGCGCGGCCATTGCTCGGGCCGCTCGTTCGGCTCGATCGGCAACGTCTGACTCGGTGATGGTTTCGCGAGATCGGACCATGGCCTCTATTGCCCCCCGAAGGTCACCCGAGGGATTCGGGATCCTGTCTGCGAGGAATGCCTTGTCGAGGTGGGCGTGAGGCTCGACGAGCGGCGGAAGAACGAGACTGCCTTCGAGATCGATCGTCTGAATCGACCGGCCACCCTCGCTGTCGCCGTCCGAGATGGAGGTCACGATGCCTTCGTCGACCAGAATTGTCGTCTCACCACGCCCCGGAAGATGCGCCCGGAGAAATGCGGTTTGGGTCACCAGTGGCCTTTCTCTTCGAGCACCGACTTGAGTGCCCTGAGATCATCGCTCATGACGCCGTCGACACCAAGGTCGAGCAGGCGTGCGATCTCGGCGGGGTCATCGATCGTCCACACGTGCACGAAGATCCCGAGCCGATGTGCCGCATCGACGAGAGGTCCGGTGACGATCGGAATAGGGCCCTGGCGCACGGGCACTTGTGCGCACGCGGCACCGTCATTCCGCAGGCGAACCGGCACTCCGCGGGAACGGGCGACAAGGCGAGCCACGGCCTTTGGGCCCATCGAAGTGAGGAGTCGAGGCCCCACGAGCGACCTCAGGCGATCCAGCCGTGCATCGCTAAAACTGCCGACACACACCCGACCCAGCACGTCGGGCCGACTGAGGATGAATTCTGCGAGGGGCTCGACCGCCGATTCGGTCTTGCAGTCGATGTTCACGAACGCGGCCGGCCATTCATCGAGCACGTCCTCCAGACGTGGGATCGGCTCGCGTCCCTGCACCCTCAGGCGCGACAGCTCAGCCCACGTGGTGGTGGCAATGCGACGTTCGTCGCCGCATGTTCTGTTCAGGTCGTCGTCATGGAATGCCACCAACGTTCCGTCAGACGATGCATGGACATCGGTCTCGAGGTGGGTGAATCCCATGTCGATCGCAGCCGCGAAAGCGGCCATCGTGTTCTCGGGTGCCGAAGATGTTCCGCCTCTGTGGGCGAAACCGAGACGACGACCGCCCGCGAAGAAAGGGTGGTCCCTCATCGCATGTCGTCGGTGTCGGTGGCGGTCAGATAGACCGACCGGCCGCCTTCCAGTACTCGTCCTTGAGGAGACGCTTGTAGAGCTTTCCTGTCGGATGTCGCGGGAGGTCAGGCCGGAAGTCGATCGATCGCGGACACTTGATGTCAGCCAGCTGGGATCGGCAGAACGCGATCAGTTCCTTCTCGAGATCTTTCGCATCTGCATCAGTCGCGGGCATCTCGCGCGGCTGGACGACTGCCTTCACCTCTTCGCCGAAATCGTCGTTCGGCACACCGAAAACTGCCACGTCGATCACCTTGGGGTGGTTGACCAGGACATTCTCGGACTCCTGCGGGTAAATGTTGACTCCGCCCGAGATGATCATGAACGCCTTGCGGTCGGTGAGATAGAGGAACCCGTCTCCGTCGAGGTAGCCGACGTCGCCCAAGGTGGTCCAACCGCGTCCCTTCGGATCTCGGCTGGATGCCGTCTTCTCGGGATCGTTGTGATACTCGAAAGTGTTCCCGCCGTCGAAAAAGACCGTGCCGGATTCGCCGACCGGGAGCTCGTTGCCATCCTCGTCGAGGATGTGAACCGCGGCCGTCAGGGGCATCCCGACAGTTCCCGGATGGGCGAGCCACATTTCGGAGTTGCAATACACGAACCCGTTGCCCTCTGTGCCTGCGTAGTACTCGTGGATGATTGGTCCCCACCATTCGATCATCGCTCTCTTTGTCTCCACGGGGCACGGTGCGGCCGCATGAATGACCACCTCGAGAGTCGACACGTCGTACTTCAGCCTCGCTGCGTCGTCGAGCTTGAGCATGCGGATGAACATCGTCGGTACGACTTGGCTGTGCGTGATCTTGTACTTCTCGACGCATTCGAGGTATCGCTCCGCGTCGAAGTGCTCCATGACGACGGTGGTTCCCCCGTGGGTGTGCACCGACATGTTGAAGCGCAACGGTGCGGCGTGATACAGCGGCGCAGGCGAAAGGTACCGCATGTCCTCTCGGAATTTGTAGAGACCGGCGGTGAGTGGCGATCCGAGCCCGGCCGCTTCGCCGAGGGCCGTGCCCGGGAGTGGCTTGGCGACACCCTTCGGCATTCCGGTCGTTCCGCTCGAATAGAGCATGTCGGTTCCGTCGACCATGTTCTCGAGTTCGTCCGTGGACGCAGAGTCGACCACGGACTCGTACGAGTCGTATCCGTCGACTGTGCCGTCGAGCATCAGGCGCAGTCCGACATTCGGAATGTCTCCGGCGATCTCCAACG
This sequence comes from Ilumatobacteraceae bacterium, assembly GCA_049442935.1. Taxonomy (GTDB): domain Bacteria; phylum Actinomycetota; class Acidimicrobiia; order Acidimicrobiales; family Ilumatobacteraceae; genus UBA2093. Next base: position 2,945 of record JBMTOT010000016.1, on the reverse strand, counting down.
CCTGGTCAGACTTGTACTTCGAGGTGATGAAGACCTTTGCCGCGCAGTCGTTGAGGATGTACGAGAGCTCATTTCGTGTGAGTCTGCTGGAGCAGGCGGTGTAGATGGTTCCCGCGTAATGGCAGCCCCAGATGACCTCCAGATACCGCGGGTGGTTCTCCATGCACAGGGCGACATGGTCGCCGGGCTGGACGCCGGCCGCCCTGAGAACGTTGCTCAACTGGACCGCACGGCGGTGCAATTCGCCGTAGGTGGTCACCGCTCCGGTTTCTGCCTGGATGACGGCGGGGCGGTCCGGATGATCTGCTGCGTAATGTCCTGGGAACATGCCCAGAAGGTAGTCGTTTGACGGATGTCACAGAGTGGTCGGAGGAGGCATCCCACCGCGCTGGGCTGGAAGTTGGACTTCTGCCGTCGTAGAGTGCGCACCAAGAGGCACGTCCAGACACACAAGCCCGACGGGGGAGCGACATGAGCGCAACGACTGCAACGATCGACGAGGTTCGTATTGCCGAGATGGCGAACGAACTGATCAAGGATTTTCCGCCCAAGACGACACCGGCGCAGGAGTTCCTCGGCGCCCAGTTTGACCGGGGTCTGGCCTGGGTTCACTTTCCCGTCGGTCACGGCGGCCTCGGAGTGTCACCCAAGTTCCAAAAGACCGTGAACGAGGTCATCTATGCGGCCGGAGCTCCCAATGCAATGGCGAGAAACCCGATCGGTCACGGCATGTGCGGACCGACGGTGGTCGAGTGGGGAAGTGAAGCCCAGAAGAGCCGTTACCTGCGGCCCTTGTTCACCGGCGAAGAAGTCTGGTGTCAGTTGTTCTCCGAGCCGGGTTCTGGTTCGGACTTCGCCGGTCTGTCGTCGCGCGGTGTCAAGGACGGCGATGAGTGGATCGTGAACGGGCAAAAGGTGTGGACCACTTTGGCTCACCTGTCACGCTGGGGCCTCCTGGTCGTTCGCACAGACACCGAAGCGGTGAAGCACGCCGGATTGACGGCGTTTGTCGTCGACATGCAGGCTCCCGGGGTCGAGGTTCGGCCGCTGCGCCAGATGACCGGCGAGGCTGAATTCAACGAGGTGTATTTCACCGACACTCGCATCCCCGAGGCCGAGATGCTCGGACAGCCGGGAGACGGCTGGCGGGTGTCTCTCACGACGTTGATGAACGAGCGCGTCTCCATTGGTGGCGTCATTCCGCAACGCGGAAGCGGCTCGATCGCTCACGCCGTCAAGGCGTGGTCTGATCTTCCGTCAAACCGCCAGGACGCATCGACCCGTGACGAACTCATGAAGCTGTGGTCCCGCGCAGAGGTGCTCCGACTCACGAACATTCGCGCAAACGCGGCGCGCAAGATGGGATCGCCCGGACCTGAAGGTTCGATCGGCAAGATGGCGAGCGCTGATCTCAACAAGGATGTGTACTCGTTCACCATGAACCTGCTCGGCGCAGAGGGGCTCCTCTACGGCTCGTACGAGATGGTGAGGCCAGAGACGGCGATGGGCTTCGACTCGCTGCAGAAGTCCTTCCTGCGCTCCCGCGCGAACTCGATCGAGGGTGGCACGACCGAGGTGATGAAGAACATCCTCGGCGAGCGCATGCTCGGTCTGCCAGGCGACGTGCGCATCGACCGCGACGTGGCGTGGAGCAAAGTTCCCAGGAACTGATCTCCAACAGGTCGGAGATCACACTCCGACGTGCGCCATCAACACACCGAGATACGCCGCCGCAAGCGCAGAGACGAGTCCGGCGGCGCCGCCCGCCGCCTTTGCGATCTTGCTGCTGCCTTGCGAGTGAATGACGGCCGATGCGACCGTCACCGCAACGAGGAGCATCTTCAGTCCGAACGTCGCCGCATAGTCACCGCCGCGCTCTGCGGGGTCGATGTCGGCAAAAGCCCACACGCCGGTGAAAACGATGAGGAGCATCGAAGGCCAGGCGAGTCGGACAAAGCCGCGGGCGATCGCAACTGTCGCCTCGCGCGAATATGACCTAACCGCAGGCACGATTCCTGCGAGCACAATCTGTCCACCGGTCCAGACGGCCACTCCGAACAGGTGCAGGGCTATTCGGATTGAGTCAAGCGTGGGGGAAATCATGGCAACGAGAGTGCCTCAAGCACGGTGCTCGCCGCAAGAACTCGATCGTCGGTTCCCGGCGTCGACAATGTCGAGCCTCCGCTCATAGCCGTGATTGCGACGTCCACGGCCGCCTGCAGTTCTCTGATGGTCCTCGGGGGAGGGAAGTACTCATCTTCCTCGGTGACCCTGACTTCCTGAACTCCTTTGGCCGGGGCCAATCGCGCGATGACGCGTTCAACGAGTTCCTCGGGCGCCGAGGCACCTGCCGTCACCCCGACGACGCCGGAGATGTCGTCTGGAAGCTCGCCGTCGGAGTTGACGCGCAGAACACGACGGCAACCTGACTCTTCCGCCAGTCGGGCAAGCGCCATCGTGTTGGAGGAGTTGGCCGAGCCGATGACGACGAAGACGTCGACCCGTGCGGCAATCTCGAGAAGAGCCGACTGTCGGTTGGTGGTTGCGAAGCACAGGTCGCTGCGACCGGGTGTCCAGACATCGGGCCACCGTCGTTTCACCTCGACGGCGACTTGTTGCCACTCCCGGTGGGACAGTGTGGTCTGGGCGAGCATCGCGACCGGCCTGTCGGGCTCGGACATCGAGAGAACCTCTTCGACGCTCTCGACTCGGGTGATGGAGTCAGGCGCCACGGCCATGGTTCCGACGGCCTCTTCATGTCCGTCGTGGCCTACGTAGACGATGTGATACCCCTTGCCGGCTCTGGTCTTGACCTCGTGGTGCACCTTCGTCACGAGAGGGCAGACCGCATCGACCAGGTGGCTCCCGCGAGCACGCGCCGCGGCCACGACCTCCGGTGCCGAGCCATGTGCCGACAGCATGATCGGCGAGATCGGAAGAGCACC
>JBMTOT010000015.1:0-28410 GCA_049442935.1 Ilumatobacteraceae bacterium | reverse complement strand
GGTGACCGCGGCCGGCCGGCCGAGGAGCAGGGCGACCGGTCGGGCGATGACCGGACCGAGCACGATCGTTCCGGAGAAGACGCCGAGGATGCCGAGACCGAGCCAAGTGTTGGACGCGCCGGCGATGACGGCGACTACCACCGCCACACCGAATGCGATGAATCCGACGCCCCACAGGGTTCGCTGGCGTCCCGGGCCGGCAGTTTCGAGAGCGGTGGCGCGCATAGCCGCGAGCGGAGGCACTTTGCCGGCGCGCAACGCGGGCAGGAATGCCGAGACGACGGTGACCAACAGACCGACAACGATCGTGGTGACAACCGTCGACGTCGTGACGACGAGTCCGGTGCTCGGAATGTCGATATCGAGGGCCTTGAGAAGTGCTGTGAGCCCGGCAGACAGACCGATGCCGCCGAAGAGACCGGCGACTGAGCCGACCAGGCCGACCACCACCGACTCGGTCAGCATCGCGCGAGAGATTTGTCCCTTGCTCGCGCCAATCGCGCGCAGGAGCGCGTTCTCGCGTTGACGCTGGGCGGCGCTGATCGAGAACACGTTGTAGATCACGAACGAACCGACGCCGAGTGCGATGGCCGAGAACGTGCTCAGCAGGATGCCGAAGAACGACAGCGCCCGACCGATCTGGTCCTGGGTCTCCTGCGTGATCTCGGCGCCGGTGAGTGTCTCCACCTTGTCGGCCGGGTCGAAAATTGCGTCGATGTCGCGCGCCAAGTCCTCGTCGGTGCGCGTGCCGTCACCGACAACGAGGATCGCATCGATGTAGCCCGGCTTGCCGAGGAACTCTGATGCAGTCGCGACGTCGAAGAGAGCGAATGTGGCGCCTCCGGGAGAGCGGACGTCGCCGTACGAGGCGATGCCAACCAGAGTGAACTCGCGGCTGCCGGCTTGTGCGACGACTTTCACGGTGTCACCGACCACGTAACCGCCGTTCTCGGCCGACGCCTCGTCGAGTGCCACTTCAGTCGGGCCGATCGGGTAGCGGCCGTCGGCAATGGTCCAGAGCTGCCCCTTGAATTCGACGCCGACCGAGCCGAACGTGGGCGGGCCGTTTCCTTCAGCACCGAGCGGAGTTCCGTCTTTGCTGATGATGCGGGCGAAGGCCTGAATGTCGGGAACGGCGTCTGCGACACCGGGTACGGCCTTCACCTTGTCGAGGCTCTCGAGCGGGATGCGGGTGCGTTCCTGGATTCCGAACTCGCCCTCGATCACCTCGGTCGAGCGGACATAGCCGTCAATGTTTCGGAACACGTCCTCGAAGAGGTTGTTGAAGGTGCGGTCGAGTGTCGCCGAAAAGACCGAAGTCCCGGCGAGGAAAGCCGTGCCGAGGATGACTGCGAGAGCGGTGAGAACCAGGCGTGCCTTGCGCCCGAGGATGCTCTTCAGAGCAATGCGGAACACGAGTTCAGTTCCCCAGGTTCTTCATGCGATCGAGCACCTTTTCGGGTGTCGGCTCGATCATTTCGCCGGCAATCCTGCCGTCGGCGAGGAACACGATGCGATCGGCGTAGCTCGCCGCCACCGGGTCGTGGGTCACCATCACGATCGTCTGGCCGAGATCGTCGACGGCGCGGCGCATGAAGCGCAATATCTCGGTGCCTGTCGTCGAGTCGAGGTTGCCCGTGGGTTCGTCGGCAAAGATGATGTGCGGCCGCGAGGCGAGCGCCCGTCCGACTGCGACGCGCTGCTGCTGACCGCCGGAGAGTTCGCTCGGGCGGTGAGTGAGACGGTCGCGCAGGTTGACGGTGTCGATGACCCTCTGGATCCATTCCTCGTCGCCTTTTTCGTTGCCCAGCAGAAGCGGAAGGCGGATGTTTTCCTCGGCCGTGAGAGTCGGAACGAGGTTGAACGATTGGAAAATGAAGCCGATCTTCTCCCGGCGGAGTTCGGTGAGTGCCTTGTCGCGAAGCGTCGAGAGATCGACGCCGTCGATCACGGCGCTGCCGGAGGTGAGCTCGTCGAGTCCGGCAATGCAGTGCATGAGCGTCGACTTGCCCGAGCCGCTGGGTCCCATGATCGCGGTGAACTGGCCGGAGAGGAACTCGACGCTGACCCCGTCGAGGGCCCTCACCTCGCTCTCATTCTTCCCGTAGTGCTTGCGTGCATCGACTGCTGATGCCGCCACTGTGGCGGTTGCGGGGGTCATGTGGTCAAGTCTGCCAGCGGTTTTGCCGGCACCCACGTCTCCGTGAGTGTCTCAGCGGGGTTGCGGCAACACGCGCAGGTACGGCTTCACCGTATTCCATCCCTGCGGGAAAAGTTCGCGAGCCTCGTCGTCAGAGACTGCAGATCCGATGATCACGTCGTCGCCGTCTCTCCAGTCGGCCGGAGTTGCCACCTTGAACTTTGCAGTGAGCTGCAGCGAGTCGATGACACGGAGTATTTCGTCGAAATTCCTCCCGGTCGATGCGGGGTACGTGAGACTCAACTTGACCTTCTTGTCGGGTCCGATCACGAACACCGAGCGGACCGTCATCGTGTCGTTCGCATTCGGATGGATCATGTCGTAGAGGTCGGCCACCGTACGGTCGGGGTCGCCGATCATCGGGAAATTCACTGCCGCACCCTGGGTTTCCTCGATGTCTGCTTCCCACTTTTCGTGTGAGTCAACTGGGTCGACAGAGAGGCCGATGACTTTCACGTTGCGCTTGTCGAATTCGGGCTTCAGATGGGCCACCGCACCGAGTTCGGTGGTGCACACCGGCGTGAAGTCTTTCGGGTGGCTGAAGAGCACGCCCCATGACTCGCCGAGCCACTGATGGAAGTTAACGATGCCCTGCGTGGTGGGGGCGGTGAAATCAGGGGCGATGTCGCCAATGCGAACAGTCATGAAGGTGTCCTTTCGTGCGCTGTATGTGGTGTATGGGATCGGTGCTGGAGAGGGTAGGGGTATCGGAGTCAAAAACCGACCGGAGTGGTCAAGAATTCATCCGCACGGCCGTCCGCATGGAGTCGGGGCTGTCCAATAGCCTCTCGATGGTGACGGGGCAGGCAGCGCAACTTCTCGACGGGGCACCGGCCCGGGACGCTGTTCTCGCTGACGTTGCACAGCGGATTCAGGCGGCCGGGAGCCCAACTATTCGTTTAGCGACGGTGCTGGTGGGCGACGATGCCCCGAGCAAGAAGTACGTGGCCTCCAAACACCGCACGGCCGGAGCGGTGGGCATCGGATCTGTGCAGGTGGAACTGCCTGGCGACACCGGTCAACGAGAACTCGAAGATGTTGTTGCGGGCCTTGCCGCCGACCCCACAGTGCACGGAATTCTCGTGCAGATGCCGCTTCCGGGCCATCTCGACCCTGAGCGGGTGCTCGCACTGATCCCGGCGGCGAAAGACGTCGACGGTCTCACCGAGGCGTCGCTCGGGCGTCTGGTGCGGGGGGTTCCGGGGCACATCGGGTGCACTCCTCTCGGGGTGGTGCGACTTCTGGAACACCACGGCGTGGAGATTGCCGGCCGCCATGTCACGGTGGTGGGGCGTTCGACATTGGTGGGGCTTCCGTTGTCCATTCTTCTGGCACGCAAGGGGCTCGACGCCACGGTCACACTTGCGCATTCCCGCACGCCCGATCTCGCAGTGGTGTGCCGTGCCGCCGACATCGTCGTGTCGGCGACCGGCGTCGCCCGCTCGATCGGCGTGGAGCATGTCGCGCCGGGTGCAGTCGTGATCGATGTCGGCATCTCACGCACCGACGCCGGTCTTGTCGGCGATGTCGATTTCGACGCCGTGTCACAGGTGGCGTCTGCAATCACGCCAATGCCGGGCGGTACCGGACTCATGACCGTCGCATGTTTGATGTCGAACACAGTCGATGCCGCGGCGATGCAGGGAGTCTTGTGAGCCTCGCTCGCCGCGCGGTGACGCTCGCGGTGATCGCGGCGCTCGTGATGCCGGCGCTGCAGAATGTCACGGCGTCTGCCAGCGTCGAACAGCCGACGACACAGCCCGCTCGCTCGTACATCGTGACGACACGAGGAGAATTCGCTTCGGTCGTGCGTGCAGACCTCGACGTGCGCGCGACCACGGTGGAGATCGACAGTCATCGTTTTGCCGGCGAATTGAGCGCCGACGAACTCGCCCTGCTGCGCGGCGACCCGCGAGTCGGATCGGTTGATCTGAACGGCATCGTGTCGAATGCGGCAACGCAGACCGACGGACCCGACGGGTTCATCTATCCGAATGATCGGATTCCGTGGGGGCTCGATCGACTCGACTCGCGCAATTTGAGTTTCGACGGCTCGTACACCTACGACACCGACGGTTCGGGTGTCACGGTCTATGTCGTCGACTCGGGCGTGAACGCGACCCACGTCGAGTTTGCGGGCGGGCGTGTGCAGTCGGGATGGGACTATCGGCAGAACAACACCGCCTTGAACAGTTACATCGCGATTCCCGGCGCGAGCCCATGCGGCACATCTGCAGAGAGCGCCGCCGCCGCCGACCAGGGAATGACCGACCAACAGGGCCACGGCACTCACGTGTCTGCAACGGTCGTCGGCGCGACGGTTGGTGTCGCCAAAGGTGCGACTGTGATCCCGGTTCGGGCACTTGATTGCACGGGTAGCGGCACATATGTGATGGTCGACGAGGCGCTGAAGTGGATCGCGAGCCACCACACCTCCGGACCTGCAGTCGTGAACTTGAGTCTCGGTGTCAGCCCGAGTGATGATGACCCGAATCCGACGTCAACAGCAATCAAGAACGCGATCAATGCGCTGATCGCGGAAGGAATTCCTGTTGTCGTCGCCGCAGGAAACGAACAGGCGAACTCGTGCCTGACGATGCCTGTTCGATATGAGGCCGACTATGCAGGGGTCATCGGCGTTGCCGCCAGCGGCTGGGACGACGAGGAGGCTTCGTTCAGCAACTGGGGTGACTGCGTCGACGTGTTCGCCCCCGGAATCGACATTTTGTCCGCATACAAGACGTCGTCGACGTCGTACATCGAGCTCTCGGGAACGTCGATGGCAACCCCCCACGTTTCTGGAGTGGTTGCGCGGCTTCTCGAGGCTGACACATCGCGAACCCCTGCAGATATTGACTCGTTGATCACCTCCACGGCCACACGCTGTGCCATTGCTCCGTACGACGATTATGCGTCGTCAACACCGAACCGTCTGGTCAGCTCTGCAACACAGTCAGTCACGCCGACCCGTCCGTGCGCTCCGGTCATCTCGGGCGGAAGCGTCGGCAACAGGTCGGTGCTCGTGGCATGGACGGCACCGACCGACAACGGAGGATCGACGCTCACCGGCTATGCGGTATCGACGTCGCCGTCATCTGCCGGGTGCACAACCACGGGTGCCACATCGTGCACTGTGCCGAATCTTGCCGCAGGCCAGACCTATTCGTTCTCTGTTGCCGCAATCAACGCCGAGGGAACCTCGCGCCCCTCGGTGTCGTACACCGGCATGCCGACCGGCTCTCCCGACGCCCCGGTTCTCTCGGCTGCGACTGCCGGTCTCACGTCGATTGTGGCATCGTGGTCGGCTGCTCTCGGCGACTCGAACACCTACACAGTGACGGCGTCGCCGAATGGCGGGAGCTGCGCCAGTACTGGCACGTCGTGCACGATCTCTGGGCTGTCCCAGGGCACCACGTATTCGCTGACGGCCGTGACCACGAACAGCGCCGGGACGTCGGCGGCGTCAGCGGCATTGTCTGCCACGACGGCGGCCGTTCCGGCCATGCCCACCGTGTCGTCGTCGGTTGCCGGTCTCAATTCTGTGACGCTCAATTGGTCGGCGGCCACGGGGGCGTCGTCGTACCGGGTGAAGAACTCATCCGGCACGACGGTCTGCGAGACCGCTGACACGTCGTGTGTCGTGACGGGCCTGGTGGGTGGCGTTGCCCAGATGTTCACAGTTGAAGGAGTCAATTCCTACGGGTCAACCTCGTCAGAGCAGGTATCGGTTGTTCCCGATTCTCAGGTGAATGCGATCAGCGGCGTCAAGGTGAAGGCGGCGAACAAGTCACTGGTGGTGTCGTGGTCTGCTGATTCCGCGAATGACGTCGTCTACACCGCGATGGCACTCGGAACATCTGCGAAGTGCACCGCCACGACGACTTCGTGCACGTTGACCAAACTCGTCAACGGCCGCGCGTACAAGGTGGTGGTGGTGGGTGCCAACGCGTCGTCGAACAGCCCGTCGGCAGTATCGGTTGCCGCGTATGCCGGTTTCACCGTGAAGGCCACCAAGGTCAAGAGGAAGCGAAAGACCCGTTTGACGTCGTTCGTTGTTCCGGTCTCGAAGGGGAAGCGCACATGGCGCGAAGTCGGCGCATGTCGAATCTCGGGGAAGTACCTGATCACGCCGTCCAAGAAGACCACGTGCAAGTTGATCTTGAAGACGGCAAAGACCAAGACAGTGCCCGCAACCTCGATCACTCTTCGAATTTCAATCACCTGACCACGGCCCACGGAGGGGTCCGCACCGTCGGCGCCCAACTTGCAGTCCTTGGGGACTCCTGATACCCTAGGGGGTATGAAACGAGGGACCTACCGAGTCGTGACCGTACTGTTTGCTTCGTCGGCATTGATTATCGGTGCGTGCGGGGGATCGTCGTCCAGCGAGAGTGCACAACCGGCGACCGATGCCGCGGCACAAGGAGACCAGAGCATGAGCACAGAGACCATCATCGACGTTCGCACCCGCGACGAGCACGCTGCCGGGCACCTCGAACCCGCTCTCAACCTCGACCTCCAAGATGGCACGTTCGAACAGGCTCTCGCCGGACTCGACAAGTCGGCGTCGTACCTCCTCTACTGCCGCTCGGGCAATCGCTCAGGCATCGCGATGCAGATGATGCTCGATGCCGGCTTCACGAATGTGAAGAACCTCGGGTCACTGGAAGAAGCATCGGCATCGCTCGGGCTTCCGATCGTCGATTGATCGTCGTCGACCTCGGCCACCATTCGCACACCACACCGGAGAGAACCACCATGACAACCACCGCACTGACACTCGACACATTCGAAGCGACAGTTCTCGGCGAGGGCATCACCCTCGTCGACTTCTGGGCCGACTGGTGCGGTCCGTGCCGCATGTTCGCGCCAGTGTTCGAAGAGTCGTCGGAGAAGCATCCTGAGATGCGCTTCGCGAAGGTCGACACTGAGGCCGAGCAGCAGCTTGCGGCCGCCCTGCAGATTCGCTCCATTCCGACACTGATGATCTTCCGCGACGGCATCTTGCTGTTCAACCAGGCGGGTGCCCTGCCGGGCCATCAGCTCGAACAGATCATTGACGCGGTCGGTGCGCTCGACATGGACGAGGTGCGCCGCGAGATCGCCGAGCAGGACGACTCGGCGCCTTCCGCCGAGAACTGATTCTCGTTACCATCCCCCGCCGTGGGGGCCGGATCGCACGCTCATTCGCGCACGCTCTCGCGCATCGTGTCGACTCTTGCGGCGTGTCTGACCGTTCTGCTTGCCGCTTCTGTGGTGCGGGCGACGCCGGCAACAGTGCCGCACTCGGTGGTGGTGGCAAGTGCGGTGACAGGACGCATTGCCGCCGGGCGCGATCACACCTGTGGCATTGACCCTGACGGCGCAGTGTGGTGCTGGGGCGACAACCTGAACGGAAAACTCGGCGACCCCACCTTCACCTCAGGTCGATCGGAATCACCCCGCCGCGCGGCGGCACTCCCTGAGGGGCGGGTGGCTGAGCAGATCGTTGCCGGCACCAACCACACGTGCGTCCGCGCGAACGACAACACGGTGTGGTGCTGGGGCGCGAGCGGTGCAGGCCAGCTTGGCCACGTTGGCCTCACTGGAACATCGCCCACTCAAGTTGGGCAGATACAGGCAACCACTCTTGGGGCAGGGGGAAACACCACATGCGCCGCACTGACCGACGGCACCGCACGGTGTTGGGGGCTGAATGATGTGGGCCAGTGGGGCGACTCGACGACGTCGGCAACCCCGGCCCTTGGAACTCTCGGAGTGGTGAGCGGTGTCACGTCACACCCTGGGGGTGGGCAATTCTCCATGGAGTCCGTTGACATCGGCACATCGCACGTCTGTGCAGTGGCGGTCAGTGGAGCCACATGGTGCTGGGGGAGCGCCGCCAACGGGCGCCTCGGGTCGTCGTCGCCGACCGATGCATCAACGCCGCGTGGCACGGCAACGCTGCCGGCCGCGGCGGTGCAGACAGCGGTTGGTGGTGCTCACACGTGCGTCGCACTCGCAGACGGTACGGTCTCGTGCTTCGGCCTGAACAATGAAGGTGAACTTGGAAGCGACTCGACGTCCGTGTCGTCGAGCGACGCACCGCTCGCAGTCACGGGGCTCAGCAATGTGTCGCGGGTGACAGCGGGCGATGAGTTCACCTGTGCGGTGGCATCGGGTCAGGTGCGCTGTTTCGGGGCGAATATCTACGACCAACTTGGGGACGGGACCTCCACTTCGCGCCACACCCCGGCACCGGTCAGCAACATCACGGGGACAGTGGTTGATGTTGTGGCAGGTGAGTTTCACGCCTGTGCGGTCACCGAGACCGAGGATGTCTGGTGCTGGGGCTCTAATTCATACGGACAGTTGGGTATGGGAGATCGAGGTCTCTCGTCTTCGCCCCGGAAAATCAGCGGGCTTGCGATCGGAACGACGACAACGACCACAACAACGTCAACCACGACCACGTCCACAACGACGACCACCATCGTCGGCGCGGCGCCACCGACTGGCTCAACGGGTGAATCTCCGATCGCCACCCCCGCGCAGTCACCCACACACACCAGTGCGGCATCGGCTGACGTGGCCGCGGCGGCGACAACCACCACCACCCCGAAGAAGTCGGTCGCCGCCTCGAGCCCATCGCGCCGTGTGTCGGTGCGTCGCACGAGGAGTCTCTCGGCCTCGCGCATCGCCGCGGCTGCCGGCCTCGCAATACCGCGCCGTTCCAAGGGCTCGATGCGCATCACCCTGGTCAAGGGTCGCGACCGCTGCCGGTTCGTGGGTTCGTCTGTGCGGGGGGTGAAGCGAGGCACGTGCTCTCTGCGCGTGGTGTTGATCCCAAAGAAGGGCCGCACCATCTCGCGCACCGTGACGGTGCGGGTCACCTGAGCGCAGGTAGTTTCGTCCCATGGAGCCAGCCGCCGTTCCTCCCGCCGCCGGGCGCGTGCTCGCATCGCGCGAACGCATCGTCGAGGCGGCACGCGACGAGGTGCTCTCGAAGGGAATTCTGGGCCTTCGTGTGCAAGACGTGGCCGCCAAGGCGAAGGTGTCGGTGCCTCTCATCTACAAATACTTCGCAGACCGCGACGGTCTCTTGGCCGAGGTGCTCGGGCGCATGTTCGAAGAGATCGTTCTCGAATACGTCGAGGCATCGGAGGAGTTCTTCGCACATCTCGACAACCCCACCGTCGACGACCTTGCGGCTGTGTTTGCCCGACCGAGCGAAGAACTGCGCAAGGGTCGACGCTGGTTGCGCGTCCAGATCATGGCCGCCTCCATGGAGATTCCCGCGCTGCGCGAACGGCTCACGCTCGTGCAAGGTCACATCAACGAGCGCACCTCGCAGTTCATGGAGATGGCCCAGCAGCGAATCGCCGGTCGCGTGGTGATTTCACCCCGCGCACTCGCGATCGCGGTTCAGGCCACCGGCATGGGGCTCGTTCTGAACGACCTTGTGGAAGATGCCGACAAGGTCAGCGACGACGAGCACTACGACATGATCCGGGCCATGTTGGCCTCGGCCCTCGAGTTGTCGCCCGACCCCGCGCGGAAATAACTCGTCAGTCGGACCAGGCGACTGAGCTCAGTTTGGTGACACTGTGGGTCGCGACAAGACGCCGGCCCCGTATTCGTTGATTGCTCGCACCTGCACCCGCAGCTTGGTTCTCGGCAACCCGTAGACCCGCACTCCCACCGGGGCGTTGGTGATGACTCGCGCAACATCCATGCCTCGTCGACTGAAGAGGACCTCATAGCGCAGAGCCCCTGCCGGCCCTGCCGCTTTCCACGTCACCTGCACTGTCGAACCGGTGCGCTTCGCCTTCACGTTGACCGGTCGCGTCGGCGGCGATTGGCGACGAGTGGTCGGCAACTTCTTCGATGAGATCTTCACCGCTCGCAACGGGGTCACGGTCTTCGAACGGGGAGAGAACTCGCTGACACCGGCACCGTTCTCGTTCGCGACCGTGAAGTAGTAGGACGCCTTCGGCGACAGCCCGGTGATGAGGTGGGCCGCCGTCGCGCTGACTCTGACGGTCTTCACGAGTTTCTTCTTCGAGTACACCCGCACGATGTGCGCCGTCACTGGAAGAGTGGCGGACGGGGCCTCGCTCCATTCGAGCCACACCGAGCGTGCACCAGGGACTGCGACGGGAAGCCCGGTTCGAGCGGGAACAGTCGGTGGTGCCGTCTCGCCCGGCGATGTGGAGCCGTCCCCCGGGGTGGAGGTTGCCGGGTCTGAGCCACTGCCTGCCGAATCACCTGGCGACGCCGGAGTTGTTGTTCCCGGAACGGTGGGGGTTGGTGCGTCGATCATGGCCGGGTCGGCGTAGGCGAGAAGTGTCGGGGATTGGGGTCCCGCGTTCGAGACTGCACCTGCAGTGGACGCGTCGACGATCCGCGACATGGCGTCACCGACTGACAGCGACGGTGACGCCGACAGGAGGCGTGCGACGAGACCGGCCACGTGGGGCGATGCCATCGAAGTTCCGCTCGAGGCGGCAGTCGAATTTGCTGTTGCGATGCCCGCTGAGATGATGTTGTCGCCAGGGGCGAACACGTCGATGCAACTTCCGTAGTTGGAGAACGATGCACGTGCGTCTGACGCGGTGCTGGCGCCAACGATCAACGCATCGGCCGTGGCACTGCCCGGCGAAGTGGCACACGCGTCGACCGACGCGTTTCCGGCTGCGCCCACGACCACGATGCCGTCGCCTCGCGCACGGGTGATTGCCGAGTTCAAAGAGACACTCAGCGTGCCGCCAAGACTCAGGTTCATGACGGCGGGGCGAGTGGTGTGGTCGTCAATCGCCCAGTCGATTCCGACAATTACGCCCGACACCGTGCCGGCCCCGTCACAGTCGAGTACCCGCACTGGCACGAGGGTGGCCCCGGGCGCGACGCCGAGCGTCGCCCCACCGGCTGTTACGGCCACATGAGGTCCGTGCCCGGGGCAATCGTTGGTGTCACCACCCAGCGCGTCGAAACCGGCCCGAAGTCGACCGGTGAACTGGCTGTGCGAGAGAGAAATACCGGTGTCGACGACGTAGATGTCGACACCCGACCCGTCAGATGCGAACGAATATGTCGAGTCAAGCGGAAGCGCCCGCTGGTCGAGGCGGTCGAGACCCCACGATCCGGTGGGCGACACCGTGTCTTGCCGGCTGACGGTCTGGTCTTCTTCGGCCCAGAGCACCGCCCGACTCAGCTTCAACTCGGCGAGTTTGGCCGGTGTCATGTTGACGATGGCGCCGTTGAAGACCCGACTCAACCTGCGCGCAAGGGTGCCGTTGCGTCCCTTCACTTCTGTCTCGGCGGCCACATCGCTCGTGGAATCGGCAAATCGAACGATGTAGCGGCTTTCGCCGCTTTTCGGGGCATCGAGTTTCGGAGACGAGATGAACTTGGCCGCGACGGTTGACGCGGCGGCTGGTGTCGGCGCGCCGGCGAAAGCCGCGGCCGCAACGACCGCTGCAGCGGCGAAGAAGTGACGAATTCCGCGGGGTTCGGTATTCATGTCATCACTCTAAGAGCGATGACCGCGCTTCATATGGCGTGTGCCGACCCCGTCACGATGCAGCAGACAACTTTTTGTGTCTCCCGGGATACTTGTCGGCAGTTGGGCGCCGACGTGCCGCGAACAGTCGTTTAGTTGCTGGGAACAATGACGACCGGCACCTTCGAGTGCCGCGCGACGTAGTCGGCCACGGAGCCGAGAAGAAGTCCCATCACTCCGCCGTGTCCTCGGGCGCCGATCACGATGGTGTCGGCCTTTGCGCCGAGCAGCGCGGTGCGCGGGTCGGTCGTTTCGAACTGCACATCGAGATCGACGCCGCGCTCCTTTGCGGCGTCTGCAACGCGTGCACGCTCGTCGTCGAGAATCTTCTTGGCGCCGGTGTCGTCGAAGCTGTAGGTGACGGCCATCTCTGCCGGAACGATCACAGGGCTCCACGCCGAGAGAAGGACCACCGTGTCGCCGCTTCCGGCAGTTGCAACGGCCCAGTCGACGGCTTTTGCCGAGTTGCGCGATCCGTCGACGCCGACCACGATCCGACGATGTGAGTTGCTTCCCATGCTTCGAACTTAACGACGGCCTGGAAGTGCCGTTGAGGCCGGGGAGTGTTCCGGGTGTCACATACCCGGCTTGGGTGACAAATTCGCGGGTATCAGTGTTGGTGATCGTGGTGGTGACGGTGACGGTGACGGACATATGTTCCCTCATCCCGACCGATGCGCGACACGTACGCAACGACAAAAACTGACGTTGCCACGATCGTGATCGTCGGGCCGGGGGGCAAGTCGGCGTGATACGAGGCGATGAAACCCCCGAGGATCGAAGCCATCCCGATGCCGATTGCACCTGTAGTGATGGTCGACACCTTGTCGAAGAACAGGCGCGCAGTGGCCGCCGGAGTGATCAGCAACGAGACGGTGAGCGCGACACCGACCGTGTTCAGGCTGACCACCACGCTGACCGCGAGCAGAACAAGCATTGACGCATCCAGACGCTGGACGGCAATGCCGATCTGGGTTGCGTGGTCGCGGTCGAAGGTCGACAACTTGAGATCATCGAAATGCCACCAGACAAATGCGACTCCGGCGACCGCGAGGCCGAACGTGATCCACAGGTCGCCGCGCGAGACGGTCAACAACTGACCAAAGAGATAGTGGCTGAGAGAGACCGTCGAACCGACGCTCGAGATGACGAGGACGCCGAGGGCGAACATGCCGCTGCCGACCACGGCGATCACCGAGTCGTGGCTCACACGACGGTTCTGCGAAAGCCAGTGAATGGCGAGAGCCATCACGACGCCGGCGGCGAGGGCGCCGGGGAGCACCGCCACCGACCCGAACCAGAGGTACCCGAGGCCCACTCCGCCGAGCACCGAGTGCGACATCGCATCTCCCATGTACGAGAGGCGCCGCAACGAGACCCATGTGCCCACCACCGGCGACAGCACTCCGACCACGAGGGCCGCGATGGCGCCCCGTTGCGAGAACGGCGACTGGAACGGATCGAGCAGCCAGTCCATCAGATGTCGCCGGTCGCGTTTCCGTTGCCGACGCGGGTGAAGAGCCGCTCGAGCCGTTCGCCCGAGAGCTCGGTCGACGGTTCGCCGTCTCCGAGCACCCGCCTGTTGATCGCGAGACAGCGCGGGAAACGGGTGCGCACCAGTGCGAGATCGTGCGTCGACACAAGAATCGCCGCGCCGTTCGCGCAGAGGTCTGCAAACAGCGCCATCAGTTCGTCGACATGGCGTTCGTCGACGCCCGACATTGACTCGTCGAGGAGCATGACATCCGCCTCCTGGGCGATCGCACGTGCGATCAGCACTCGCTGCACCTGACCGCCCGAGAGCGTCGAGAGCAACGTGTTCTCGGCTCCGGCGAGGTCGACGGCGGCGAGGCTCGCCGACACGCTGACTGCATCGTCGCCGCGCTGACGCATGCGTCGTCCGTGGAATCGGCGCCGACCGGCCGCGACGACTTCTGCGACGGTGATCGGAAACCGCAGGTCAATGTCGGACTGCTGGGGTATGTAGGCGATCGACTGTCGCTCGAGGTGATGGCAACGACGCCCGTTGATGATGACGTCGCCGTCGTGGTCGACAAAACCTGCGAGCGCCTTGAAGAGAGTCGACTTGCCCGACCCGTTCGCACCGACAACTGCCACCAAGTCGCCCTCGTCGATGCAGAACGAGGCATGCTCGACCGCCGTCGTCTCGCCGTCATACGACACCGAGACGTCGACTGCCTCCAGCAGGCTCACATGTCCGGGAGCGAACCGGTCATGAACTGTGGTCATGAGCAGCCCAACCCGCGCGCGATCTTGGTGACGTTGTCCCTCATGATCGAGCTGTACGTCGCCCCGGCGTCGAGCGCATCTCTCGACACCGACTCGACAGTGTCGAGAACATCAACCGAGGCACCAATGGCGTCGGCCACCGTTCGCGACAGATCGGCCGGCAGAGCGTTCTCGAAGAACACAGTCTCGACTCGTGCCGAGCGCGCGGCGTCGGCAATGACTTCAAGCTCCTTTGCCGACGGTTGGTCCTGCGGGTTGACGCCTGTGATCGAGGCAGTGGAGAGATCTGCCCGGTGTGCGAGATAGCCGAACGCATCGTGTGCGGTGACGAGGGTTCGCGACATGCACGAAGCGAATGCGGCATCTATCTCGTCGCCGAGAGCGGCAAGGTCGGCGGTGTACCCGAGCGTGCTCGACTCGATGGTCTCGCGCGAATCGGATGCAAGCTCTGCAAGAGTGGCCGCCACGGTGCGAGCCATCGCATCCATGTTCGCTGGGTCGAGCCAGATGTGAGGGTCTTCGTCGCCGTGGTCGTGGTCGTCACCTGAATGATCGGCGTCTTTGCCGTCGGTCGCGAGGTGTGCGACTCCTTCGACTGAGTAGAGATCGACCTTCGTGACACGGGCCGGGAGCTGTGCGATCACACTCTCGACAGCAGGTTGGAAGTTCTCGCCGAAGTAGAAGACCACGTCGGCCTCGGACAACGCCTTCAACTGCGACGCCGTCAGCTCTGCATCGTGGGCGGGCATGCCCGGCTCGACGAGGCGAATGATTTCCACCGCATCGCCACCGACGGAACGCACCATGTCCTCGATGGGGAAGAAGGCAACTGCGACAGAGAGACGTTCGCGTGCAGGCAGTGTGGTGTCGGTGGCGATGTCGTCCGGCGAAGTGCTCGGTGAGTCTGTTTCGACACATGCGGTCAGGATTGCGCCGGCAGCGATCGCGAACGAGAGCGAGCGTCGACGTGTGCGTGACATGGCGCCAGACTATCAGTAATGAGAATCATTCCTAAAAATGGAATGTCGCCGTGTCAAGGCTCTGAGCTCCGTGAGGCCGCTCGGTACACTCGCCAGTCTTCCCCGATCACAGGAGTGCGACATGGCGAATGCCTGGTTCGAGACAGTGGCAGAGGCCCAGCGGCGGGCCAAGAAGCGTCTTCCGCGGTCGGTCTACGGTGCCCTGATCGCGGGTTCAGAGAAGGGTTTGTCGGTCCAGGACAATCTCACTGCATTCGATCAACTCGGCTTTGCACCCCACGTCGCCGGCCTGCCGCAGACCCGGGACCTGGCCACGACCGTCATGGGTCAGAACGTCTCGATGCCTGTCCTCATCTCTCCGACCGGTGTGCAGGCCGTGCACCCCGACGGCGAGGTGGCGATTGCGCGAGCCGCGGCCAACCGCGGCGTTGCGATGGGGTTGTCGAGTTTTGCGAGCAAGTCGGTGGAAGAGGTCGCGGCGGCGAACGGCCAGACGTTCTTCCAGATCTACTGGTGCGGCGACAAGGACACGCTCGTCCAGCGCATGGAGCGTGCGAAGGCGGCGGGAGCGAAGGGCATCATTGTCACGCTCGACTGGTCGTTTGCAAACGGTCGTGACTGGGGCAGCCCGTGGATTCCGGAGAAAATCAACCTCAAGGCGGCGGTCAAACTTGCTCCCGAGGTGATCGCACGGCCGGGCTGGTTGTGGATGTTCGCCAAGACCGGCCGCATTCCCGATCTCACGGCACCCAACATGGCGCGCCCGGGTGAGAAGGCTCCGACATTCTTCGGCGCCTACTACGAGTGGATGCAGACGCCGCTTCCGTCGTGGGACGACATTGCGTGGCTGCGTTCGCAGTGGGACGGACCGTTCATGGTCAAAGGTGTGAGCCGCGTCGACGATGCGAAGCGCGTTGTCGATCTCGGTGCGACGGCGCTGTCGGTGTCGAACCACGGGGGCAACAACCTCGATGGAACACCCGCCCCCGTTCGTGCATTGCCGACCGTTGTCGACGCAGTGGGCGATCAGATCGAAGTGCTGCTCGACGGTGGTGTGCGTCGCGGCAGCGACGTGGTGAAGGCGCTTGCGCTCGGTGCGCGTGCGGTGATGATCGGACGCGCGTACCTGTGGGGTCTGGCCGCGAACGGACAAGCCGGGGTCGAGAACGTGCTCGACCTGCTGCGCTCGGGCATCGACTCGACTCTGCTCGGCATCGGCAAGGCGTCCATCCACGACCTGGATCGCTCTGACGTCGTGGCCCCCGACGGATTCTGGCGCGCTCTCGGCACCAAGTGACGCGAGCGCCGGGGTTGATTCGTCAGCGTCGGTAGGTCAGGCCCAGCCGCCTGCATAGGCGACGAACTGTCCGGTCACGAATGTCGACGAGCCGTCGAGGAACGCCGCGCAGAAGCGCGCGAACTCGTCGATGTCGCCGAGCCTCTTCATCGGCACGGCAGACTCGACTCGCACACGGTCTTCTTCCGTCTTGACTCCGTTGGCGGCGAGGAATCCGGGGAAGTCCATGAAATTCGTGCCGACGGCATTGACCTGAACTCCCGCAGCCGCAACTTCGGCGGCGACGTTGCGCACGAGCATGTTCGCGCCGGCGCGCGCCGTGGAATACAGCGGCGCTCCGGGTGTCGGCCGCGCGCCTGCCGCGCTCGTCTGCAGCAACACTTGGCCGGCGCGACGCTCGACCATCACCGGCACCACCGCACGGAGGAAGTGATAGGGAACTTCGAGGCATCCCTTCACCGCCTTGTTGAAATCGTCGATGGACGAGTTCAAGAACCTGCCCGTGACGATGACCCCGGTGGCGGTGGTGGCCGCGTCGAGGCGACCGAACTCCGACAGCGCCGCATCAACCAGCCGCTGCGACCCCGACGCGTCCAGCAAGTGGTTCGTGCCGGTGACATCGACTGCGCGGGCTCCCATTGCGGTGAGTTCTTCGACCAGTCCGGGCGAGGCGTCGCCGAGCACGACGTCGTGGCCTCGTGCCGCCAACTCCCGTGCGAGCCCCGGGCCTGAGTACGCATTCGCCTCGCCGATGACGGCGACTCGTCGTTCAGTGGTCATGGTGTGGTCTTTCTCTGGATGAATTGATTCGGTGTCAGATGGAAAGAATGTGGCCCTCGGCAGGGTCGAGTCGTCCGGACACGAGCGCGTCCCAGGTTGCCAGCACAGCGTCAGGACCGGCGCTGACCGTGATGAGCATCCAGCGGATGGAGTCTGCGAGGAACAGTGCAAGTGCCGATGCCATGCGCGCCTCGAGTTCGGCGCGCCCCCACTCCTTGCCGCGCTTGGCGAGTTGCGACGGAGCGAAGAAGAACTGTGGCTTCGGCCCGGCAAGCGAACCGGTCGGCGTCGTCTCTACCCAGTGGGTCGCACCGACTCGGCACGAGTGGGTGAGCGATCCATCGAAGTGAGCGTGGATGCGCGCCAGGACCTGTGCATTGCCGGCCATGTCGACGACCACCGACGGCACGGTCGGATCGAGCGACTCGAGGTCGTCGTACGAGACGATTTCGTCGTAGAGGCCGCTGGCGGCGACGAAATCGATGTTTGCCGGTGACGTGAGCCCGACGGACCGCGCACGGCCGCCGCGGCGCAGCTCGTGAGCGAGGGCAAGCGACGTCTTCGACGATGCACTGGTGACGAGCACCTGTGCCGCCCCGAACATGTCGTTGTCGGCGAGGAAGTCCTCGCACAGGTGGGACGTGACAAAGAGACCGCGGAGCAACAAATAGCGGTGTTCATCGTCGGTCGACAATGTCTGATCGGCACGGTCGAATGTGCGGTAGGCCATCGCATGGGGCTCACGGTGTGCGCCGACATCAATGAAGCCCGTGCGTGACGGCGACGCCTCGACGATGTGATGGTCGGCGGCAGGGTAGAAGCCGAAGAAACGTTCACCGACCGAGATCCCGTCGACCTCTGAGTGCGTGACGCGACCGAACCCCATCACAGGCAACCGTCCCCACCCGACGTCCGTCGGAAAGAAGCCCCAGTAGTCGAGGAGATCGCCCGAGTGCGCATAGCTCACGTTGTTCGAGGTGAGGGCGAACGACTCAAGAGCGAGAACAACGGCGCCGGTCGCCGCGTCTTCGGGAGCGACCGTCTCGGCCATTCGGCGGGTGCGGATGTCGTGGCGGTCGATCTCGAGGTGCACGACGACACAGTAGGTCGCCCGGCTCCGGTTGTTTCCCGGCGCACCCGAACAGTTTCCATTCTTTGTCGTCGTCTGCTGCGCCCGGACTTTCGTGGAAGAGTGGGAGTGCTCGGGTGACAGCCGGGATCGGGAGGGGACGTGTCGCAGAAGAACGAGTTCGAAGGTCGCATCGGTCGCACCGTGGCCGAGTCAGAGCCGTGGTTCCCGACGCCGCCGCACCCGGGCCGCGACGCGCCGAACGTTCTGATCGTGTTGCTCGACGACACCGGATTCGCCCAGATGGGGTGTTTCGGCTCCGACATCGGGACGCCGCACATCGATGCACTTGCCGCGAATGGTCTGCAGTTCACGAATTTCCACGTGACGCCGCTCTGCTCGCCGACCAGGGCCGCGTTGTTGACGGGGCGCGGTCCGCACGCCGTCGGCATGCGCAGCGTCTCGAACTTCCAGACCGGGTTTCCGAACCAGCTCGGGCACATTTCTAATCACGCGGCAACCGTCGCCGAGGTCCTCGGCGACGCGGGCTACGGCACGTTCTGCGTCGGCAAGTGGCACCTTGCACCAATGGAGCAGTGCTCGGCCGCGGGACCGTTCGACCAGTGGCCACTCGCGCGCGGGTTCCAGCGCTTCTACGGCTTCCTCGACGGCGAGACCGACCAGTTCCACCCCGAGCTCGTGGCCGACAACCATCCGATTGACCCGCCGGCCGGACCCGACGAGGGATACCACCTCTCAGAAGATCTCGTCGACCAGACATTGCGCATCGTCGCCGATTTCAAAGGTGTTCGACCCGACCGGCCGTTCTTCGGTTATCTCGCCTTCGGCGCGACGCACGCCCCGCACCAGGCGCCGGCTGACTATCTCGCCAAGTACAAGGGGCGCTTCGATGAAGGCTGGGATGTCGTGCGCGAGCGCTGGCACAGGCGCCAGCTGGAGATGGGAGTCATTCCGGCCGGCACACCGCTTGCCCCGCGCAACCCCGGGGTGAAGCCGTGGGACGAACTCGACGACACCGAACGACGTCTGGCGGCTCGCCTGCAAGAAGCGTTTGCGGCGTTTCTCGACCACACCGACGCACAGATCGGGCGTCTTGTGGAGGGCTTGCGTCGGCTCGGCCAACTCGACAACACGGTCCTCGTGGTGCATGCCGACAACGGTGCGTCACAAGAGGGCGGCCCGTTCGGTGTGATGCACGAGATGAAGTTCTTCAACGGCATCATCGAGCGTCCCGACGAGGCGATCGCGCGCATCGACGACATTGGCGGGCCGAACAGCCACTCGAACTATCCGTGGGGCTGGGCACAGTGCGGCAACACCCCGTTCAAGTGGTACAAGCAGAACACGCACGAGGGCGGCGTGCACGTCCCGATGGTTCTGCACTGGCCAGACGGCATTGCCGATGATGAGCGCGGAACGAAGCGCGACCAGTTCGTCTTCGTGGCCGACATCGCGCCGACGGTCTACGACATCGTCGGTATCGAACCACCGTCTGTGCGCCGCGGACTCGAGCAGATTCCGGTCACGGGATCGTCGTTCAAGTCGGTGATCGGAGACTCGACTGCAGGCGCCACCAACACGCGTCAGTATTTCGAAAACGGCGGCAGTCTTGCCATCGTCGACGGTGGCTGGAAGGCGGTGCTCAAACACACGCCCGGTCGTTCGTACGACGACCCGCGCGAGAAGTGGGAGCTGTATCGCATAGACGAGGACCGCTCCGAGTGCAACGACCTCGCCGACGCGATGCCCGAGAAGTTGGCCGACATGATCGATATCTGGTGGCAAGAAGCCGAGCGACACGGAGTTCTCCCGCTCGACGACCGCGGCGTCGCGCTCTTCGGGGCGCGTTTTCGTGAGAACTCGCCGCATCCCGAGAATCGTCGCTACGTCTACCGACCGCCCATGTCGCCGATGCCTGGTCAGGCGTCTGCCGGTCTCGGCGGGCGCAGTGTCACGATCACTGCCTCGGTGGTGCACCGAAGCGGCAACGAAGGCGTGCTGTATGCGACCGGCACGCAGAATTCGGGTCTGTCGATGTTCATCCAGAACGGGCGTCTCGTGGTCGACTACAACGCATTCGGTGACCATACGGTGGTCGAGTCTCCGCCACTTGCCGAAGGAGAGCGCGAGCTCACACTGTCGCTGCGCCGGGGCGAGGGCATGGCGGGCACCGTGGCGCTGTCTGTCGACGGCACCGACGCCGGTTCGGCTGAGTTGGCGCTGTACATGCGCATGATGTCGTCGGTGGGCCCGAGCGTCGGTTTCGACCACGGGTCACCTGTGTCGACACGCTACGAAGCGCCGTTCGCCTACAGCGGTGATCTGCGACAAGTAGTGATCGATGCCGGCAAACGTCCGGCCGACGCGGCCGCCGCCGAGGCACGAGCAGAAATGGGGAGACAATGACGGGCAACGACGAAATCCGGCCGCCGAAGGTGGTCCACACCTACGGCAAGGTCGATCGTGAGTACGGCATGCGCATGTTCACGATGCCGCCCGACGACGACGGCCCGGTGTTCATGGTGAATTTCATGAAGTACAAGGAAGTGGCCGACTACGGGGCATCCGGAGGTGACCAGGTGTCAGGGCGGGAGGCCGACGACAGATATTCACCGGTCGACGTGCTCGGAAAGATCGGGGCGTACGTGGCGTTCCACGGCGATGTCGTCGACCAGAGCGGAAGCCTCGATCCTCGGTGGGACCGCATCGGCGTGGTCTGCTACCCGACGCGGAAGTCGTTCCTCGACATGCAGAACCGCGATGATTTTCGCGACAAGCACGTGCACAAGGCGGCCGGCATGGACCAGACGTTCGTCATCGGATGCCTGCCGCGCGACGGCGTGGCGCCGGGAGACTTCCGCCGTGAAGAAAAGGGTCGCGGCCTGATCGCGGTGTCGGCGCATCGGGCAGTGGGTGAGGCGACGCGCGACCGGATCGCCGCCGCACTGGTTGCGTCACGCCGCCACGCGGCCGCGAACGGGTGCGAAACGGGGCAGTGGTACGACTGCGAGGGAACGATCATGGGCGACGGCCGCTCGTTCGACTTGGTTTGTTTTGATCGCTACCCCGATGTCGCCTCGTGGCGCGCCGCACAGTCGGCGATGCAGGCCGACCCGGAATGCGCGGCGCTCTTCGATTCGACGAAGAACGACAGCTACGCGGTTGCCGTCGATGCGGTCATCGACCGCATCACTCTTCGCTGATCAGCGGTTCAAGAGAACGGGTATTTCGCGCGGACCCCGAACCTGTCCGTTCGCCCACGTGACTTTTCGCGAGGAGTCGAGCGTGTAGCGCGGGAACGCGCGGAGCCACTCCTGGAACGCGACGAGCATCTCGAGCCTGGCGAGGTTCGACCCGGCACAGCGGTGAATGCCGAGGCCGAAGGCGACGTGACGGTTGTTCGCGCGGTCAAGCTTGAACACGTGCGCGTCTTCGAATGCCGCCGGATCATGGTTGGCCGCAGGAAATGGCAGGAGCATCTGGTCGCCGGTGTGCACCGGGCAGCCCGAGACCTCGGTGTCGTTCAACACTTTTCGTGCCATCGTCACCGGTGCGTAGAAGCGAAGTACCTCCTCGTTCGCCATCTGCCACAACGGGTCGTCGTTCGAGACTGCCACCAGCCGGTCGATCTGGTCGTGGTTCTGGGCGAAGTGCCAGAGACCGGATCCGATCGCGCTCCAGGTGGTGTCGATGCCGGCAACGATCTGGAGCCTGATGTATCCGACCTTCAGTTCCCAACTGACCGGTTCGCCGTCGATTTCTGCGTTGGCAATCATCGTGAGCATGTCGTCTCGCGGGTTCTCGAGGCGATCCTTCAGCAAGCCGCTGATGTATTCGCTCATCTCGACCATCACTTGCAGACGAATGGAATTGTCGCGTGGGGCGAGCTGGAACGTCTTGAAGATCCACTCGCGAAAGAGGTCGGCATCCTCTTCGGGGAGTCCGGTGAGAATGCAGATGCCGTGCACCGGAATGTGCTGTGTGTAGTTCACCGCCGCATCTGTCGCGTCGAGACCGTCGAGGTCACCGATCAACTTTCGACAGAACGCCCGCAGATCCTCCTCGATCAGAGCGACTTTTTTCGGGCTGAAGGCCGGCAGGATCAGGCGGCGGTGACCGTGGTGGTCGGGTGGGTCCGAGGTGATCGGCGGTGCCGCCGAACGCGGTGCGTCAGGTCGCGCGACATTCACCCACACAGACGAGTAGTTCTCGGTGTCGTGTGCGACCTGGTAGATCGCGTCCATAGTGACGGGCATGAACGCCCGTCCGTATCTCTCCGTGGATGCAACCGGGCACACTTCGCGCACTGAGTTCCAGATCTCGATTGCGTTCTCGCCCCACTGATCGTCGAGCCAGTCCCAGTCGTTGACCCAGTCAGTCACCGGCGGCATCTCGATTCGCTCGCTTCCGTACGCCATGTCATCCCCCTGTCAGCGTGCAACTGTTGCAGCGAACAATAGACGGATTTGCGAGGGTTTCGTCTCACGTTGTCGCCGAAGCCATGTCCGATGGGCGCTTGCGGTGTCCCGTCGTGTTCGGTTGCATGGCTCAACAGAACGTTTGTCGTTGAGCAGCACAATCTGTTTCTTGCCGTCCTGACCGACGTCTCCTCACCGCGTGATCTTTACTTCGAAGAAGGACCTCTCATCTGGGTGTCGCACAGCCGGACGAGAGGTCAAAGAGAGAGAAAGAGAGTGATGACGCGATGAAGGAACAGCGAATCAGGAGCAGGCGATCGACGAAGATCATCGCCGCAATTGCGGCTCTGGGTGTGGCCGCGCCCGTGGCCGCCGCCTCGGGCACATCGGCCGCGGCTCGGGCCGCCAAGCCCGTCTACGGAGGTTCGGCAAAAGTTGCAATCTTCGACACATTCCCCGGTTTCTGCGTCTCGAACAACCCGGCGAATTCAGCCCTGCACGCGACACGAACCGTGTACGAGACACTCGTCGAACGCACCATCGGCGGCGACTACGTCGGTCTGCTCGCCCGGGGCTACTCGAAGACGCGGGACATGAAGTCGTGGACGTTCACCTTGCGGTCGGGCATCAGGTTCCACGACGGCACTGCGTTCAACGCCGATGCAGTGATTGCAAACTTCAACGCGATCACCGGACGCATCGGCGCCGGGGCGTTCCTGCGGGGTCAGGCAACTGCAAAACAGCAGGGCAAGTCCGATGCCGAGGCGCTCGCCGCTGGCCGCGCGGCGCTCGGCGGGGTCGGGTACACAATCGGCACGGGCACGGCGTTCACGTCGAACATCAAGGCCATCACCAAGGTGAACGACCTGGCGGTGCGATTCGACCTCGACCGTGCGCAGAACGACTTCCCGGCGACGCTCTACGCGTCGGGTCGATTCGTGATGCGTGCTCCGGCTCAGCTCGCAGATGCGAAGTCGTGCTCGGAGAATCCCATCGGAACGGGACCGTTCAAGATTGTCTCGTGGAATCCGAACCAGATGGTGGTGGAGAAGAACGCGAGCTACTGGCGAACCGATCCGGTGACGCGCGCAAAGCTTCCGTACCTCGACCGCATCACCTTCACGAACGTGAAGGAAGGATCGCAGCGTGCGGCCGCAGTGCGACGGGGAACCTACGACGCGGGGCAGTTCACAGTTGCGGCCGACTCGACGTTCATCAGGGACCTTCGGAAGCGCCGAAGTGTGGTGCGTGAGTGGCGCTCGGCCACCGAGTACTACCCGTCGGTCTGGCTCAACCAGGGGCGCCCCGGGTCGCCGTTCAAGAACGCCGATGCCCGAAAGGCCGTGCTCTCGTGCATCGACCTCCGTTCGTTCAACAACGTGCGTCTGCGCGGTCTCGGCAAGGTGCCAAAGTCGCTCGTCGGAAACAAGAGCACCATGTACGACACCCGCGGATTCCAGTCGTTCAGTGTGACAAAGGCGAAAAAGTACGTAGCCGCGTACAAGAAGGCGACCGGGGCCAAGCGTCTCGAGTTCACGTTCAACTCCGACGTGTCGACGTCGTCGACGTCCACAGCCAAGTTCCTTCAGGCACAGTGGAGAAAGTGCGGCATTACCGCCCGCTTCACGCCTCAGGAAACTGCGGTTGTGATCAGCAACATGTTCAACGCGAGCCCGAACGTCGCGGCAGGTCAGTACTACAACGCCTACGACCTCGGCTTGTTGCTTCTGTTCGAGGGCAACGACGTCGCGTTCAACGCACCGTTCGTGTTGTCGGACGCGTACCAGTCGGCTGCCTCTGCCGGGGGCCTGGGTGCCCTGTATCGCGGGGGAGTCGGGCGAGTGCTTTCGCTCAACCACCACGGCGACACCCGGGTCGACAAGTTCTTCTACGACGGCCAGGCCGCCGCGTCGAAGGCGGGAGCCCGCAACAGGTTCCGTGCCGGCACCCGGTATCTGCAGCGCAACGCCTACATGGGGTCGCTGCCGCACTACTACTACTCGCTCTTTGTGAACAACAAGAGCGGGCTTCAGGGCATCGGCAAGTTGAAGCTGCAGCGCAGCAAGACCCAGCGCATCATGACGAACTGGGGCATCGACTGGACGGGAGTCTGGAAGTCGAAGTGACGCGCCACGATCGCTGACCGTCCCATTTCTCCCAGGTCAGCTGCGAGGGGGCAGGGTCCGAGAGGGCTCTGCCCCCTCAGGGTGTTCGACAACCAAAAGCGCGACGGCCCCGTAGCTCACACATCCCACCATATGGTGGCGAGACGTCGCTCAGAGACCGGATGTGCCGCGATGGCGGCGCGCACGTCGTCGTCGCGATCGGGCGTCAGGCACAACCTGATGCGGGTGTTCTCGACCTGTGCATCTGAGATCTCGCCGGTCGGCAGCGGCTCGACGAACTCGTCCATGTGCGCGTCGACTCCCGTGTCGCGCACTGCCTCGAGAGCATCGTGGTGCGTCGGGGCTTCCGGGCGCTCGAGGTTCCAGAATTGTCGCCACAGTGGCGTCAGGGAGGACAGCGGGTGCCGCTGGGGTATCTCGACGACGACGCGGCGGCGCGCGTGCGCGGTGAGGGCCTCAACGAATGGACGCAGGTCGGCCACATTGTAGAACACGTGATGACAGACCACGACGTCGCACATCGGCGTGGTGTCTGCGACGGCTGGCCAGTCGCCGAGCGCCGTCTCGCATGCGACGCCGCGACGTGCGGCCTGATCGGCGAGCACGTCGAGCATTCCTTGCTGGTGGTCGACTCCCACAACGAGTCCAGCCGGCGGCACCAGCCCGAACGCGGCGCGCCCGCCCCCGCAGCCGACATCGAGCACCGATCCGCCGTCAGGCAGTGCCTCGAGTGCACGCAATCGCGACGGAACGTCGACGTGCACGTTGTCGCCGGGGGTGAACGACGCGACCGGGTGGATCCACGGCGACTGGGGTGCGGCGTCGAGTATCGCACGCGGAATTCCCCACTCGGGCAGGGCCGATGCCCATCGCGCAAAGGCCTTCACGGTGTGCTCGCAGTCGGTCGCGCGCGATCAGATGTCAGCGTGATGATCAAGGTGCAAGAACTGCGCCGGGCCGTCGAGGATTGCCCCCATCGCGGCCATCGAACCCGATTCTGTGCGCCATGCAAGGTATTTCTCCTGGTCGGCGCGCGTGCGCCACTTCTCCCAGAGGTAGACGAGATTCGGGTCGTCGGGGGAGGTGTAGAGCTCGACCAGTTCGCAACCTTCGAAGGCACGCGTGTCGGGCAGTGCCGCCTGCAGACCTTGCACCAGCATGTCGCGCATGCCCGGCTTGCAGGTGAACGTGAGAACAACGGTGTGCATGGTGTGCCTCCTCGGTCGGCGTGCACCGAGCGTAGTGCGGTGACGAACACCTCGGGTCAGGAGAGCCGGCGTTCGCAGCGGCTGACGAGTCCGAGGAGCTGCCTGCGAAGCATCAGTCCGTCGCCGGGTCCGAGCACCAAGCGTTCGGCGAGGCGACCACCGGGCGCGTCGATGCGAGCCCTCATCCTCGTCACCAGTCGGGTTCCTGCTGGATCGTTGCGCAGGTCATAGGCGAGCGTGAAGTCGACGCGTCGTTGTTTGTCTGCGGTCGGTCCAAACCGGAGAACCAGATGACGCGGAGGCTCGACCGCCACTGCGAGAAAGTCGATGGGGCCGCCCGGCACCGAATCGCCAGTCGACAGCGTCTGCCATTCATCATGAATGCGTTGTGCGCTTCTCCGCCCGAAATTGTCGAGCAAGTCGTAGCTGTACCACCCGGCACGACCGAACCCCATCTGGCGAAGCCACGGGAAGACGTCGCCTGGTGGTGTGCCAAGTGTGATCGAACGTGTCGCGACCAGTCGAGCACCGGCAACGATGTCGTCGCCCGGCATCGAGCTGCTGACTTCCTCCGATGTCGCACCCCAGGACTCGAAGATCACGGTGCCGCATCCCGTCGCACTGCCACGGCGGCGATCCACGCCGCACAGATTCCGCGAACTGTCCATGCCACAGTCCGAACAAGATTCGCCGCCATCAATCGGTCGTGAACTGCAGCGTCGAAACCGTCGGCAAGTTCGGCATGCGCAGGAGCTGACCAGAAACCACTGATCACCAGAACAATCGCCATTGCAATCGATCCGATCACGACAGGCGTCGCAATGTCGCGCCGCCGTGCGACGGTGACGAACCACAAAAGTGCGAGCAGAGTCAATCCTTCGGTCAACCACGGCACGAAAAGCAGCAGTCCGATGCGATCGACATGCTCTTTCTGAAAGGCGTTGTACGACTCGGGGCCGACTCGGGCGAACAGTGGATAGTGCACGAAGTGGATCGTCCAGATCATTCCGACCATGAACCACGTCGCTGCGAGGTGCACCAATGACACCCGTCGGAGCGTGAGGATTGACGGCACATCGGCACGGTACCGCCCGGCGAGGCTTTCAGATCGCGCACGGAAATGGGCAAGACTGAGTCCATGGCGGTCAGTGTCCAGGTAGTTCCTCATCCTCTTGTCCTCGACTCACTCTCACGTGTGCGTGACAAGGACACCCCGAATGCTCTTTTTCGTCAGGAATTGGAGAGAATCGGCCTGCTTCTCCTCGTTGAGGCGACTCGGGGACTCGCAACCCGAACAGTGTCGGTTGAGTCGCCTCTTGCGACGACCACCGGAAGTCTCATTGACAGACAACCGGTCGTCATACCCGTCCTGCGAGCAGGTCTCGGTTTCGTCAAGGCTTCACAAGACCTGCTTCCGAATGCAGACGTCGGTTTCGTGGGGATCAGTCGGGACGAGGAAACTTTTCAGCCCAAGCCATACGTGAACAAACTCCCTGAGTCTCTTCACGGGCGTCAGTGCATCGTCCTGGATCCGATGCTCGCCACCGGAGGTTCGTTGGCCCACACGTGCCGCCTGCTGATTGAGCGCGGGGCAGAGGGGCCCATCATCGTGGTGTGCGCTCTCGCGGCCCCAGAGGGCATTGCGTACCTCGAAAACGAGGGGCTCGATCTCGACATTTTCACGGCATCGGTTGACGAACGTCTCAACCAGAACGCATTCATCGTCCCGGGGCTCGGCGACGCCGGCGATCGCCTCTTTGGCGCGTCCCACTGAGGCATTCGGCCGGGCTGTTCGCGACGCTGGCTTCCGGTATCCACGTCGTTCGTGCCGGGCGCTCGTCCACGACTACTTTTTCCCCGAGTGGCCACTTTACGTTTCAACTACGGGACGATGGGATCAGGCAAGAGCACTTTGGCTCTCCAGATACACCACAACCTCGCTTCCCGGGGGCTGGTTGGTCTCCTGTTCACGAAATTGGACAGGGACGGCGCTCAGGTGACGAGCCGTCTCGGCGTCTCATCACCTGCGATAGAGATGGTGCACGGCGTGGACTTGTTCGAGTTCGCGGCGGCCCGCATGCCGCTTCAGTTCATCGTCTGCGACGAGGTTCAATTCGCGAGTGTCGAACAGTGCGACCAGCTAGCTCGCGTGGTCGACGAACTTGGCGTCGACGTGTACGCGTTCGGATTGATCTCGGACTTCCGAGGCCTGCTCTTCGACGGCACGAAGAGGATGCTCGAGATCGCCGATGAACGGGTCGAGATGCAGGTCGAGGCGCGGTGCTGGTGCGGGGCTCGAGCGACGAACAATGCCCGACTCGTCAACGAAAAGATGGTCCTCGAAGGAGAGACGATTGCCCTCGGCGACACGGCACGAGACAGCCCGATTCCGCTGTTCGGCGACGTGATCCGGTACGAGTTGTTGTGCCGGACCCATTTCCGTCAGGGACGGATCGGCCCCTGAAACGGACCGGTGGTTTGTCGTCGGGCGGCGGGTGCCGTGAGTCCCGTGACGGTGGG
>JBMTOT010000014.1:0-34396 GCA_049442935.1 Ilumatobacteraceae bacterium | reverse complement strand
GCTTTGTGACCTTGATCGAGGGCGACGTGCTGTGGCTTGACATCGCCGACGGCCATGGCGACGAGCGCATCGAAGTCCGCGTCTCTCGGGGAGCAGTGGCCCGGAGAATTCCTCCGGCGACCTCTGCTGAATAGGACCTTGAGCGATGGTCCGGCGACACTTTGTCACGCTTGTTCTCACTCTCCTTCTTGTTGGGGGAGCCTTTGGGTACAACCTTTCAGCGGGGAACACGCCTGCCCTAGGGCTTGACCTGCAGGGCGGTGCTTCGGTCACGCTGACTCCAGTCGGTCAGTACGAAACTGGCGCCCTTGATGTTGCGGTGGAAGTCATTCGACAACGCGTCGACTCGCTCGGTGTGGCTGAGCCCGAGATCATTCGCCAGGGAGACACGGTCGTCGTCAATCTCCCCGGGGTGAAGGACCAGGAGCGCGCACTCGAGTTGGTGGGGCGCACCGGGTCGGTGGAGATGCGCCCGGTGATCAATGTCATCGAGAACCCGGAACTCTCGCCGACCACCACCGCCGCTGGTGTAACAGCAACGACGGTGGCCGGAGAGACGACGACCACGGTGGTGAGCGACACCACCCTCGCCGATCCCGCCGGGGGTCTCGGCAGTTCGCGTCGCGCATCGACGGCGACCACGGCGCCACCGACGACCGACGACACCACTCCTGCGCCGACGGGCGACGGAGCGGATGAGAACGTTGACGTCGACCCGAACACGGGGCTGGCTCCTGGGCAGACGGTGTTGCCGAGTCGAGACGGGACACTGTTGTACCTGCTCGGCCCTGCCGAGGCGACTGGTGAAGTGTTCAGCAGCGATTCGACTGCCCAGATCGACGCAGGGCAATGGGTGGTCGTGGCGCAGTTGCGCAGCGGGGCCGCCGGCGAAGACCTCTGGAACGCGCTAGCGGCAAAATGTTTCGAGGGTGGTGCTGAGTGCCCAACCAAGTCGATCGCGATCATCCTCGACGGCGAGGTGATGTCGGCTCCGGTGGTGCAGACCCCGAACTTCACCGGAGGATCTGTCCAGATCACGGGCGACTTCTCCGAGTCAGAGGCACAGGACCTCGCAAAGATTCTGCAGTTCGGTGCAGTCCCGGTGGACTTCGAGGCCCCGACAGTCCAGACGGTGTCGGCCACTCTTGGCAAGGACTCACTCAGGGCGGCAATCATCTCCGGGCTGATCGGTGTCGCTCTTGTGCTCCTTTTTCTGCTGCTTTATTACCGCCTCATTGCGCTCGTCGTGGTGGGTGGTCTGTTGGTGTCCGGGATGCTGCTGTGGAGCGTGATCGCCTGGCTTTCGAAGAGCAATGGCCTCGCTCTGACCATCTCGGGCGCTGCCGGAATCATCGTGTCCATCGGTGTAACCGTCGATTCGTACGTCGTGTTCTTTGAAAAGCTGAAGGACGATGTCGAAGCCGGCCGCACTCTGCGGAACTCTGCCGAGCGGGGATTTGCTCGGGCATGGAGGACTATCCTGATAGCAGACACCGCGTCGCTTCTCGGAGCGATCGTCTTGTGGTGGTGGACGGTTGGGCCAGTGCGAGGCTTTGCGTTTTTCCTCGGACTTTCCACGATCACAGACGTCATCGTGTCGTATCTGTTTACGCGGCCGACTGTTCTCATGCTGGCGCGCACGAACCTACTGAATAGGGGGTCGGTTCTCGGAGTACGCCGCAGTCGGACGGTGGAGGTGTCCCAGTGAGTGGTCGGATCAGCAGGCTCTATCACGGAGAGACAACCGTTGACTTTTTCGGGAGGCGGCGACTCGGATTTGCAGTGTCCGGGATTCTGCTGGCTGTGTTCGTGGTTTCTCTTGTGCTGCAGGGGCTCAATCTTGGAATCGACTTCAAAGGAGGTGTCGCATTCGAGATCCCAGGCGGAAAGTCGATGTCAGTCGACATTGCCCGAGAGGTGCTCGCCGCAGAGAAAATCAACGTCGACGCCGCCAAGATCCAGACGCTGAGTTCCGGAGCAAACGAAAAGGTTCGAATCCAACTCGGAGAGCTTGAACCCGCGGTCCAGGACTCCTTGAAGAGCGCGCTCGAGAAGCGCTCGGGAGACGCCGTGAGCGTTGCCTCGGTCAGTTCGAGCTGGGGACGAAACATCACCACGAGGGCGGTCCAAGCCTTGGCGGTTTTTCTGATTTTGGTGAGTGGATTCATTGCTTTTCGCTTCGAATGGCGTATGGCCGTCGGTGCACTGTCTGCTGTCATCCACGACGTGGTGATGTCGGTCGGTGTCTACAGCGCTCTCGGACTCGAAGTGACGCCTGCGACGGTGGTGGCCTTCCTCACGATTCTTGGCTACTCGCTCTACGACACGATCGTTGTCTTCGACAAGGTCGATGACAACGTGAGTCGGTTCAGTGGAGCTCGTGTGTCGTATGGAGACATTCTGAATGTCTCGATGAACCAGGTGCTGATGCGAAGTCTGAATACATCAATCTCCTCTGTGCTTCCCGTCCTGAGCCTTTACGTGCTCGGATCGGTTGTATTCGGCGCAGTGGCTCTTCGGGATTTCTCGGTCGCACTGATTGTCGGACTCACGACCGGGGCCTACTCGTCGATCTTCATCGCGGCGCCGGTTCTTGGTGTCTTGAGGGAGCGCAGCCCAGAGTACGCGGCCACTAAAGGTCAACTCTCGAAGGGAATGGCGATGTCGGCACTGATGTCGACGGGGGCGCCTGCTAGCCGCCGAGCCCGCCGCGAGCATGCCGGGCAGACGGAGACCGTCTCGGGCGATGCGAGCCCAACAGAGGTCGCGGCAGTTGAGGCGCTGCTCTCGCATCCGCCGAGACCCCGTCGCAAGTCGCGCCGCTGATCCGACCCCGTTGTGCCGCCCCGGCGGCGGCCGGCGCAGCGTCTTTCCACGGAGCTTTTTGGGTGCATGGGTAGCCTTCAGGCATGGGAACAGCCGACAGAGTGCTGCCGTGGCGACGCCACCACAGCGCGCCGATCGAGGAGCTCGCGCCGCTTCTGACCGCGTTTCGTCGCAGGCATCCGAAGGCTCCCGTGACCATGATCAATCGCGCCTACGAGATGGCGCGAGTGGCTCATGTGAACCAGCAGAGGTCGTCGGGAGAGGCCTACATCAACCACCCGATCGCGGTGGCGCGGATCGTGGCCGACATCGGGCTCGACGACGTGTCGCTCGCCGCCGCACTTCTCCACGACGCGGTGGAAGACACCGAGATCACGCTCGAAGACGTGACGGCCAACTTCGGCGACGACGTGGCGGCACTCGTCGACGGCGTCACGAAGCTGGAGCGGCTCCAATTCGACTCGCGCGAGGCCCAGCAGGCGGCGACGATGCGCAAGATGCTCGTGGCGATGGCCAAGGACATGCGAGTGCTCATGATCAAGCTGGCAGACCGGCTCCACAACATGCGAACCCTCGCGGGAGTCCCGATCGAGAAGCAGCAGCGGATCGCCCAGGAGACTCTCGACATCTATGCACCCCTTGCGCACCGGCTCGGAATGCAGGAGATCAGGCAGCAACTCGAGGATCTGTCGTTCGCCGCTCTGTATCCGAAGCGTTTCGCCGAACTCGACCATCTCGTGTCGACCCGCACCCCCGAGCGGGACGTGTACCTGGCGAAGGCGATCGCCGAGGTCCGCTCGCGCCTCGCAGACGTCGGCATCTCGGCCGAGGTGACCGGTCGCGGCAAGCACATGTGGAGCATCTACGAAAAGATGGTGCAGAAGGACCGCGACTTCGACGAGATCTTCGACCTCGTGGCCGTGCGCATCATCGTCGACTCGGTGCGCGACTGTTACGGCGCGCTCGGGTGCATTCACGGCAAGTGGCGACCGGTTGTGGGTCGTTTCAAGGACTACATCGCGATGCCGAAGTTCAATCTGTACCAGTCGCTCCACACGACTGTGATCGGAACCGGCGGAAAGCCGCTGGAAATTCAGATCCGAACGCGCGACATGCACGAGCGTGCCGAGTGGGGAGTGGCGGCGCACTTCGCCTACAAGGAGGGCACCGACCCGGGCGACCAGGACTGGCTGAATCGCATCATCGACTGGCAGGCCGAGGTGAACGACCCGAACCTGTTCATGGAGGAGTTGAAGCACGACCTCGACCAGGAAGAGGTGTTCGTCTTCACCCCGAAAGGACGCGTCATCACTCTTCCGGTCAACTCCACGCCGGTCGACTTCGCCTATGCGGTCCACACCGAGGTCGGTCATTCTTGCGTCGGGGCGAGGGTGAACGGTCGCCTGGTGAGCCTCGATACTTCGTTGTCGTCGGGTGACACATGCGAGATCTTCACCTCGAAGGTCGCAGATGCAGGTCCGTCGCGTGACTGGCTCGGGTTCGTCCGTTCACCGCGGGCGCGATCGAAGATCAAGGCCTGGTTCTCGCGCGAGCGCAGGGAAGACATGGTCGATGCCGGTCGGGAAGAGCTGACGGCCGAGTTGCGACGCGAAGGGCTCCCGGTGCAGCGCATCTGGACGTCTGACGCATTCGCTGCGGAACTCGAGGCACTTAATCTCGCCGACGTCGACTCCCTGTTTGCCGCCATCGGCGAGCATCATGTCTCGGCTCGCGGATTCGCGCAGCGAATCGGTCGGGCCGTCCGTCGTGACGGCGGAGACGAGCAACTGGCGATGCCGATTCGTGTCGATCGCCAACCTGTCGGGCGCCAGGGCGGAGTCGGAATTCATGTCGAAGGACTGGAGGACGTCCTCGTGCGGTTGTCGCGTTGCTGCACGCCCGTGCCCGGTGACGACATCGTGGGGTTCGTCACCAAGGGGCGGGGTGTGAGCGTCCATCGGGCCGACTGCGCCAACGCCGAATCGCTGGCTGAAGGGTCTCCAACTCGTCTCATCGATGTCGAATGGTCGCGCACCGCGCCCGACTCGGTCTTCCGAGCCGGCGTCGAGGTGGTCGCGCTCGACCGCAGCGGCCTCCTGCGCGACGTCGCCAACGCCCTCAGCGAGCAACACGTGAACATCGTGGCGGCGTCCACGACGACCGGAGGTGACCGAGTCGCCAAGATGCGCTTCGAGTTCGAACTGGCCGATCCGAACCATCTCGAGTCGGTGCTTCGCACGATCAAGACCGTCGATGCCGTGTACGACGCATATCGCATCGTTCCCGGCGGCGGCGCGGACTAGCCTTCGTCGTCGTGCCGTCGTTCCAGACAAGTCCTGGCACCCGGGACATCACGCCTCCCGATTCGTCTCGTTGGAGGGCCTTGACGTCGGTGTTCGCATCTGTCGTCGAACCGGCCGGGTACGGGCTCGTCGTACCGCCGATGTTCGAGGATCTCGGAGTCTTCCAGCGTCTCGGCGATGCGACCGATGTCGTCACGAAGGAGATGTACGACTTCGAGGACAAAGGCGGCCGTCGTGTCGCATTGCGCCCTGAGCACACGGCCGGAGTGTGCCGAGCGTTCGTCCAGCACCGACCGCTCGTGCCGTGGAAGGTCTGGTATTCGGGGTCGAACTTCCGGTACGAAAAGGCCCAAGCCGGTCGCTTCAGGCAGTTCGACCAGGTGGGGGTCGAGGTGCTGGGTGTTGATGATCCTTTGCTCGATGCAGAGGTGATCTCGCTCGCATGGAACTTCTACGCGGCACTCGGCCTGAGCAACGTCGAGCTCGTCGTCAATTCGCTCGGCGACGAGGCTGACAGGTCGTCCTATGTCGATGCCTTGAAGGCGCACTTCAGCGCGCGCGCGGACAGCATGTCGGACGAGGCCCTGACGACTCTCGAGCGAAATCCACTTCGTGTGCTCGATTCGAAGCGGAGCCAGGATGCCGAGGCGATCGCCGCCGCGCCGTCGATGCGGGAGCATCTCAGCGCGGAGGCGCAGTCGCATTTTGATGCGGTCGTTGCCGGTTTGACCCGCCTCGGTGTGCCGTATCGCATCGACGACCGTCTCGTCAGGGGTCTCGACTACTACAGGCGCACGACGTTCGAGTTCGTTGCGCATCGCCTCGAGGGCTCCCAGAACGCTGTGGGCGGCGGCGGACGCTACGACGGGTTGGTGGAGGACCTGGGCGGACCGGCCACACCGGGCGTGGGATTCGCGCTCGGGGTTGACCGGACGTTGCTCGCCTGCGACGCAGAGGGCGTGTTCCCTGGGCCGTCGTCGGCCGTGGATGTCTTCGTGGTCGACACGTCGGGCGGTGTCGCGGCGCTCGAGATCACCGGCGAACTGCGCGCACTCGGCCGCTCGGCAGACCGTGCGTGGGAGAACAAGAGCATGAAGTCGCAGATGAAGTCTGCCGACCGCAGCGGTGCCCGCGTGGCGGTGATCGTCGGTGCGGACGAAGCCGCGGCCGGAACCTGCACGGTTCGCAACCTTGGAACATCTGAACAGACAACGATCGCCCGCTCCGAGCTTGTGTCGCACCTCGATGCGATTCTCGGGTCGGCGCACGACCCCGGGAGACAGAGATGACTTCGACCGCCATGAGAACGCATCTGTGCGGGAGCCTGCGGGCGGAGGACGCCGGAGAGACGGTGTCGGTGTGCGGCTGGGTCGCGCGCCGAAGGGAACACGGCGAACATCTGGCGTTCGTCGACCTTCGCGACCATTCGGGTGTCGTGCAGTGCGTGGTCGACAACATCGTTGACGTTCGCAGCGAGTGGGTCGTGCGCATCACCGGTGTCGTGCGTGCACGCCCTGCCGGCACGGTGAACGAGTCGCTTCCGACCGGGGCGGTCGAGATCGGCGACTGCACGGTCGAGGTGCTGAACGCGGCCGAGCCCCCGCCGTTCCCGGTCGACGGTCGGGCCGACGAGGTCGACGAGTCGATCCGTCTCCGACACCGGTACATCGACATCCGTCGTGAACGCATGCAGCGGAACTTGCGCGTGAGGGCCGCCGTCAACAGCGCGATCCGCTCGGCAATGGAAGAGAACGGGTTCGTCGAGGTGGAGACGCCCCTGCTCATGCCCTCGACTCCGGAGGGTGCACGCGAATTTCTGGTGCCGTCGCGCAAGGAGCCCGGGTCGTTCTTCGCCTTGCCTCAGTCCCCGCAGCTGTGGAAACAGCTGCTGATGGTGGCGGGCATCGATCGCTACTACCAAATAGCGCGTTGTCTGCGGGATGAAGACCTCCGCGCGGATCGTCAGTACGAATTCACCCAGCTCGACGCAGAGATGTCGTTCGTCGACCAGGACGACGTGCTCGAGATGATCGGCCGGGCCGTGACGGCGGCAGCAGTCGCGGTGAACGGGGAGGCGCCTCCACCGATCGAACGAATCACCTGGCGCGATGCGATGGAGCGCTTCGGCGTCGACAAACCCGACCTGCGCTTTGCGATGGAACTGGTCGAACTCACCGATGTCTTCTCTTCGACGGAATTCAAGGCCTTCGCCGGTGCACAGAGCATCAAGGGAATCTGCGTGCGCTCGGCCGAATACCCGGAGGCGGCGGCGAGCGGCCGCAACAGGCTCGACGCTCTCACCGATCGCGCGAAGAAGCTCGGGGCCAAGGGGCTCGTGTGGCTGCGGGTGCAGGCGGGCGGTGCCGTCGAGTCGCCGGTGGCAAAGTTCCTCTCCGACTCCGAGAGAGAAGCAGTTCTGTCGCGGTGTGCAGCGGCGGAAGGCGATCTCGTGCTGATCGTCGCGGACGACTGGGCCACCACGTGCGAGGTGCTGGGGCAGTTGCGCAATGACATCGGTCGTCCGCCGGTCCATCAGGGGCCGTACCGCTACGTGTGGGTGACGGAGTTCCCGTTGTTCGTCGGCGTCGACCCTGCGTCCGGCCGGCCGCGACCGGGACACCACCCGTTCTGTCACCCGCACCCCGACGACCTCGAGTTGATGACGAGCGATCCCCTCAAGGTTCGTGCGCTTGCCTATGACCTCGTGCTGAACGGCTGGGAACTCGGTTCCGGGTCGATACGAATTCACGAGCCCGGACTTCAGCGACGGGTCTTCAACCTTCTCGGCATCTCCGACGAGGAGGCCGACAAGAGGTTCGGATTCTTCCTGCAGCCGTTCCGGTACGGCGCTCCGCCCCACGGCGGTTTTGCCTTCGGGGTGGATCGGCTCGTTGCCATCCTGGCCGGCGAGGAGAACATCCGGGAGGTCATCGCATTTCCGAAGACACAGAGCGGAGCCGATCCGATGACCGACGCTCCGACTCCGGTGGAGTCGGCCCAGTTGGCCGATCTCGGTTTGCGACTGCTCCCGCCGGCCGCTCAGTCCTGACGACGGTGCCTGACCACCCCGACCTCTTCGCGGCACTCGCGGCCGAACGTCTCGCGGGCAGGGCGCCTCTCGCCGCTCGTGTCAGACCGATCTCGCTCGACGAGGTGGTCGGCCAGGGTCATCTGTGTGCGCCCGGTGCGCCGCTGCGCCGTCTGATCGAGGCCGATGCAGTGTCGTCGATCATTCTCTGGGGGCCGCCCGGCACGGGCAAGACCACGTTGGCTGAACTCGTGGCATCGACCACGCGGCGTGCGTTCGAGCGCCTCTCGGCTGTGACGGCGGGGGTCAAGGACGTGCGCGAAGTGATCGACCGTGCGCAGGCTCGGCTCGCCGCCGACGGACGTTCCACCGTGGTGTTCGTCGACGAGATTCACCGTTTCACGTCCGTGCAGCAGGATGCTCTGCTGCATGCGGTCGAGACGGGACTCGTCTCGCTGGTCGGAGCAACGACGGAGAACCCCGCCTTCTCGGTGAACCCAGCTCTTCGCAGCAGGTCGTCGGTTTTTGCACTCAAGCCGGTGACTGCAGTCGACGTCGCGCGGGTGATGCGCCGCGCCGCCTCGGTCCAAGGCATCGTTGCCGACGACGAGGCTGTGGCCGTCATTGCGGAGCGCTGCACGGGCGATGTGCGACAGGCTCTCGGTGCTCTCGAAGTTGCGGCGGCCGTCGCAGGTGAGTCGGTCGTCGGCGTGGAACACGCCGTGGCGGCGCTCGACACGGCTGTGTCGAGGCTGGGCCGCGATGACCACTACGACGTCGTCTCTGCGTTCATCAAGTCGATGCGTGCATCGGAGACGGACGTGGCGCTCCACTGGCTCGCACGCATGCTCGAGGCGGGTGAAGATCCTCGGTTCGTGGCGCGTCGAATGATGATCTTTGCGAGCGAAGACGTGGGTGAGGCCGATCCGACGGCGTTGACGGTGGCCGTGTCGGCGGCAGAGGCTCTCGACAGGGTCGGTCTGCCGGAAGCGACGTTGAACCTCGCACAGGCGGTCGTGCACCTGTCGCAGGCTCCGAAGAGCAGGGCGGTGACGGATGCGATCGCCGCCGCCCTCGAAGACGTGAGGGCCGGACGCACAGGCGCGGCACCGTCAACGACAGCCCTGCCCGTCTCGTGGCGTCCCTTGGGCTTCGACGTGCCGGACTACTACGGTGATGCCGAGGACGGGCAGAGACCCTGATGGTTGCGAGGTGACGATGAGGCGCATGTTCTGGTTCTTTCTCGGTGCTGTCGCCGGTGCGAGCGCGGTGGTGTGGGTGCGTCGCAAAGCCGAGTCGGTGGCCGAGAAGCTCACGCCGGCGGCCCTGTTCGAAGAACTGCGGCATATCGCAACGGTGCTGTGGTCGAAGGTGTGGTCACTCGTGCGCCCGGTGGACGAGGGGTAGCATCTCGTTCCCATGACGGGAACCGCACACACGTCGTCGCCCACGAGCGCGAACGAGCTCCGCAGAGCATTCAGCGGTTTCTTCGGTTCCCGCGGGCACACCGTGGTCCCCTCGGCGAGTCTCATTCCGCACGACCCGACCCTGCTGTTCACGGTGGCGGGGATGGTTCCGTTCAAGCCGTACTTCATGGGAGACGAGGTCGCCCCCTACGACAGGGCCGTGACCGTGCAGAAATGCGTCCGGGCGGGCGGCAAACACAACGACCTCGACGACGTCGGGCGCACCAAGCGGCACCTTGTGTTCTTCGAAATGCTCGGAAACTTCTCGTTCGGGGACTATTTCAAGAGCGACGCGATTCCGTGGTCGTGGGAGCTCGTGACCGAAGTGTTCGGGTTCGACGGCGATCGACTGTGGATCACGGTCCACGACTCCGACGACGAAGCCGAGCAGATCTGGCACGACGTGGTGGGTGTGCCGATGGAGAGGATCCAGCGCCTCGGAGACAAGGACAACTTCTGGCAGGCCGGTGACACCGGGCCGTGCGGTCCCTGTTCGGAGATTCACATCGACCGAGGTCCGTCCTTCGGTCCCGACGGTGGACCTGCGAACGATCCGCAAGGCGACAGGTTTCTGGAGTTCTGGAACCTGGTCTTCATGCAGTACAACCAGGAGGCCGACGGCTCCCGCTCTCCCTTGCCGCGGCCGAGCATCGACACGGGAGCCGGTCTGGAGCGCATTCTCGCGCTAGTGCAGGGGGTCGACTCGGTCTGGGAGACAGACGTGCTCTTTCCGCTCGTCGACACCGCACAGAGTCTGACGGGGGCGCGGTACCAGGCAGGCAACTACGACGACCGTGCGAGCTTCAGCCTCAGGGTGCTCGCCGAGCATGCCCGTTCGGCGACGATGCTGATCAACGACGGAGTGTTCCCGTCGAACGAAAACCGCGGGTACGTGCTTCGTCGCATCATCAGGCGCGCGGTGCGTCACGCTTTCCTGCTGGGAACAGAGTCGTTGGTGATACCCGATCTCGCCGAGGTGGCAATCGACGTCATGGGCGATGCCTATCCAGACCTCGCGAAGAACAAGAGCTTTGTCACCGGAGTTCTCGCGCGCGAAGAGGAGCGCTTCCGCGACACGCTTCGAACCGGACTGTCGATTCTCGAGGAGGATCTTTCTCGCGGAGAAGGTCGGCTGTCGGGAACCGCGACGTTCCTGCTGCACGACACGTACGGGTTCCCTCTCGAGTTGACCCAGGAGATCGCGGCGGAGCGCGGGGTCGACGTCGACGTCGACGGCTTCTCCGTGGAAATGGAGCGTCAACGGAC
Organism: Ilumatobacteraceae bacterium; assembly: GCA_049442935.1. Taxonomy (GTDB): domain Bacteria; phylum Actinomycetota; class Acidimicrobiia; order Acidimicrobiales; family Ilumatobacteraceae; genus UBA2093. Next base: position 23,507 of record JBMTOT010000014.1, on the reverse strand, counting down.
GCGCGCAAAGGAAGCGCGACGCACCGGCCGCGCCGATGCCGATCGCGTCGACGCCTACCGCCAGATCATGGAGACGCACGGAACGACGGTGTTCACCGGCTACTCGCGCGACGTCGCCGACGCACTGGTGCTTGATGTGGTTCCCGGCGACGACGGGCAGGTCGAGATCTTCCTCGACCACACGCCGTTCTACGCAGAAAGCGGCGGGCAGGTGGGAGACACCGGAACCATCGAGTGTGACGAGTGGTCGGTGCAGGTCGTCGACACCACCTTCGCGCTGCCAGAACTCAGGCGTCACGTCTGTCGAGTGGTCAGGGGCGAACCGTCGGCGGGGGTCACTGCGAGGGCGGCCATCGACACCGAGGCGCGTGCCGCGACCCGGCGGAACCACACGGGCACGCACGTCTTGCATTGGGCCCTGCGCACCGTTCTCGGTGAGCACGTGAAACAGGCCGGCTCGCTCGTGTCGCCCGACAGACTCCGGTTCGACTTCAGTCATTACGGCCCTCTGTCGCCCGACGAGATCACCCACATCGAAGACCTCGCGAACCGTCAGGTGCTCTCGAATACGCCGGTCGATGCGTTCGAGACGTCGAAAGATGAAGCTCTTGCCAGCGGCGCGATCGCATTCTTCGGCGACAAGTACGGCGACACCGTTCGCGTGCTGAGGGCTGGCGACTCGCTCGAGTTCTGCGGCGGAACCCATGTGTCGGCGACAGGCGACATCGGAACGATCAAGATCGTCTCTGAAGCGTCTATCGGCTCGAACCTGCGGCGCATCGAGGCTATGACCGGTGCCAACACGCTGCGTCACATGCAGCGCACAGGTTCGTTGCTCGCCGACGTGGCGGCCGCGGTCGGAGTGAGGCCCGAGGACGCCGCCGAGGGAGTCGAGCGAAAGATGCTCGAATTGCGGGCCATGCAGGACGAGCTGAGGGCACTGCGCGCGAAATTGTCGGCAGGTCGCGCAGCCGAACTGTCCGGAGCCGCCGAAGACGGGGTGGTCGTGGCGAGGGTCGACGGATTGACGCCCGACGAAGTGCGCGAGCTCGCGGTCGCCGTGCGGCAACAGCCGGGCGTGCGTGCGGTGGTGATCGGCGCGGTGACCGACACGGGCGGCGTCTCGCTTGTGGGGGCACTTGCGCCCGGGTCGTCCGGTTCGGCGGGCGATCTCATCAAAGATGCCGCGCGAGCCGTGGGCGGAGGCGGCGGCGGCAAGGGTGACGTTGCCACAGCCGGCGGCAAGAACCCCGACGGGCTCGACGAGGCGCTGCGGATCGCGACAGAACGGGCACGTTCGCTCGTCGCCTCGTGACCTCGGACGGCCAGGCGCCACGCCCGTTGCGGGTACTCGGGCTCGACCTCGGTTCCAAAAGAATCGGAGTCGCCGTCTCTGACCGCAGCGGCACCATTGCCACCCCATTGACGGTTCTCGCGCGAGGAAAGACCCAGGCCGACGACCACCGGCGTGTCGCCGAGATTCTTGTTGCAGAAGAAGCTGAGGCGGTGGTGGTGGGTCTGCCGTTGAACATGGACGGCACCGAAGGCAGGGCGGCAACGGGCGCCCGCGCCGAATGCACACGTCTCGCTACGGTTGTCAGCGTGCCGGTTCTTCTTCACGACGAACGACTGACCACGGTCGAGGCCGACAGGGCGATGATGGAATTCCGGATGCGGGCCGAGGCACGGAGGCGCGTCGTCGACAAGGTTGCCGCGGCGGTCATGCTGCAGTCGTGGCTCGACGCGCGCCGACTTCAGGAAGGCCGATGACGCACCCGACAGGCGATCCGCTCCTCCCAGGTGGTGACTGGCAGGTCGACCCGTGGGATGACCCGTCTGAGGCCGCAGCCGCTTCGTTCGACGATCCAGGTCCGTCACTGTCGCGGTGGAGAGGGCCGGTGCGTGCCGTTGTGGCGGCGCTGGTGGCCGCGGTTCTGCTGATCGGTGTGGCCGGCTGGTGGGTCGTCCACGAGTTGAACCCCGGCGGACAGACAGGGGCGGCGGTCACATTCACGGTCAACCCGGGTGACGACCTCGATGCGGTGATCAATCGTCTCTCTGACGGTGGCTTCATCGGCAACCCGACAGTGTTCAGGTGGTACCTCCGCAGCCGAGGTGGGCTGGAGTTGATCCCGGGGTACTACGCCCTCCGTCCCGGTTCGAACGCGGGGGACATCATCGAGAGACTCGCGACACCGCCAGCCGAGACGTTCCTCAACGTCACTTTCCCGGAGGGCATGACGCTTGCCCAGATGGGAACTCGGCTGGCGGAGAAGGTGGTGAGTCTCGATGCGCAGCGTTTCGTCGACGCGGCAACGGACGGATCGGTGACATCAACACTGGCTCCCGACGGTGTGTCCTCGCTCGAAGGTCTTCTGTTTCCCGACACCTATCAGGTCTCCGGTGACGACACCGAGTCACGGGTTGTCGCGCGACTGGCCGAGACCATGCAGCGCGTGGCGCGTCAGGTCGATCTCGTGTCCGGCGCAAAGGCACTCGGTCTCACGCCGTACGAAGTGCTCGTGGTCGCATCGATGATCGAACGCGAGGCAAAAGTCGGAGACGACAGGGCGAAGATCGCGCGCGTGATCTACAACCGGCTCGCCGCGGGCATGACGCTCGACATCGATGCGACCCTCAAGTACATCGACGACGGAACGCTCTCGTGGACCGAACTCAAGCAGGCCGACTCTCCCTTCAATTCGTATCGGTCGAAGAAGCTTCCGCCCACACCGATTGCAAACCCGGGTCGTGCGTCGATTGTGGCGGCGCTCTCGCCCGCCGGACCGCCGTCTGCTGGCGACGAGGCGTGCGACGGCCTTTCGTCTGGAACGAAGTGCGACTATTTCTATTACGTGCTCTGGGACACCGATGGCCGTCACCGGTTCGCCAGCACTTTGGACCAGCACGAGGCCAACGTCGACGTGGCCCGCGCCGCCGGTGTCCTGCCGTGAGCATTCGGCGCCGTGCAGCGGTGATCGGTCGACCGGTCGTGCACAGTCTCTCGCCGGCGATCCACGCGGCTGCCTTCGCCGAACTCGGTGTCGACTGGGAGTACGTGGCCGTCGATGTCGGTCCCGACGGTGTGGGCCAGATCATCGAGTCGTGCCGCGCAGGCGAGATGGTGGCTCTGTCCGTCACGATGCCCCTGAAGGAGGCGGTAATCCCTCATCTCGACGAACTGAGCGACACGGCGCGCGCCCTCGGCGCGGTGAACTGTGTCGCCTCGCGCGACGGCCGTCTAGTGGGGCAGAACACCGACGGCGAAGGGTGCTGCGACGCGCTCGTCGAACAAGGTGGCCTCGACATCGAATCATCCACCGTGCTGCTCCTTGGCGCCGGAGGAACGGCCCGCGCGATCGCACTGGCGCTCGTGCGTCGTGGGGCGACCGTGATCGTGCGCAACAGGACACCGGCCAGGGTTGAGTCCCTGCTGTCGTGCGTGGCATCTCATGGCGGAGCTCTGGCTGGCAGCATCCGTGCCGACAGGCCGGGCGAGATGCCCGCCGTCGATGCGATCGTCAATGCGACGTCGGTGGGAATGAATTCGGACGACTCACCCCTCGACCCGTCAGAGATTGCGCCGGGAACGGTCGTGCTCGATGCCGTCTACTCGCCGCTGCGCACCCGTCTGCTGCGTGACGCGGAGAGCGGTGGGGCGAAGGTCGTCGACGGGTTGTGGATGCTCGTCCATCAGGCGCGGCACCAACAACTCGTGTGGTTCGGCGCGGCCGGTTCGGCGGCCACGATGCGCGCCGAATCCGAGAGGGTTCTCGCCGAGCGCTCCAAGTAGCCTGAATTCGTGCTGCGCTACCTGACTGCGGGGGAATCCCACGGACGTGCCCTGACCGTGATCGTGGAGGGTCTTCCAGCCGGGGTGCCTCTTCTTGCAGAGCATTTCGAGTCCGAATTGGCCCGGCGCAGGCTCGGATACGGCCGGGGTCCGCGTCAGCGATTCGAGCAAGACGAGGTGTCAATCGTGGGCGGTGTCCGCCACGGACGCACGCTCGGATCTCCCGTGTCGATCGAAATCGGGAACTCCGAATGGGCGCGCAGCGACAAGTGGCACGGGGAGATGTCGCCCGCACCCGGCTCCACTGCCTCGCCGCTGACGCAGCCGCGCCCCGGACACGCCGACCTCGTCGGCATGCAGAAATACGGGTTCGACGACGCCCGCGACGTGCTCGAGCGCGCGAGTGCGCGAGAGACGGCGGCGCGAGTGGCGGCCGGGGTGATGGCCAAGCAACTTCTGTCGCACATCGGCGTGGAGATCGTGTCGCACGTGATCCAGATGGGATCTGCGCGCGTGCCGGCCGGCCTGGTGCCGATGCCCGGTGATCTCGCCGCGATCGATGCGTCCGAGGTTCGGTGCATGAACCCGATGACTGAGCAGGAGATGATCGCCCAGATCAAGGCGGCCGCACGCGACGGGGACAGTCTCGGTGGAATCGTCGAAGCAGTGGCCCACGGTGTACCGATCGGGTTGGGCAGCCACGTGCACTGGGATCGCAAGATCGACGGGCTCCTGGCAGCGGCGGTGATGAGCATTCAGGCAGTCAAGGGTGTCGAAATCGGCGACGGGTTCGAGACCGCGGGTCTGCGCGGGAGCCAGGCGCATGATCCGATCGGATGGGATGCGACGGCGGGGAAGTACACCCGCGAGGGGCACCGGTCCGGGGGAACAGAGGGCGGCATCACCACGGGCGAGCCGCTCATTGTCCGCGCGGCGATGAAGCCCCTGTCCACCCTCAACAAGCCGGTGCTCAAGACGGTTGACATGGTGAGCAAGGAAGAGACCGTGTCGTTCAAGGAGCGCACCGACGTCACGGCAGTTCCCGCTCTCGGAGTGGTCGTCGAGACGATGGTCGCGCTCGTGCTTGCGTCAGAGGCGCAGCGAAAGTTCGGCGGAGACTCGCTCAAAGAATTCGTCCGCAACGCCCGGTCGTTCGCCGACAGCATCGGATCGTGAACGCAGAACGAAAGATCGTGCTCGTGGGGTTGATGGGGACCGGCAAATCGACTGTGGCGAATCTGCTGGGCGCTCGGCTCGGGGGGCCAGCGGCCGACACCGATGATCTCGTCGAGAAGGTCCAGGGAAAGACCGTGCGCGAGATCTTCGAGTCCGACGGCGAAGATGCTTTCCGTGCCTCAGAGACGGCCGCGCTCGAGGGGGCGCTCTCCTCGCACGCTGCGGTCATCGCCGCCGCCGGCGGAATCGTGGTCCGCGATTCGAACCGCGAGATGTTGAACCGCGAACGCTCGGCAGGCCGCGTGTTCGTCGTGTGGCTGAAAGGTTCCCCGTCGACGCTCGCACGCAGGGCCGCATCGGGTGGACATCGGCCGTTGCTCGACGACGGTGCAGAGACTGTTCTCACGCGACTCGAGGCCGAGCGGAGTCCTCTGTATGCGGAGGTGTCGGACGGGAGCGTCGAGACCGAGGGGAAGTCGGCGGCGGAAGTGACCGAGGAAGTACTCGCCCTTGTATCGGGATTGTCCCGATGAGCAGGGTCATCGAAGAGATCGTCGATCTCGGTGATCGCTCGTACCGGGTGCTCATCGGACGCGGTGCACGGCACCGCACGGCCGAACTTCTTCCGGCGGGTGCGGCTCGTGTCGCCGTGGTCACCCAGGCCGGCGTGCCCGAGTCGTTGATACCCGACTTTCCGGGACGGGAGGTGTCGCTGCACCGGATCGGCGACGGCGAGGAATACAAGACGCTCGCCACCGTGCAGGCCCTCACCGAGGGGTTTGCCGAGTCAGGACTCACCCGTTCAGATGTCGTTGTTGCCGTCGGCGGCGGGCTCGTGACCGACGTGGCCGGTTTCGCGGCGTCGGCGTACCACCGAGGCATTGCAGTCGTGCACGTCGCCACGACGTTGCTCGCAATGGTCGATGCGGCGATCGGCGGAAAGACCGGGGTGAATCTCCCGCAGGGCAAGAACCTGGTGGGGGCGTTCTGGCAGCCGGCGGCCGTCGTGTGCGACACGGAATCGCTCGACAGCCTCGGAGAGCGCGAAACTCGGTGCGGCAACGGCGAGATGGCCAAGTACCACTTCATCGTTCCCGGCGACCTGTCTGTGCTCCCGATCGATGAACGAGTCGCGAGATGCGTGCGCATCAAGGCCGACATCGTGTCTGCAGACGAGCGGGAGGGCGGCCTGCGGGCTCTGCTGAACTATGGGCACACCCTCGCTCATGCGCTTGAGATCGTCACCGGTCACGCTCTTGCCCATGGGGAAGCGGTGGCGCTCGGTCTCCTGTATGCGGCGCACCTCGGACAGGTCACGGGTCGCATCGGCGCCGCACGGGTCGACGACCACTATGCCGTGGTTCACGACCTGTACGGACTTCGGGTGTCGCTGCCGGACAGACTCGACTTCGCCGTGCTGCTCGAGACAATGAAACGCGACAAGAAGGCGCTCGAAGGTCTCACATTCGTGCTCGACTCGCCGCAGGGTCTCGAGGTCGTGCTCGGGGTGGCAGATGCCGACGCTGTCGCGGCGTGGGACGCCTTCTGCGCGCGCATCGCACAATGATCGAGGCGTTGGCCGACCGGGGGACAGTACGGTGTGCGCCATGACGGTGCGAAGCATCCTGGTCCTCCATGGGCCGAACTTGAACCTTCTCGGCGCGCGAGAACCTTCGATCTACGGCTCCGAGACCATCGACGACCACTGCGAGACGGTGCGTCAGAGGGCTGGTGAGTCGGTTCAGGTCTCGACCCTGCAGAGCAACTCCGAGGCCGAGATTGTCGCCGCGGTTCAGGGAGCCCGTGGCGTCTACGACGCCATCATCATCAACGCAGGTGCGCTGACCCATTACTCGTGGTCTCTCCACGATGCGTTGCGTTCGTTCGACGGCCGCGCGGTCGAGGTGCACCTGTCGAATCCGACAGCGCGCGAGGAGTTCCGCCACACGAGCGTTCTCTCGGGTGCGGTGTCGGGGACTATTTCGGGCTTCGGGGGACTCGGGTACGCACTTGCGGTCGAGGCGCTTCTGTCGGCGTGACCGCTCCTCGTGCCCGCAGTGTCGCGTCGACAATCGGCGCCGAGGTGATTCTTCTCGCGCGTCTCGATGACGTGCGCTGGATGACAGGGTTCACTGGTGGAACCGGTTGGGCCGTCTTCGACAAGTCGGCATGCCGCGGAGTTCTGATGGTCGACGGACGCTACGGCGAGCGGGCAATGGCGGAGGTGGCCAACTCGGGGGCGCCGTTCGATGTCGAGGTGTCGTCGACATCGCATGACGACCGCCTGTCGGCATTCGTGGGGTCGCGCACGGTTGCGGTCGACCCGACACAGGTGTCAGCGGCGCGCATGTCGGCGGTGCGCGCGAGGTCCGCGGTGGTGGAGGAACCTTCGCCTCTCGACGAACTCCGGCGCACGAAGGATCCCGTCGAGATCTCCCACATGGAACGAGCGGCCGCGATCGCCGATGCCGCCCTCGCCGAGGTGGTTGCGGACGGGCTGTGCGGACGCACCGAGCGCCAGATCCGAAATCGGCTCGAGATGTTGATGCGCGAGTCGGGCGCCGATGAACCTGCATTTCCGACGATCGTCGCCACCGGTGCGAACGGTGCGCGACCCCACCACGAACCCGGAGACGCCGTCGTGTGCGACGGTGATGCGGTGGTGATCGACATGGGAGCCCGCGTGTCGGGATACCGGAGCGACATGACGAGAACCGTGCTGGTCGGCCGTGTCGACGACGAAATGATCGACATGTTCAATACCGTCACTCGGGCGCAAGCCGCAGGTCTTGCAACCGTCCGAACGGGTGTGGCCGGATCCGAAGTCGACGGTGCCTGCCGGGCGGTGTTCCGGGAGGTCGGTTGCGAGCACGAGTTTCTCCACGGAACCGGACACGGTGTCGGTCTCGCGATACATGAACACCCGATCCTCGGCCCGAGGTGTGCCACGACGTTGCTTTCGAGCGAAGTGGTGACCGTCGAGCCCGGGCTCTATCGTGTGGGATCCGGTGGTGTGCGCATCGAGGACCTTGTCGTCGTCGAGGAACACGGTCACCGACTCCTCACACGAACCCCCAAGGACCTCACATGCCCGCCATCAGCACGAATGATCTGAAGAACGGAATCACCCTCGAACTCGACAACGGTCTGTTCACCGTGGTCGAGTTCCAACACGTGAAGCCGGGGAAGGGCGGGGCGTTCGTGCGCACGAAGCTGCGCAATCTCCGCAACGGGAACGTCTTCGAAAAGACCTTCAATGCGGGTATCAAGGTGGAGCAGGCGATCCTCGACAAGCGCGACATGCAGTACTTGTACAAGGACGGCGCCGAGTTCGTGTTCATGGACACCGACTCGTACGAGCAGATGAACGTCTCGGCCGCCTCGCTCGGCGACGCCGCCGACTACTTGATCGAGTCGGCGATGGCGATCATCGCGATGCACAACGGGGAGATCGTGAGCGTCGAAATCCCGGCGTCGGTCGAACTCACTGTGTCTGACACCGAGCCCGGAGTGCAGGGAGACCGGGTGTCGGGCGCGAAGAAGCCCGCCACGCTCGAAACCGGCAAGGTCATTCAGGTGCCCTTGTTCGTGAACGTGGGGGACAGGGTGAAGGTGGACACCCGAAGCGGCGACTACATCACGCGCGTCTGATGCCGCGTCGAGACGATGCGGGCGCCCCCGACGAACGATCAGACGCTCGGGAGCAGGCGGTGATGCTGCTCTACGAGAGCGAGCAGCGCGACATTCGGGCGGCAGAGCTGTTGAGCGAGAGAAAGCTCGTGGCCGAGGAGTCGGTCGGGGCCATGTTGTCCGGCATCGAGGGGACGCGCGGCGAGATCGACGGGTTGATCGCGGCGAATGCGCACGGCTGGCCGCTCGAGAGAATGCCGGCTCTCGACAGGGCGATCCTGCGGCTGGCGATCTGGGAACTCACGTCACGTCCGGATGTTCCGGTTGCGGTGGTCATCGACGAGGCGGTGGAACTTGCCAAGAGATTCTCCACCGACGACTCAGGTCGCTTCGTGAACGGAGTTCTCGCCACCGTCGCACGCGGAGTGCGCCCCGGGGAGTGAACGGCACGGGGCGTCGATGAGTGTGGTGCCGTGGTATCTGTGCCGGTGACCAGGCGAATCTCGCCATGGACCGTCGCAATGGTCATGGCGGCATGTGCGTGGGCCGTCTGGATGTCTCGCCTGCAGATTGATCTTCATCACGGCTTCGGCACGTTCTCGTACGACGTGGGCCTGTACGACCAGGGTCTCTGGTTGCTCTCGCGTTTCGAGGCTCCTTTCGTCACCTTGATGGGGCGCAATCTCTTCGGCGACCACAGTTCATTGGTGTTGCTCCTCGTTCTGCCGTTGTACTGGATCGCCCCCGGAACGGAGACGCTTCTCGTGCTGCAGTCGGTGGTGGTCGCCGCAGGAACGATCCCGACCTTCTTGTTCGCCAGACGCGTTCTGGCGAACGAATCCCTGGCATTTCTGGCCGGTCTCGTGTGGCTCGCAAACCCGGCGGTTGCCGGAACAACGCTCGAGAACTTCCACCCAGATTCATTCCACGGACTCTTCGTGCCGCTCGCGCTGTGGGCCCTGCTTGAACGAAGGTGGAAGGTGTTCGCGTTGGCAGTGCTGCTGGTGCTGTCCGTCAAGGAGGATGCGTTCCTGCTGGTCGTGCCGCTCGGGATCTGGATCGCGGCGCGCGTCGATCGTCGGAAGGGACTTGCGACCGTTCTCGCCGGTCTCATCGCGGCGCTCGTCGCGATGTATGCCATCATGCGCCCGCTCACGGGTGTGCCGACACGCAACGGATGGCGGGTGCCCTTCGGCGGAGTCGGGGGACTCCTCACCGAGACCGTCACCGCTCCCTGGAACGTCGCCGCACACTTCCTCGACGTCGACCGGCTCACCTACCTGTTCCAGATGACGGCGCCATTTCTTGCTCTCTTTGCGCTGTCTGCTGGCCTTGCCGCCGTGTCATCCGTGGTGCTGTTCGTGAACGTTCTCAGCACCTACTGGTACCAGCACAACATCGCCTACCACTATTCGATCGTCGCGGTCCCGGCGCTTCTCTTCGCCACCGTGCAGGGCGCGGCGGCGCTGCGGCCCCGGTCGAAGCGCCGGATCATCGGTGCAGTCGCCGTTTCCTCTCTGCTTGCATCGGTTCTGTGGTCTCCCCACAATCTGTCGTTGTCCGCGCGCGAGACTCCGTCGCGGGATAACCCAGCCGTGGTTGCGGCGCACGACATCCTTGCCTCCGTGCCCGATCGCGCCTCGGCGGCGTTCTACGACCCGCTCGTGCCACATGCGGCGCACCGCACCGGTCTCTATTTCTTCCCGAATCCGTTCCGCGCCCATCTCTACGGGGTCGACGGCTCGTTGGAGGGCGCTCGACTGCCCGCCGCCGACACTGTCGAATACGTCGTCCTGCCCCGGTTCCTGCTTCCAGACATGCAACAACTGTGGGACGCCGAGAAAGGCGCCTTCGTGGTCGTGGCAGACAATGAGTACTGGCAGGTGTGGCGACGAGCGGCGCTGGTGCCTCCCGGTTGACGCCCTTCCGGCGGCTGAGTATGATCAAAGAGACCGTCAAACGGGTCCCGTGAGGCCCGAACGGAAGGACAACATGGACGCACGTACCGGAAAGCCCGCACGCATCTCGTGCTGGGCTTTTTTCGTGCCCGGCGTCGTGTCCTGCTCCGGCTCACGCGCCGGCCAGTGAGTGCGGTCGAGGTCCTTTCGGCTGATCAGGTCGATCGCGCCGTGACGCGCATCGCCCACGAGATCCACGAGCGCAATCCCGGGCTCGTCAACGTCGTGGTCGTCGGCATGCAAACCGGCGGAGCATGGATAGCCGAACGACTGCGAGAGCTGCTGATGCGGATCGCAGTCGAAGGCGGCGTCGAACGAGAAGTCCCGCTGGGACTGCTCGACATCTCCCTGTACCGCGACGACATCTCGCTTCGCCCTGTGGTGCACGGTGCGCCAACATCGATTCCGGTCGATCTCACAGGGTGCACCGTGGTTCTCGTGGACGACGTTCTCTTCACCGGGCGCACGGTGAGGGCAGCACTGGACGCTCTCAACGACCATGGCCGACCTCGTGCCGTGCAGCTCGCGGTGATGGTCGACAGGGGACACAGAGAGCTCCCGATCCGCCCCGACTACGTCGGCAAGAACATTCCCACCCACGCGGACGACGAAGTGGCGGTCGGACCGTCGGGTGTCACGGTGACCGGGGCGGGGGTCAGTTCATGAAGCACCTCCTCAGCACTGCGGACCTCACCGCAGCTGACATTTCGGCGCTCCTCGACTCAACCGATGCGATGGTCGAGATCAGTTCGCGCCCCGTTCCGAAAGTCCCCGCCCTGCGGGGCAAGACCGTGGCCCAGGTCTTCTTCGAAGACTCGACGCGCACTCGGCTGAGTTTCGACACGGCAGCCAAGCGGCTCTCTGCCGACACGCTGACGTTCACCGCGTCGACCTCCAGTCTCAACAAGGGTGAGAGCCTCCGTGACACGATCGAGACCCTCTCGGCGATGGGTGTCGATGCCTTCGTGGTGCGGCACAAATCGAGCGGGGTCCCTTCGGCCGTGACGAAGTGGACCGAGGCAAGCGTGGTGAACGCGGGCGACGGCTGGCACCAGCACCCGACTCAGGCCCTGCTCGATGCCCACACGGTGACGCGGTCGCTCGGCACAGGAAACTCGATGGAAGGTCTTCACGTGGCGATTGTCGGAGACGTGGCCCATTCCCGAGTCGCGCGCAGCGACATCGACCTCTTCACAAAACTCGGCGCACGCATCACCGTGGTGTCCACGGCCACCTTGGCGCCGGTTGCGTGGTTGGGGGCGAGGAACATCGAGGTCGTCGGCTCACTCGACGGGGTCATCTCTGAGATCGACGTCGCCTACATGTTGCGCCTCCAGAAGGAACGCATGTCGGCCGGGCTGCTTCCAGCCGGCGGCGAATACTCTGAACGGTTCGGGCTCGACGACAGACGTGCGGCGGCAATGCGCCGGGGGGCGATCGTGATGCATCCGGGTCCGATGAACCGCGGAGTCGAGATGGTCGCAGATCCGGGTCGACTCAACTCGTCGCGCGTGCTGACCCAAGTGTCGACGGGGGTTGCGGTGCGCATGGCCGTGCTGTTCACGATTCTCGGTGGGGGATCGCTGATCGGGTCGACCGACGGAAAGGCAGCGGAATGAAGACGACAGTGAAGGAAGGTGCGCTTCGATGAGTCGGTCGACGGTTGTGAAGGGCGGGATGGTCGTGAATCCCGACGGGGTGGCGAGGCTGGACGTGCGCACAGAGGGTGGTGTAATCGTCGAGGTCGCACCTGAGATTGAGACGGACGCCGCGCGCGACGACGTCGTCGATGCGGCAGGTCTCTATGTGAACGCCGGTTTCGTGGATCTCCACGCCCATCTTCGTGAACCTGGTCGCGAAGAGGCAGAGACAATCGAGACGGGCACGAGGGCCGCCGCCCTCGGGGGCTACACGGCTGTGGTCGCGATGCCGAACACCGATCCGGCTCAAGACTCGGTGCCGGTCGTGAGGTTCGTGCGCGACCAAGGGGAACGTGCCGGATGGTGCGAGGTGCAGCCGGCCGGGTGCATCACCACGGGCCGCATGGGTACGGAGGTGGCACCGTACGCCGCTCTTGCCGGCGAAGGAGTGCGGATCTTCACCGACGACGGCAACGGCGTCCAAGATCCGCTGCTGATGCGGCGCGCACTCGAATATTCGCTCGGTCTCGGAATCGTGCTCGCACAGCATTGCGAAGTGGCGCGTCTCACAGAGGGGGCGGTGATGCATGAAGGGTCGTGCTGCAGCGAGATGGGAGTTCCCGGTTGGCCGGCGATTGCCGAGGAGCTGATGCTGCACCGCGACATCGAACTGGTGCGGCTCACGGGGGCCCCGATGCACTTTCTGCATCTGTCGACCGCGGGCAGCGTCGAGCTGGTGCGTCGAGCGAAGGCCGACGGGCTTCCCATCACGGCAGAGGCTGCGCCGCACCATCTGGCGCTCACCGACGAGTTGCTGCGCGGTTTCGACCCGATCTTCAAGGTAAATCCACCCCTGCGGACGCCCGCTGACATCGCCGCTCTGAAAGAAGGGCTCCTCGACGGCACGATCGACGCGGTGGCAACCGACCACGCACCGCATGCGCCGCACACCAAGGAGCAACCACTGGATGCGGCTCCTCCGGGAATGCTCGGGCTCGAGACGGCGCTGTCTGTCGTGGTCACGCACATCACCGATGACCCTGTGCGTGTCGCGGCACTCATGTCGTGGAACCCCGCTCGAATTGCGTCCCTGGGGCGCCAGGGAAGACCAGTCGCGGTCGGCGAGCCGGCGAACATCGTGGCGTGGGATCGGGTTCAGACGTGGCGGGTTGACCGCGATGCTCTCGCCAGTCGCAGCCGCAACACCCCGTATCACGGAATGGAACTGCGCGGGAAAGTGGTGCACACGATGTATTCCGGTCGCATCACCGTGCGCGACGGAGCCGCGCAGCAGAACGAGTACCCAGACAATTCCAAGAGAGGTGCCCAGTGACGAAGCCGACAGAGATTGCCCTCGTGCTCGAGGACGGAAGCATCTTCGAAGGAGAGGCGGTGGGCGCGGTGCCCGCGGGAGGCATCGCGTCGGGCGAGGTGGTCTTCAACACCACGATGACCGGATACCAGGAAGTCATCACCGACCCCTCGTACGCCGGACAGATCATCACCTTCACGTCGACGCACATCGGCAACTACGGCACCACATCTGCCGACGCCGAGTCGAGGGGCTCGTTTGCCCGCGGTGTCGTGGTGAGGGAGATGGCCCGGCGCCGCAGCAACTGGCGCAGCGAGTCTGATCTGCATCAGATGCTCGTGTCGGTGAACGTGCCGGGTGTGGCATCGATCGACACGCGCAGGCTGACACGCCTTCTGCGCGACGCAGGTGCCCTGCGCGGTGCTTTCGGCACCGCAGGCGAGGCTGATCTGCTCGCCGCCGCTCGTGCAGAAAAGGGAACATCCGGCGTTGACCTGGTGTCGCAGGTGACGACCCGAGAGGCCTACGAGGTGCCCGGCGGGGCTTTCCGCGTCGTTGCATACGACTTCGGAATCAAGAGCACGATCTTGCAGTGCCTGTCCGAGATCGCGACCGTCACGGTCGTTCCGGCGTCGACTCCCGCATCAGACGTGCTCGCGATGTCACCCGACGGCGTGTTTCTCTCGAACGGCCCGGGAGACCCCGAGCAGGTGGTCGGCGCGCTCGAGAACATCCGCACCATCGTTGAAGCAGACGTTCCCACTTTCGGCATCTGCCTCGGGCATCAATTGCTCGCCCTCGCACTCGGGGGTCGCACCTACAAACTTCCCTTCGGTCACCACGGGGGGAATCATCCGGTGCGCGACAACACCACCGGTGGCGTCGAGATCACGAGTCAGAACCACAACTTCTGCGTCAATGCCGACTCCCTCGCCGGGATCGCAGAGGTGACGCACGTGAACCTGAATGACGGGACCAACGAGGGCATGAAAGTGATCGGGCGGCCTGCGTTCGGCGTCCAGCACCACCCGGAGGCCGGGCCCGGTCCGCACGATTCGAGATACCTGTTCCAACGATTCGCAGAGATGATGGAGACACGCTGATGCCACGCCGCGACGACCTCGAGAGCATCCTGATCATCGGCTCCGGTCCGATTGTCATCGGTCAGGCATGTGAGTTCGACTACTCCGGCACCCAGGCGTGCCGCGTGCTGCGAAGCGAGGGCTACAAGGTCATCCTCGCGAACTCCAACCCGGCCACCATCATGACCGACCCCGACTTCGCCGATCGGACCTACATCGAGCCACTGACGCCGGAGGTGCTGGCAAAGATCATCGAGAGGGAACAACCAGACGCAGTTCTCCCGACTCTCGGGGGACAGACGGGGCTCAACCTGGCGATGACGCTCCACGAGCGCGGACTGGTGGGTATGCCGGGTACTCCCGAGCTGATCGGTGCGAACGCGGAGGCCATTGCGACCGCGGAGGACCGCGAGATGTTCAAGCAGGCAATGATCGGAATCGGCCTCAACGTTCCGCGCAGCGGCACGGCCCACACGATGGAAGAGGCCGAGAGGGTCGTCGCCGAGATCGGCTTGCCCGTGATCATCAGGCCCGCCTACATCCTGGGTGGCCGAGGCACCGGAATCGCCTCGACGATGGAAGAGTTCAGGAAGGTCGCATCGAACGGACTCGATGCCAGCCCGATCCGAGAGATCCTGATCGAGACCTCGATCGTCGGGTGGAAGGAATACGAACTCGAAGTGATGCGCGACCGCGCCGACAACTGCGTGATCATCTGCAGCATCGAGAATGTCGACCCGATGGGTGTGCACACCGGCGACTCGATCACGGTCGCGCCGGCCCAGACGCTCTCGGACGTCGAGTACCAGAAGATGCGCGACGCGGCCTTCGCGTGCATCAGGCGGGTGGGTGTCGAGACCGGCGGGTCGAACGTGCAGTTCGCGCTCAACCCCTCGAACGGCGAGATGGTCGTCATCGAGATGAACCCGCGCGTGTCGCGGTCGTCGGCGCTCGCCTCGAAGGCGACCGGTTTCCCCATCGCGAAGATCGCCGCGAAACTCGCGGTCGGGTACACGCTCGACGAGATCCCGAACGACATCACCCGCAAGACCCCGGCCTCGTTCGAGCCGACAATCGACTACGTCGTGACGAAGATCCCCCGTTGGGCATTCGAGAAGCTCCCCGGCACGCAGGGCGTCCTGGGGACGCAGATGCAAAGTGTCGGCGAGGTGATGGCAATCGGGCGCACCTTCACGGAGAGTCTGCAAAAAGGTCTCAGATCTCTCGAGCAGGGTCGACTCGGTCTCAACTGTGACCCGGCCGAGAGTGCGCTCGTGTCGCTGGACGACTCCGAACTGCTCGCCAAGTGCGCAGTGCCGACACCTGATCGAATCTTCCAGGTGGGAGAGGCCCTTCGTCGGGGTCTTTTCGATCAGGTCCACGCCGCGACGCTGATCGATCCGTGGTTCCTCGACCAAATGGCGATGATCACCGAGGAACGCGCTGTCCTCGAGGGGAGACAACTCGGGTCGCTGTCGAAACAGGAGATGCGACGCGCCAAGAGACTCGGATACTCCGATGCGCAACTGGCGCACGTTCTCGGTTGCTCGGAAGATGCGGTGCGGGAACGCCGCACCGAACTCGGTGTGATGCCAACGTACAAGACGGTCGACACGTGCAGCGCGGAGTTCGAGGCAACCACCCCGTACCACTACTCGACGTACGAAGATGAGTCGGAGGTCCGTTCGAGCGACCGGCCGCGAGTGGTGATCCTCGGTTCGGGCCCGAACCGCATAGGACAGGGAATCGAATTCGACTACTGCTGCGTTCACTCCAGTTTCGCTCTCCGTGACGCGGGCTTCGAAACAGTGATGGTGAACTGCAACCCGGAGACGGTGTCCACCGACTACGACACCTCGGATCGCCTGTACTTCGAGCCGTTGACGCGTGAAGACGTGATGAATGTGATCGAGGCAGAGACGGCAGCATCCGGCGGGGTGCCGCCGAAGGTGATCGTGAGCCTCGGAGGTCAGACCCCTCTCAAGTTGTCCGGTCTGATCCCGGCCGACTTGATTGCAGGGACATCGCCCGCGTCCATCGACCTTGCCGAGGACCGCGAAAAGTGGAACGCATTGTGCGAGAGTCTGTCGATTCCGCAGCCGCCGGGCGGCACAGCCGTCGACATTGCCGAGGCGCGAAAGATCGCAGACAAGGTCGGGTTCCCGGTCCTCGTGAGGCCCAGCTACGTGCTGGGTGGACGCGCGATGCAGATCGTTCATGACCACGAGGCGCTCGAGCGGGCGCTGGTCGAGATGTCTCGTGACGGCAGTCTCGGTCGCGAGGGCGGTCTGTCGGCCGAACGTCCGGTTCTGATCGACCGCTTCCTCGAAGACGCCACCGAAGTGGACGTCGATGCGATCCGCGACGCAACCGGTGACGTTCTGATCGGCGGAGTGATGGAGCACGTGGAAGAGGCCGGGGTCCATTCTGGTGACAGCGCATGTGCCATACCGCCACAGAACCTCGCACCATGGGTCGTCGAAGTGATCGAGTCGTATGCGGTCGCGATTGCCCAGGCTCTCGACGTGCGGGGCCTGATCAACGTGCAGTTCGCGGTGCTCGGTACGACCGTCTACGTGATCGAGGCGAACCCTCGCGCCTCCAGAACCGTGCCGTTCGTCGCCAAGGCCACCGGTGTTCCGCTGGCAAAGGTGGCGAGCCGAGTGATGCTCGGGGCGACGCTCGATGACCTCCGTGCCGAGGGGCTCCTGGTTCCTCCCGTGGCCGGAGGTCACGTGTCGGTCAAGGAAGCCGTGCTTCCGTTCAACCGCTTTCCCGAGGTCGATACCGCGCTCGGGCCGGAGATGCGCTCGACCGGCGAGGTGATGGGAATTGACTGTTCATTCGGTCGAGCCTTCGTGAAATCGCAGACGGCGGCCGGGACCGTCCTGCCCACCGAAGGACTGGTGTTCCTGTCATTGAACGACGGCGACAAGCCTGCAGGGTTGGTCGTCGCAAAACGTCTCCGCGACCTTGGTCTCGGGATTGCGGCAACAACAGGAACCGCCGCCTATCTCTCGAAGTTCGGCATCGCCGTCGATGAGGTCGTGGCGAAACTTTCCGAGGTTGACGGCTCGACGATGAACAGCGCTGTCGATCTCATCGCCAATGGAGAGATCGCCTTCGTCGTGAACACCCCGCACGGACGGGGGTCACGAGAAGACGGTGAGGCCATCAGGAAGGCCGCCAACGTGCACCGCGTGCCGTCGCTCACCACTGTGGAGGCGGCGGTTGCCGCGGTGAACGGCCTGCGTGAACAGCACGGCGAGGAGATCACGGTTCGGTCGCTGCAGGAGTACCACGCCCGATGACATGGTGGGGTCCGCGCGGTGTCGACCCGTCGTCGGCGGGCGAGGTGCGTGTCGGCGGTGCGATCCTCGCCAATCCGTTCATGACGGCGTCGGGCACCGCCGGACACGATGTCGAATTCGCGGGACACCTTCCGATGAACAGGCTCGGTGCAACCGTCGTCAAGAGCCTCTTCTGGGAGCCGTGGCCAGGCAATCCGGCGCCGCGGGTTCACATGGCCCGCGCAGGCATGGTCAATGCCGTTGGCCTGCAAGGACCCGGAGCGTCGGAGTGGGTCGCGACGTCGTTGCCGCGCCTGGAAGCGGCCGATGCGACGGTGGTGTGCAGCATCTGGGGACGCACCGTCGAGGAGTACAGGCGTGCGGCGACGCTGATCGCCGCCGTCGGGTCACGCATCGCGGCCCTCGAGGTGAATCTGTCGTGTCCGAATCTGGAGGGTCGCTCGGGTATCGTCGCCCACGACATCGACCTGGTGCGCGATGTCATCGGCGCGGTGCGAGATGTTGTGTCCGTTCCCGTGTGGGCCAAGCTCAGTCCGAACACTGATCGGCTCGTCGAGATCGCCGCGGCGGCGGGCGAGAAGGGGGCCGACGCGGTCACGCTTGTGAACACGGTGGTGGCACTGGAGATCGACCCGTTGTCGGGTGCGCCGAGTCTCGGCAATGGGGGAGGCGGGTTGTCCGGTCCGGCCATCCATCCGATTGCGGTGCGTGCCGTGAGCGATGTTCATTCCGCTCTTCCCGACCTCGACATCGTCGGAGTCGGTGGGGTGGCGTCGGGGGCCGATGCGATCGAGATGTTTCGTGCCGGTGCCAAGGCGGTGCAGGTGGGGACTGCATCGTTCGTCGACCCGGGTGCGGCGTGGCGTATCGCTCGCGAGGCGACCCGCGGCCTTCGTCGACTCGGCATGACAGAGTGGTCCGAGCTCGCACCTGCGCGGGGATGATTCCGAAGTGCCCGACTGCTCGTCGGTAGCATTTCGGACATGTCGGACCGCGAACGAGACCTCGCTCGGGTCTCTGCTCTGCGGAATGCGCGTGAAGCGGCCGTTGCCGAGGCCGCGTCCGGGCAACTGGCGATGCTTCTCGGCCTTCCTGCCGACGATGATCGAACCGAGACGTATGTGGTCAAACTCCTCGACGTCACCCCGGGTGTCGGAAAGGTCGCAGGTCGCCGGATGCTCGCCTCTCTCGGCATCGCTGAGTCCGTGCGAGTGAGTGAACTTTCCGGACAGGATCGCTCGCGGGTGCTGGCGGGGGCGGTCGAACTTGCGAAGGCGTCGCGGTGACCAATCCGCTCATCATCATCGTGTCCGGTCCCGGAGGTGCCGGGAAGGGGACGATCGTCGATGCGCTCGTTGCGCGTGATTCACGTCTGTGGCTCAGTCGGTCGTGGACGACCCGGCGGCGTCGGGACGGAGAGCCGGAGACCGCATATGTGTTCGTCGAGCGCGATCAGTTTGAGCGGCGGATCGACGAGGGTGGATTTCTCGAGTGGACCGAGTTTCTCGGCAATCTCTATGGATCGCCCTTGCCGCCGCTCGACGGCGACTGTGACGTCGTTCTCGAGATCGAACTGCACGGCGCTGAACAAGTGAAGGCCAGACACCCTGAGGCGATCCTGGTGTTCGTTGCTCCGCCGTCGCGGGAGGAGCAACGGAGGCGGCTCGAGGCCCGCGGGGACTCGCCCGAACATGTCGTCGAGAGGCTGCGCAAGGCCGAAGAAGAAGAACTCAGGGGCACGCGCGAGGCGGACGTGGTGGTCGTCAACGACGACCTTGAGCGTGCGGTGGCCGAGATAGAGGGGATCATCGGTGCGGCGAGGGGCGGCCGCAGGTAGCCTTTCGGGGTCCCGCCGGAACGTCCGGCCGTCACGGAGGTGCACATGTCGCGCCAGCACGACTCAATGATCCACCCGCCCATCGAGACCCTGCTCGACCGCACCGGCTCGAAGTTCGGCCTCGTCACGCTCGTGTCGTACCGTGCCCGGGGAATCAACGACTACTTCAACCAGCTCGGCGAGGGCCTCGGCCACATCATCCCCCCGCAGGTGTCGTCTGTTGCGCGCAAGCCCCTGTCGATCGCCTTCGAGGAGATCGCAGCCGACAAGATCGTGAAGATCGATCGTGAGCCTGGTGACGAGATTCCTGAGGATGAGCTCGCGCTGATGGAGGCTGAGGCCGCCGAGATGTTCGGCGACAACGGCGCAACGTCCGGCGACGAGTCCGCCGAGGGCTGATCCCGCCTCGCAGTTGATCGCTCTCGATCAGGGCCGACGCCGCAGGTTCACTGGCAACCGATGAGTGACTTTTCAGTCTTCCGAGGCCGCCGGGTCGTGCTCGGTGTCTCCGGCGGCATCGCCGCGTACAAGGCGGTTGAGGTGTGTCGCCGAATGGTCGACGCCGGTGCACACGTGTCAGCCATCATGACCGAGGACGCACATCGGTTCATCGGTCCGGTCACGTTGTCTGCCCTCGCCAGCGAACCGGTGCACACAAGTCTTTGGGACGACGCATCGCCGATCCCACACACGCGTCTCGGTCAGACGGCCGATGTGATCGTGGTCGCACCGGCGACTGCACGCGTGCTGTCGGCCTACGCAACTGGATCGTCAGAAGATCTCCTCACGGCGACCTTGGTTGCAACTCGCGCGCCGGTTGTGGTGTGTCCTGCGATGCACACCGAAATGTGGGAGCACCCCGCTGTGCAACAGAACATCGAGACTCTGCGTGCGCGGGGTGTGGTGGTCGTCGAACCGCAGGAGGGACGACTGGCGGGCGGCGACTCGGGGACCGGTCGGCTCGCTGATCCCGACACGATCGTCGAGGCCGTGAGGGGTGTGCTGTCCGAAGGGTGCGACATGGCAGGACTCACGGTGCTCGTGACCGCAGGTGGCACCCGAGAGCCCATTGACGCGGTGCGCGTGATAGCCAATCGTTCAAGCGGCCGGCAGGGACACGCGATCGCCGAAGAGGCACGAGCCCGAGGGGCGAGCGTGATTCTCGTGACGACGGCAGAGATTTCAGTCAGCCCCGGCATTGAATGCGTGCGGGTGGAAACAGCACAGCAGATGCACGACGAGGTCGTGTCTCGATGGCCGGGGTGCGACGTGGCGATCATGACTGCCGCAGTTGCAGACTTCCGCCCGGTGTCGCCCGCCGCGAACAAGATCAAAAAAGACGCAGGTGCTCCGCAGATCGTGCTCGAGCCGACCCCGGACATTTTGGCCGCGCTCGGAGCTGCCAAGACCCCTGGTCAAACTCTCGTGGGTTTCGCGGCCGAGACCGACGACATGGTGGCCAACGCAGAGGCGAAACTGGTGCGCAAGAACCTCGATTTCATCGTGGCAAATGACGTCTCGGCCCCGGGGGTCGGCTTCTCGCACGCGACGAATGCCGTCACAATCCTCGGCTCTGACGGCTCGAGGAGCGAGACCGGTCTCACCGACAAACGCATCGTGGCCAAGGCCGTATTGGATAGCGTGTCGGGGTCGCGGCGTCAGTGAGTCGCACACAGGAGGAAACACCGTGAGGAAGTTCACGTTCACGTCGGAGAGCGTCACCGAGGGCCACCCCGACAAAATGGCCGACCAGGTCTCGGACTCCGTTCTCGATGCCATCCTCGAGAAGGATCCGGAGAGCCGCGTGGCGTGCGAGACGCTCCTGACAACCGGTCTGTGTGTCGTGTCGGGTGAGATCACCACCGACGCCTATGTCGACATCCCGAAGATCGCTCGGGACACGATCAACAGCATCGGATACAACGACGCGGCGTTCGGTTTCGACGGCAACACGTGCGGTGTCGTCGTCGCTCTCGACGCCCAGAGCGTGGACATCGCCCAGGGAGTCGACAAGAGCGAAGAGGCGCGCGCCGGGTCGGGTGACGATGCACTCGGAGAGCAGGGAGCTGGCGACCAGGGAATGATGTTCGGGTACGCCTGTGACGAGACGCCCGAGTTGATGCCCCTACCGATCTGGCTCGCCCACCGCATGGCAGAGCAGCTCACCGAGGTGAGAAAGAGCGGACGCATTCCGTATCTTCGTCCTGACGGGAAGACGCAGGTCACTTTCGATTACGAGGACGGCCGTCCCGTTCGTCTCAAGACAGTCCTGATCTCCACCCAGCACAGCGAAGGCACCAACCGCGAGACCCAGATCCGCCCGGATCTGATCGAGCAGGTGATCATGCCGATGATCCCGGAGCAGTACAGGGGCGACAACCCCGACATCTACGTGAACCCGACCGGCAAGTTCGTGCTTGGCGGGCCACACGCAGACACAGGGCTCACTGGCCGCAAGATCATCGTCGACACCTACGGCGGCATGGGTCGTCACGGCGGCGGAGCGTTCTCGGGCAAGGACCCGTCAAAGGTCGACAGATCGGCCGCCTACGCGGCGCGCTGGGTCGCCAAGCACGTAGTCGCGAGCGGTGCCGCGCGCCGCTGCGAAGTTCAAGTGGCCTACGCCATCGGCATGGCCCGTCCGATTTCGATTCTCGTCGAGACCTTCGGAACGAATGTGGTGAGCGAGGAGTCGATCGAGGAAGCCGTGAACCAAGTGTTCGATCTTCGCCCTGCGGCGATCGTTCGTGACCTGCAGCTCAAGAGGCCGATCTATGCCAAGACCGCCGCGTACGGACATTTCGGCCGCAACGATCCCAACTTCACGTGGGAAGCGTTGTCGAAGCTGGCCGAGTTCAAGGCGGCTGTCAAACTCTGACATCTGAGAACTCGTCCGTCGCCGCCGTCGTTCCCGACGTGACGGGGATCGACAAGCAGTTCGACTATGCGGTGCCGGACGGATTCGGCCCTCTTCGGCTCGGCGATCGGGTGCGCATCGATCTGAACGGGCGCCGTGTCGGCGGCTGGGTCGTCGGCCTGTCGTCGACGACGTCTGACGGTGTTGACAGAGACAGTCTTCGTCCCCTTGCGGGCAGGAGCGGAGCCGGTGTAGAGCCGGGACTGATCGATCTGTGCCGTTGGGTCGGAGATGCCTGGTGCGGTCCGTTCCGTGCGGTGCTTGCATCGGCGTCATCACCATCGATGCGTCTCGGGACGGCCAATGCGCGGAAAGGTCGCGCGCCGGTCCCCATAGACGACCCCGTCTCACGCGCTGCGAAGGAGGTGCGTGCGAAAGGGGGAGGGTGCCTGCGCGTGCCGCCTCTTGCGTCGGCGCTGTCGGTCGTGAGCGCTGTGGCAGATCGTGGACCGGTGCTTGTGATCTGCCCGACCCGCCGCATGGTGTCGCTCGGTGCTGCCTCGCTGCGCCGCAAGGGTCTCGGAGTTGCCGTCGTGCCCGACGAATGGGCAGTCGCATCTGTCGGAGCCAACGTGGTGATCGGAACCCGCTCGGCCGTGTTTGCCCCCTGTCCGGGGCTCTCAACGATCGTCGTGATCGACGAGCACGACGAAGCACTGAAAGAAGAACGCAGTCCCGCATGGGACGCGACATCCGTGGCTCTCGAGCGTGGCCGCCGGGAGGGTGTGCCGGTTCTCACGACCTCGCCTGCGCCGTCGGCCGCCGAACATGAGCGCACCGGTGGTCCCGGGTTGGCCGTCGACGTCGCACCGGAGTGGCCGCGCATCGTGGTGGAAGATCTCTCGGAAGAA